>DASQBG010000257.1:0-21169 GCA_035635335.1 Myxococcales bacterium | reverse complement strand
CCGCTACGTGCTCACCCGAGGACGGGACGACGTGCGGCGCGCGCTCAAGGACGCGCGCAAGTCCGACCGGGCCGAGGTGGTCGTGCGGCGCGAAGACGGATCCCTCACGGGGTTGTTCAGCGGCGGCCAGGCGGTCCTCTTCCTCGCCGGCGGCGAGGGCGAGCCGAGCTTCAGCTCCAGGAGCCCGCGGTACACGGGCAGCCAGGACGCGCGCCTCACCTTCACGCTCTCGAACGACCAGGAGGACGAGTACCCCGCCTCCTGGGCGGTCCCCGGCGAGGACGCGACCCGCGCGCTCGAGCACTATTTCCTCACCGGCCAGCGCCCCTCCTTCATCCATTGGCACGACGAGTCTGGCATCACCCACAACTGAAAAAACACGGAGCAGAACCATGGCAGCCCCGCAGCCGCAGGTAGTCCCCACGCTCAACCTGAACATGATCCTGGACCAGGTTGCGAAGGACAAAGGAATCGACCGCAACGTCCTGGTGGACACCCTGCAGAACGCCATCTCCCAGGCGGCCAAGAAGCACTTCGGCCCGGACCGCGCCATCGAGGCGACCTACAACGAGGAGAAGGGCGTGGTGGAGGTCTTCCAGACCCTGACGGTAGTGCCGCGCGTCGAGGTCGAGGACCCGATCAAGTCGGTCAACCAGATCTCCCTGGACGACGCCGGCAAGAAGGGCATCGAGGCCGAGGTCGGCGACGAGCTGCTCTTCCAGATCTTCTACCGCCCCGAGGACGAGGAGGAGGCGCGCGTCCAGGACGACCGGTACGGCGACATCCTGCACCTCAAGACGTACCGCAAGTCGTTCGGGCGCATCGCCGCGCAGACCGCCAAGCAAGTGATCATCCAGCGGACCCGGGACGCGGAGCGCGAGAACGTCTACAACGACTACAAGGACCGCAAGGGCGAGATCGTCAGCGGCATCGTGCTGCGCTTCGAGCGCGGCAACATCATCGTCAACCTGGGCCGGGCCGAGGCGGTCCTGCCGGTGCGTGAGCAGACGCCGCGCGAGAGCTACCGCGCCGGCGACCGCGTGCAGGCCTTCGTGCTGGACGTCCTGCGGGAGTCGAAGGGGCCGCAGATCATCCTGAGCCGCGCCTCCCCGGAGCTGGTGCGCAAGCTGTTCGAGATGGAAGTCCCGGAGATCGCCGAAGGGGTGGTGGTGATCGAGGCGGTGGCCCGCGAGCCGGGCGGCCGCACCAAGATCGCGGTCGCCTCGCGCGACGGCGACGTGGACCCCGTCGGCGCCTGCGTGGGCATGAAGGGCAGCCGGGTGCAGGCCGTGGTGCAGGAGCTGCGCGGCGAGAAGATCGACATCGTGCCCTGGGACGAGGACCCGGCGCGCTTCGTGGTGAACGCGCTGCAGCCGGCGGAAGTGACCCGGGTGCTGCTGGACGAGCAGAACAAGGCGATGGAGATCATCGTCCCCGACGACCAGCTCTCGCTCGCCATCGGCCGCCGCGGGCAGAACGTGCGCCTGGCGGCGCAGCTCACCGGCTGGAAGCTGGACATCAACAGCGAGAGCCGGGTGAAGGAGCTGCGCGAGTTCGCCCAGCGCAGCCTGACGGCCATCGGGCTGCCGGAGCAGACCGTGGAGCTGCTCTACGCGCACGGCTTCCGCAGCGCCAAGGACTTCGCCAATGCTTCCACCGAGGTGTTGCTCCAGATGCCTGGAATCACTGCGGATAACGTCGAGCGTTACCTGGCGGCCGCGCGCGACCAGATCGGCAAGGACGAGGAGGAGCTGGCCCGCATGGATCGCGAGCGGGAGGAGGCCCGCCAGGCCGAGGCGCGCCGCCATCCCAGCGATCTGACGCAGGCGGAGCGACTGCTGCGCGTCCGCGGCATCTCAGAACGGAACATCGAGCAGATGGCGAACGCCGGGTACAAGACCGTCGAGGACATCCACAACGAGCCCGACGTGGTGAAGTTCGGCGAGACGACCGGGTTGGGGGTGAAGAAGGGACGGCAGGTGAAGACGGCCGTGGAGCACTACCTGCAGGAGGAGGCTCGGCTCAAGGCGGATCTCGACGCGAAGCGTGCCGCAGAGAGTGGTGCATCGGCCGCGCAGGGCGGTTAAAACAGGTGGTCCGCGGGAGGCGGGCCGGCCGCATCCGCCCACACGAGCCGCAGCGTCGCTGCGTCGGGTGCAGGGCAGTGAGGTCGCAGCGCGAGCTCCTGCGGTTGTCGGTCCGGGGCGGAGAGGTCGGCCCTGGACCGGGACCGGGACGTGGCTGCTATCTCTGCCGCGACCCGGAGTGCGCGAAGAAGGCGGTCCAAGGACGCCGCATCGCGCGCGCTTTGAGAGGGCGGGCCCCGGAGCCGGTGTTGGATCGGCTGCTCGGCTGGCTCGCTTGACGATGAGAGTCAGGACAGACTAAAGAGGCAGGCCCCGCGGAGGCCTCCCGGGGGCCCCAGACAGGGCAGGCAAGGGAAACGATGGCGAAGAAGCGCGTGTACGAGCTCGCAAAGGACCTCGGCCTCTCCAACAAGGAGATGGTCGATTGGCTCAAGGCCCACGAGTACGACGTCAAGAGCCACTCCTCGTCGCTCGAAGACGATCAGGCCCAGGCGGTCACGGAGAGGTTCCGTGGCGAGCGTGTTCCCAAGGCTGCGGCGCCCAAGGCGTCGGCCAGCGGGGTCGTGCTGCGCCGCAAGAAGGCCGACACGCTGGGGCCCGACGGACAGCCGCTCGGCGAGCATGCCGAGCCGCCGCCTCCTCCCCCGCCGCCGCCTCCCGTCGCCGAGGTCCGGCTCGAACCGGTCCCGACGCCTCCGCCCGAGATCCGCCCGGAGCCGGTCCGCGCTCCCGAGCCTGCCGCCGCGCAGGCGGCGCCAGCCCCAGCCCCGGCCGCGCCGGCGCCCGCCCCGGCCCCCGAGGTCGAGCGGAGGCCCGAGCCGGCCGTCGCCGTCGCCGTCGCCGTCCCCGTCGCCGCCCCCGCACCCATTCCCCCTCCCCCCGCCGCCCCCGCCCGGCCCGAGCCCGTGAAGCCAGCCCAGCAGAGCCACGTGTCCAATGTCCCGGTCGGCGTCCAGAAGGTGGCGGCCAAGCCCGCCCCGCCGCCGCCGCCGCGCATCGCCGGGCGCGCCCCCGGGGCGCAACCCAGCGGTCCCATCATCCGGGGTCCCGGAGGCACCCAGTCGGTGCAGGTGTCCGACCCGGCCGGGGCGCGCCCGACCGCGACGCGCGCGGTGGTGCTCTCGCGTCCGCTGATCCCCATCGCCCGGCCGCCGCCGCGCCCCGGCCCCGGTGGCGGAGGGTTCCGTCCCCGCCCGGTCGGCGAGGTGCGCGAGCTGGCGGTGGTGTCCGGCGGCCCCGGCCGCGGCCGCGAGTTCATCGACGTCACCAAGGACAAGCAGAAGGGCAAGAAGGGCCCGCGCGTGGAGAAGGTGGAGTCCCTCTCCAAGCAGGACCTGATCGAGCTGGCCAAGCAGCGGGCCTACGTGCCGGTGCGCGGCCACAAGAAGCGCAGCACCAAGAAGGGCAAGCAGACCGAGATTACCGAGATGGCGGAGCACAAGAAGGTGATCCGCCTCGAGGAGACCATCACCGTCGCCGAGCTGTCGCAGACGATGGGCGTGAAGTCGTCCGACCTGATCCGCAAGCTGATGACGAACGGCAAGATGGTCACGGTCAACCAGGCGGTGGACTTCGACACGGCCAGCGTGCTCGCGGTCGACCACGGCTGGAAGGTGGAGAAGACCGGCTTCGAGATCGTCGACTACCTGCCCGAGGTGGAGGAGAAGCCCGAGGACTTCCAGTCGCGGCCTCCGGTGGTCACCATCATGGGCCACGTCGACCACGGCAAGACCTCGCTGCTCGACGCCATCCGCAAGGCGCACGTGGCCGAGGGCGAGGCGGGCGGAATCACCCAGCACATCGGCGCCTACTCGGTGGAGGTGGTCGGCTCCGACGGGGGCGAGGCGGACATCACCTTCCTCGACACGCCCGGCCACGAGGCCTTCACGGCCATGCGGGCCCGCGGCGCGAACGTCACCGACATCGCCGTGCTGGTGATCGCGGCGGACGACGGCGTGATGCCGCAGACGGTCGAGTCGATCAACCACGCCAAGGCGGCGGAGGTGGTGATCGTCGTCGCCATCAACAAGATCGACAAGCCCGAGGCCCAACCCGACCGGATCAAGCAGCAGCTCAGCGAGCACGCCCTGGTCCCCGAGGAGTGGGGCGGCGACACCATGATGATTCCGGTGTCGGCGCGCACCGGCGAAGGATTGGAGAAGCTGCTCGAGGCCATCCTGCTGCAGGCCGAGGTCCTGGAGCTGAAGGCGAATCCCCGGCGCCCGGCCAAGGGCGTGGTGGTCGAGGCCAAGCTGGAGAAGGGCCGCGGGCCGGTCGCCACCGTCCTGGTGCAGGACGGCACGTTGCACGTAGGGGACCCGATCGTGACCGGCATCCACTCCGGGCACGTGCGCGCGATGATGAACGAGCACGGCGAGCAGGTGGACGACGTCCCGCCCGGGTTCCCGGTCGAAGTGCTGGGCCTGGACGGAGCGCCGGGCGCCGGCGACGAGTTCAACGTGGTCGAGGACGAGACCGCCGCGGCCACCATCGCGGAGCACCGGGCCCTCAAGGCGCGCGAGAAAGACCTCTCCAAGTCGAACAAGCTCTCGCTGGAGGACCTGCTCGCCAGGGGCAAGAAGGACCAGGCCAAGACGCTCAAGGTGATCGTCAAGGCCGACGTGCAGGGCTCGGTGGAGGCGCTCAAGGCGGCCCTCACCCGGCTCGCCACTCCCAAGGTGGGGGTGGACGTGATCCACTCCGGCGTGGGGAACGTCACCGAGAGCGACGTGATGCTCGGGGCGGCCTCGAAGGCGCTGGTGGTCGGCTTCAACGTGAAGAGCGAGTCGGGCGCGGACGAGAGCGCCACGGCGGAAGGCGTGCAGATCAAGCACTACTCGATCATCTACGAGGCGCTCGACGACGTGAAGCTCGCCATGGAGGGCCTGCTCGACGCCATCATCCGCGAGAAGGTGGTGGGCCACGCCAAGGTGCAGCAGCTCTTCAACGTGCCCAAGCTCGGAACCATCGCCGGCTCCTCGGTCACCGACGGCAAGGTCACGCGCACCGCGATGGTGCGCCTCTTGCGCGACTCGAAGCCGATCTTCACCGGCAAGATCGCTTCCCTCCGCCGCTTCAAGGACGACGTGAAGGAAGTCGACAAGGGCTTCGAGTGCGGCATCGGCATCGAGAACTTCAACGACCTCAAGGAAGGCGACATCATCGAGGCGTACGAGTTGGAGACGATCAGGCCGAGCCTGACCTGACAGCCGCCGCCCCTGGGGCGGCGCTGTGCTTTGGAGAGGCTCCGCTGCGACGGCTGGCGACTGAGACACCATGGTTGTCGGAGTGCTCAGACTGACGCTGGTGGTGCCCGGGGCGCGGTCGCTCAAGGAGAAGCGCCACGCCGTGCGCAAGATCACCGACCGCGTGCGCGCCCGCTACAACGTCAGCATCGCCGAGGTGGCCGAGAACGACGTCTGGCAGCGCGCCGTCCTGGGGGTGACGGCGGTCGCCAACGACCGCAGCTTCGTGAACGAGGTGCTGGACAAGGTGGTTCGCGACGTCGAGATGCTGGGCGTGGCCGACCTGGTCTCGCGCGAGATGGAGATCGAGACGTACTCGACGATGCACGGCGACCTGCTCGACAAGCCGCGCCTCGACCCCGAGCCGGCCGACGAAAAGGCCGCCCGCCGGGAAGAGGAGGAAGCGCTGCGCGAATACCTCCGCGAGGAGGACCTCCCCGTCCGGGAGGACGAATCCTGATGGCCACCCACAGCCGGCCGGACAGAGTCGGACACCTCGTGCAGCAGAGGCTCGCGGAGCTGTTCGCGCGCGGCCTCAAGGACCCGCGCGTGGGCCTGGTGACCATCACCGGGGTCAAGATGTCGCCCGACCTGCGCGAGGCGCGCGTCTACTGGACCGTCCACGGCGAGCCCGACGTGCGCAAGGAGACTGCGCGCGGCATCGAGGCCGCGAGCGGCTGGCTGCGCAGGGAGGTGGGCGGGACGCTCGGGCTGCGGGTGGTCCCAAATCTGGAGTTCACCTACGACGAGGCGATCGACCGCGGCGACCGCATCGAGCGGCTCCTGCACGAGGTGCGCGAGCAGGAGGCGCGGCGGCAGGACCCCGCGCCGTCCGCCCCGGAAGACGAGTAGAGTGCGCCTCCGCGCGCACGGGGGGTGTGGGTGAAGGCCAAGAACCGGGGCGTCAAGAACGCGCGAGAGTGGAGGCCGGCCGAGAACCTCCCTCGCGCCGTCGAGGCCCTGCGGGGCGCCAGGAGCGTCCTGCTCACCATGCACCGCGGTCCGGACGGAGACGCGCTGGGCAGCGCGCTGGCGCTGGGCTGCGCGCTGCGCGAGATGGGGCGCGAGGTCACCGTCTACAATCCGGACGAGCTGCCCTACAACTTCCGCTTCCTGGCCGGCGCGGACAGGGTCGCCAGATCGATCCCCGACGACGCGGCCTACGACGTGACCGTGGCGACCGACGCGGGCAGCGCCGATCGGCTGGGGCCGGACGTGCCGCCGCCTCCCCGCCGCGGCCTGCTGCTCAACCTCGACCACCACATCACCACCGAGCCGTTCGGCGATCTGAACTACGTCGATCCCGCGGCGGCCTCGGTGGGGATCCTCGCCTACAAGATCATCCAGGGGCTCGGGCACCCGCTGAGCCGCGACGCGGCGGAATGCATCTACGCCAGCATCCTGGCGGACACGGGCTGCTTCCGGTACTCGTCGACCGATCCGGAGTGCCTGCGCATCGCAGCCGAGCTGCTCGAGCGCGGAGTCGATCCGTGGGAGATGACCGTCCGCGTGTACGAGCAGCAGCCGCTGGCGCGCATGAAGCTGCTCGCCGAGGTGCTGAATACCCTGGAGGTGGCGCCGGGGGGCAAGCTCGCCACCATCACCATCACGCGCGAGATGGTGGCCCGCACCGGGACGCACCTCGACCTGACCGACGGCTTCATCAACTACGCGCGCTCGATCGACGGGGTCGAGGTCGCGGCCGCCTTCCGCGAGCCGGAAGACGGCTCGCGCGCCTGGCGCGTCAGCTTCCGCTCGCGCGGCAACGTGGACGTGTCCGCCATCGCGCAGCGGTTCGGCGGCGGCGGGCACAAGAACGCGGCGGGCTGCGCGATCGAGGGCGACCAGGCCGCGGTTCGCGCGCGGATCGCGGCAGAGGTCGCGCAGGCCCTGGAGCCTTTGGATGCCTGACCTGAGCGGCGTGGTGGTGGTGAACAAGCCCAGCGGGCCGACTTCCTTCGACGTGGTCCGGCGCGTGAAGGGCCTGTTCAAGGTGAAGCGCGTGGGCCACACCGGCACGCTGGATCCGACCGCGACCGGCGTCCTCCCCATCTGCGTGGGCGAAGCGACCAAGGTGGCCGGGTTCATCGCCGACGGCGAGAAGGAGTACGAGGCCACCGTTCGCTTCGGGCAGGTCACCGACACGCAGGACGCGGCGGGCCGCGTGTTGGAGACGCGGCCGGTGGAGGGGCTGACCGAGGAGGGCGTTCGCGAGGCGCTCCGCTCGTTCGTCGGGCTCATCGAGCAGACCCCGCCCATGTACTCGGCGCGGAAGATCGAGGGGAAGCGTCTCTACGAGCTGGCGCGGGCCGGCGAGGAGGTCGAGCGCGAGCCGCGCACCGTGAACGTGGACGAAGCGCGCATGACCTTCTTCCAGCCGCCCGACTGCGGCATCTTCGTCCGCTGCTCGAAGGGCACGTACCTGCGCACGCTGGCGCACGACCTCGGCGCGCGTCTCGGCTTCGGCGCGCACCTGCGGGAATTGCGCCGCGTGCGGGTGGCGTCCTTCGGCATCGACGAGTCCGTGGGCCTGGACGAGTTGATGGCCGCGGCGAAGCAGGGCCGGGACGAGCTGGCGCGGTACCTGAAGCCGCTGGACCGCGCCCTGGAGGGGCTGGCTGAGCTGAAGCTGGACCCGCAGCTCTCGCGCCGCGTGGCGCACGGGCACACTCCCGGACCGGCGGACCTGTCGCGGCTGCGCGCGCCGCCTTACCCGCGCGGCCGCCGCGTCCGGCTGGTGGACTCCGCGGGCCACGTCCTCGCAGTGGCGGAGAGCGACGGCGTCGGGACGCTCAAGCTGCTCCGCGTGCTCTCCCACGGCGAGCTGCCCCCGGAACGTCACTTCGACGAGTGATCCGTAGATCTGAGATCTGGGGACACCATACTTTGAGATCTGGGGACACCATACTTAACTCCAGCGACCGGCGAGTTACGTATGGTGTCCCCAGATCTCAGCGCTGCTTCTCAACGGCGCGCGGCGGAGGGAAGGTCTTCCTCCTCCTCGTCGTCCGGCATGCGCTCGAGCGCACGGGTCGCCTGGACGGCGCGGACGGCCACCCAGACCATGAGGCCGGCGAGGATCACGTTCCTTCCGACGCCCAGGTGGGCGCCCAGCATGTTCGCGACGGTCACCAGCGCCTCGGCGCAGGAGACGGCGAAGAGGACGGCCGCGGCGGCGCGGCTGTGGAGCCAGAGCACCGCCACTGCGCCCGCCACCATGATCGCGGCATCGATGAACGCGCCGGCGCTCTTCAGCACCAGGTACAGCACGAGCTGCAAGGCGGCGAGGAAGAAGAAGGCGTACGAGGCGACCTTCACCACCTGGAGCGCATCGTCCCGCGTCTCGATCTTCGAGATCCAAGCGATCTTGGTCTCCAGCATGAGACCAGTAGTAGCGAGCGTCTTCGGGGAGAGGCTAGGCGCTCGAACCCCTACACGGGGTACTCAGGTGCTCCTGGACGCCACAGGAGCCCACAGCCGTTTCAGGCTGGCCGCGGCGCCGAAGGCGAGCTGCTTGGTGCGGTCGAGCAGGATGGACTGACCCACGGGCGTGGGCGACAGCCCGAGCTTCCGCAGGCGCGCGTTCGCCTTGTAGAGCAGCTCGCGGCGCGCGGAGTCGTCCGTGCGGAAGGTGATGCTGAACGAGACGGACACCTCCGGCCCGTTCTTCACCCAGTGCGGCACCGTTACGGGGAAGTGCAGCCCCTCGCCGGCGGCGAGCGGGAGCACGAAGGCGGTGGTCTGGAAGACGTCGCGCCAGGGCAGGTTGCGGTGCACGAAGGCGGCATAGAAACGTTCCAGCTCCTCTTCGGGCAGGACGAAACGATCGGCCGGATCCCACATGCTGACTGTCTTGCTGCCGTGGACCTGGAGGAGGAAGTTGTACTCGGGATCGATGTGGAACGGCGTCACCGCTCCGGGCGAGGAGAGGAAGATGAACCCTTCCCGCCGCTGCATCGGCGGGACCAGCCCGCGGGCGTGCGCCGCGATTCCGTCCAGGCACCGATCGAGGACCGCGCCGTACTCCGGATCCTGCTCGACGCGCTTGAGGACCATCCACGAGCCGCATTCCTGGATGCGCCGGATGGTCTCCTCGGCGGAGAGGCCGGTGCGCGGCGTCTCCTCGGGGCGCACGCCGACGGGCAGCGCGCCGGCGTTGTATTCGACGAACCGCTCGGGCAGGGCGCGCGCGAGCTGCAGCAGGCGCGGCAGCTCGAAGAGCGGATGCCCGCCGAGCGAATGCTGGATGCGGAACGGCTTGCGGTTGAAGTAGGCGGCGAAGACCTGCGGGTCGACCTCCACCATCGGCGCTGCGCTCACGCTGACCTCCTGCGGCGGCGCAGGCGCGCGCGGGCGAACTGGAAGAGCGGCACCAGCGCCAGCAACAGGGAGGGCAGCGCGCGGCCGGTGGACAAGAACACCGTCTGCATCTCGCGCCGCTCGGGCCAGAGGTGGTTGATCATGAACCGGTTCGGCGCGGCGCACGAGTCCATCCAGCGCACTTCCGGCATCTGGTGCAGCCGCTGGATGTTCTCCACCTCGAGCAACACGCCGGGCGAGTAGCGGGCGAACGACTCGTCGAAGGCGATCTTGAACGCGAACGATCCGCCCCCCGCGAGCAGGTTGTACTTGAGCGCGATCGGCCGGCCGTCCAGGCGCAGTCCCATCATCATCAGCCGGCCGCGGTGGTGCGCGCGCGCGGCCATCTCCTCCACGAACGCGCGCTCGGCGGGGTGGAGCGCGGCGGCGACTCCCGCGGCGCCCTTCCAGCCGCCCGCCTCCAACGCGAGGAACTCGTGGATCCAGGGCGTGGGGTCCTCGCCGGGCGAGAGCTCGCACAGCTCGAGCCGGCCCTGCTCGGCGAGGCGCGCCCGCTGCCGGCGCAGCTCCCTGCGGCGCTTGGCGTTCAGCGCGCGCTCCAGGAACTCGTCGCCGCTGCCGGCCCGCCGGAAGAGGGCACGCGTGTACCAGCTCGACACCAGGCTGGGCCAGCCGCGGCGATTCAGCTCGTCGACCAGGTGCAGGTGGAACGGTCCGTCGCCGGGCACGTCGTCCAGCCGGACCAAGCCGGTGCGCCGCTCGAGATGGTCGAAGAAGCAGCGCAGCGCCGCCTGGCCGAACCCCGCCCGCAAGAGCGGCGTGGACAGGTAGCAGCTGCGGTGCTTCCAGAGCTCGGCCCGTCCGCGTCGCCAGGCGATGGGGAACAGGCCGCAGAGCAGGCGCCGTCCGCGATGCGTGGCCGAGGCGACGAGCACCTCGACCCGGGCTCCGGGGGCGTACGCCCGCAGGGCCGGGAGGAGCATCCACGGCTCGTAGAACGGGTTGGGCTCGACGGCGCCCGCGGCGAGGTCCTGCCACTCCTGCTCCAGCGCCTCGAGACGGGACCAGTCGGTGACCAGCTCGGTCTGGAGATCCGCGGCCGCGGGCGGGGCGGGCCGGCCGGGAACCGGCGCATCCGTGAGGAGCAGCGCCTCGTCCGAAAACGGACGCTGCGGGGAGAGCTCCGGAGCGGGAGCCTCGACCGTTGCGACGTTCGCCTCGCCTTGCGATGCCATCGGATCTTTCCGAACCGCGATCTAGGTACGGTCCTGCTCTCCGGGTAGGGGGGCGAGCGCTCTGTCGAGAACACGGCAGTACAGGTCGGCATAGGCGGCTTGCTTGCGGTCCAGGGACAGCTCCCGCTCGGCGGCGGCGCGGCCGCGGCGGCCCATGGCGCGCGCATGACCGGTATCCGAGAGCAGCTCGACCAGGCGCCCGGCCATGCCGCCGGCGTCGCCGACCGGGACCACGAAGCCCGAGCTGCCGTGCTGGACGAGCTCCGCATTGCCGCCCGCGTCGGTGGCCACGACCGGCAGACCCGCCGCCATCGCTTCCATGATCGCGTTGGAGAGACCCTCGGCTCGCGAGGGCAGGCAGAATGCCGCGGCCCGGGACAGGATCGCGGGCACGTCGTAGCGGGTCCCCAGCAGGTGCACCGCGTCGCCCAGGCCGAGCTCCCCGATGCGCCGCTCGAGGTACCCGCGCTCGGGACCGTCGCCGACCAGGGCGAACCGCACGTCGGGAATCCGACGCCGCACCAGCGCGGCCGCCTCGACCAGCGTGCGGTGGTCCTTCACGGGCCAGAGGTTCGCCACCACGGCGACCACCGGGCCGCCGTCCGGGACCGGACCGTCCGGCGCCCGCGCGGCCAGCTGGTCGAAGCGCCGCAGATCGATGCCGTTGCGCACCACCGCCACGCGGTCGGGCGCACAGCCTTCCTCCGCGATGCAGAGGCGTCCGACGGCCGCGGCGTTGGCGCAGACGACGTCGGCCCGCGCCGCGACCAGCTTCTCGACGCGGCGGTGCAGCGGGCCGAAGCCGGGCCGCTCGTGGCCCAGGTCGACGCGGCTCACCACCATGCGCGCTCCGGCGAGGCGGGCGGCGAGCAATCCCAAGAAATTGGTGACGAAATCGGTTCCGTGGACGATGCGCACCCCGAGGCGCCGGACGAGCGCCGCGATGCGGAGCACCTGGACGGCGGTGTTGAGGCGCAAGAGCGAGCGCCGGATGGGGAAGAGGTGCGGCTCGCCCAGGCCCAGCGCGCGGAAGTCGGCCAGGTTCCCGCCGGAGATCTCCAGGCAGCCCACCACAGGCTCGAACCCCTGGGGATGCCCGCGGAGCCGCTCGATGAACTGCCGTTCGGCGCCGCCGACGTAGAAGCGATGGATGAGGTGGAGGACCCGGATCACGCTCGGCGCCGCCGCGCTGCTAGTGGCTTGCACGGCCGCCAAGGTGTGCATCCTGGCGAGCGAGCGGGAGTACGTTCGACACCTTCCGGGACACCGTTCGGCTACCATCCCGCGCCATGCAGTCCTGGCCGGCCCCACCCACAGACCCGATGCCGCGGCCCGGCGAGGTCATCGCCGTCCTCGCCGACCTGGCGGTGACCCCCGACCGCCTGCTCCGGCTGACCCTCGGCTTCACCGAGCGCGAGCGGCAGCGCGCCGCCTCGTTCGCCACCGACGAATGGCGCAACCGCTGGTCGGCCGCGCGCGGCACGCTCCGCGAGGTGCTGGGGCGCGCGCTGGACATCGCGCCCGGCGCGGTGGCGCTGCGGTACCGCCCGCACGGGAAGCCGGAGCTGGATCCCGCCTGCGCCCCGCGCGCGGGCGAGCTGCGCTTCAACCTGTCGCATTCCGCTGGCCGCGCCCTGATCGCGCTGGCGCGCGTCGAGGTGGGCGCGGACGTCGAGCACCTCAAGAAGCGGCGCACCGACGACATCGCCCGGCGGTTCTTCGCAGCGGGGGAGCAGCAGGCCCTCTTCGCGTTGCCGCCCGCAGAACGCGAGCAGGCCTTCTTCCGGCTCTGGACCTGCAAGGAGGCGTTCCTCAAGGTGACGGGCGAGGGACTGTCCCGCTCGACCCGCTCGTATGAGGTCGAGCTCGGACCTGCCGGCGCGCGCCTCCTCTGGGCCAAGGGGCTGCCCGATGCGGCGGATCGGTTTTCCGTGTTCCCCCTCGACCCGGGAAACGGGTACGCTGCCGCGCTCTTCGCCGACGCCCAGGGGCTGACCCTGCGCCGGTTCCGCTGGCCGTAGAAGAGGTTTCCCATGCTGATCGTCGCGTTGCTCGTCGCGCAGGCCGCCGCCCCCGTCTCGAAGGTCCCGGACATGAAGCCGGTGGCGGGCATTCCGTCGCTCCTGGAGAGCGGCATGCCCGAAGTTGCACCACAGATAAGGGCGCGCATCGAGCAGTACCAGAACTCGCGCTCGGCGAACGCGCTCGACGTCGCCGCCGACGGGAGCCAGCTCCTGATCTCGACGCGTTTCGCCTCCACCAACCAGCTGCACGTGGTCGAGCAGCCGATGGGCATGCGCACGCAGCTGACGTTCGGGAACGAGCCCGTCAGCTCCGCCCGGTTCGTGCCGGGCGACCCGCGCGGGCTGCTGTACCTGCAGGACGTCGGCGGCGGCGAGTTCCACCAGGTGTTCCGTCTCGACCGGCGGACGGGCCGCTCCGAGCTGCTCACCGACGGCAAGAGCCGGCACGAGGGCCTGATCGTCTCGGCCGACGGAACGCGGTTCGCCTATTCCGGGACGGGGAGGAACGGGAAGGATACCGACGTGTACGTCGCGCAGACCGCGCGTCCGCGCGAAGCGCGTCGCGCGAGCGAGCGCGAGGGGGCCTGGCAGCCGGTCGAGTTCTCGCGCGACGGGAAGCGCCTCCTGGTGGGGCAGTTCCGGGCCATCGACGATTCCGACCTGCACCTGTACGACCTGCAGACCGGGGAGCTGCGCCAGATCACTCCGAGCGAGGGGAAAGGCAGCGTCGAAGACGCCGGCTTCAGCGCGGACGGCAAGTCGGTATACCTGATCACCGACCGGTACTCCGACTTCAACTCGCTGTACCGGATCGACCTCTCGCGCCCGGGCGCCAAGCCGGAGCCGCTCGCGCCGCAGATCAAGTGGGACGTCGAGCACCTCACCGTCGCGCCCGACGGCGCGCACCTGGCCTTCGCCACCAACGAGGAGGGCTGGTCCCGCGTGTACCTGCTCGACCTGCGCGGCGGGCGCGCCACTCCGCTCGACCTGCCGCGCAGCATCGTCTCGACGCTGCGGTTCCCGGACAAGCGCAGCGATCTGCTGTTCGTCGGGGCGCAGACGGCCCGCTCGCCCAACGACGTCTGGACGTACTCGCTCAAGGACCGCAAGATGACCCGCTGGACGCGGAGCGAGGCCGGTCCGGTGGATGCTGCGTCGTTCGTCGAGCCGGAGCTGGTGAAGTACCGCGCGGCCGACGGCCTGGTCATCCCGGCGTTCCTGTGGAAGCCGCCGAGGGCGGACGGCAAGGTGCCTGTGGTCATCCTCTGGCACGGCGGACCGGAAGGACAGACGCGGCCCACCTTCCAGCCCATCTGGCAATTCTACGCGCAGGAGCTGGGCATCGCGGTGCTCGCGCCGAACGTGCGCGGCTCGACGGGCTACGGCAAGCCCTACCTGGCGATGGACAACGGCGTGAAGCGCGAGCAGGCGCTGGGCGACATCGGCGCGACGCTGGACTTCGTCGCCTCGCGGCCCGATCTCGATCCTTCGCGCATCGGCGTGTACGGCGGGTCGTATGGCGGGTACATGACGCTCGCCACGGTGGCGTTCCACGGCGCGCGCGTGCGCGCCGCCGTCGACGTGGTGGGCATCTCCAACCTGGTCAGCTTCCTGCAGACGACGCAGGCCTACCGGCGCGACCTGCGGCGGGCGGAGTACGGCGACGAGCGGGATCCCGCCGTGCGCGCCGTGCAGGAGCGCATCTCGCCGCTCAACTCGGTGGACAAGATCGAGGCGGCGCTGCTCGTCATCCAGGGCAAGAACGATCCCCGCGTTCCGCAGAGCGAGGCCGAGCAGATCGTCCAGGCGCTGCGCGCGCGGGGCAAGGACGCGCCATACCTCCTCGGCGTGAACGAGGGGCATGGCTTCCAGAAGAAGGAGAACCGGGATTACATGACCGCCGCCGCGGCGGCGTTCCTGCAGCAGAAGCTGCAGCGCGCGCCCGTGCCGCCCGGTTGAAAGGGACGAGCCATGGAAACGCAGTCAGCGCGCGACGACCTGCGGATTGCTGCGGTCGAGGAGCACGTCCGGCACGAGAACCGGCACGACCTGGACGGCGTGCTCTCGACCTTCGGCGACGACGCCGTGTGCGAGGATGGGCCGTGGGGCGAGCGCCACCACGGGCTGGGGGCGGTGCGCGAATACTACGCAAGCTTGTTCCGCGCCACGCCGGACGTGCACTTCGCGGTGAAGAAGCGACACGTCAGCGCAGGCGCGATCGTGCTCGAGTTGCTGATCACGGGCACGCATCTGGGCGCCTGGCGCGGCCTGCCCGCCACCGGCCGCCACCTCGAATTTCCCCTCTGCGTCGTCTTCACCTTCGACAAGAACGACCGCTTGCTCGGCGAGCGCGTCTACTACGACCGCGCCACCGTCCTCCGGCAACTCGGCGTGCTTTTCGAGCCGACCACCCTGGGCGGCCGCCTGGGCATGCTGCTGCTCCACCCGGCCACGGTGGTCCGCGCGGGCATTCGGGCGGCGTTCCGGCGGTAGGCGCGAACTTAGCGCTGAGCTGTTGGCGGCACAGGTCTCGGCACGCGCGCGCGTCGCCTTGCTCCTGCTCTTTGATTCATTTGCGGCGAGCCGGTAACGATGTCAGACCCCTTCGGTAATATCTGCCCTGATTCAATGGGCGCGCGGGGGTAGTCGAGCCACGCACGTGGCTCCTTCGCGTTGGGTGGGTGCGCGGAGGCGCGACGAGGAGGGCCGGATGATCCGCACCGTTTTGGGGATCGATCTCGCAAGTTCGAAGTGGAGCTCGGTGGGCAGCGCGATGATCGAGTTCGACGACGAGGCGGACGGTTTCACGCGCGTCGTTGCGGGTGCGATCACCTCGCCCGCGATCCCGCTGACGCCGGATGCGCTCGCCGATGCGATCGACGCGTTCGCCCGGCGCGAGCGCGTGTGCGCCGTCGCGCTGGACGGGCCGCAGGGATGGCGGGACCCGGCGACCGTCGAGGAAATGCCCGGGGTCGGCCGGCGCTGCGAGTACGAGTGCAGGACGCAGGGGAAGACCGGCGTGTATCCGCGGACGTTTCCGGGAACGCAGCGGGCGTGGATCGAGTTCTGCGTGGACGTGTTCGCGAAGCTGCTCGCCAAGCCGGGTGTCGTGCTCGCCGACCCAGCCGCCGCGGAGGCGGCGAGCTCCTACCTCGTTCTCGAGTGCTTTCCCACCTCGGCATGGCGCTCCAGTGGGTTGATGCCGCTTCCGGGCAAAGCGAAGCGACCGGAGCTCGCGCCGTACCTGAGAGCGCTCGTCACGACTTATGGGCTGCCGCCCACGACCGTGCGCACTCACGACGATCTTCAAGCCATCGTCGCTGCGCTCACAGCCGCCGCCGCGGTGGGCGGCCCCGCCGTACCCGAGCCGAAGGGTGCACCGGCCAGTGTCATCGCGCACGCGGGATCGGCGCTGCGCATCGAAGGCTACATCTGGGACGTCAAGCCGCTCGGAGCCTCTCCGCAGCGTACCGTCACCCGCGTCGGCGGCCGCTAGATCGCCTCCAAAAATTCCGCGTTGGACTTGAACTCGCCGACGGACTTGAGGAGCCGCTCCATCGCTTCGACCGGCTTCAGCGCGAACAGCGCCCCGCGGAGCTTCTTCACCTTCTCGTATTCGTGCTGGGAGAAGAGCTTCTCCTCCTTGCGGGTGCCGGAGGTCTGGATGTTGATGGCCGGCCAGATGCGCTTCTCGGCGAGCTGGCGGTCGAGGTTGATCTCGGCGTTGCCGGTCCCCTTGAACTCCTCGAAGATCACCTCGTCCATGCGCGAGCCGGTGTCGACCAGCGCGGTGGCGAGGATGGTCAAGGAGCCGCCCTCCTCGGCGTTGCGGGCCGCGCCGAAGAGCCGCTTGGGCCGCTCCAGCGCGCGGGAGTCGACGCCTCCCGAGAGGGTGCGCCCGGAGGACTCGACCTCCTTGTTGTAGGCGCGCGAGAGGCGGGTGATCGAGTCGAGCAGGATCACCACGTCCTTGCCGCCCTCGACCAGCCGCTTGGCGCGCTCGAGCACCATCTCGGCGACGTGCAGGTGCTCCTCGGTGGGCCGGTCGGCGGACGAGGCGAACACCTCCGCCTTCACGGTGCGCCGGAAGTCGGTGACCTCCTCCGGCCGCTCGTCGACCAGCAGCACGAACTGGATGACCTCGGGCCGGTTGGCCGAGATGGCGAGGCACATCTTCTGCAGCATGATGGTCTTGCCCGCCTTGGGAGGCGAGACGATCAGCATCCGCTGGCCCAGGCCGATTGGCGAGACGATGTCGATGACGCGGGTGAGCGTCTCCTTCGTCGTGGTCTCCATCACCAGGCGGTCGTCGGGATCGATCACGGTCAGGTTCTGGAAGAGCGTGCGGGCGGCGGCCTGCTGCGGCGGGAGCCCCTCCACGGTCTCGGTCCGGATGAGCTGCAGCCGGCCGTTGCGCCGCACGGCCTGTCCGGTGATCAGCGACCCCTCCCGCAGCCGGTCGCGCTCGATCAGGTGGCGCGGCACCTCCGCGTCCTCGGGCTGGGGCAGGAAGTTCAGCTTCGCGCTGCGCAGCCGCCCGCCGCCCCGGTGATCGACGTCCAGCACGCCCTCGATGGCGACGGGCGGCTCCTGCCGCGGCTGCGGCCTCTGTTGTTGCTGGCGATGCTGGGTCTGCTGCTGCGGCCGCGGCTGCGCCCCGCTCTGCGACTGGCCCTGCTGCGCCTCGGCTCCGCCCTGAGGTGGCGCGGAAGGCCCACCGGCGATGTCCGCGCCCGTCTGCGACCCCTGCGGCTCGCCCGCCCCGGCGAGCGCCTGCGGCTCGCCCGGCTGGGTGACCGCGTCGGGGCCGCCCTCCTCGGTCGCCAGCTCGTTCTCCACGTCCAGGATGCGCCCCTGCGCATCGAGCGGGGCCGGCACGTTCTGCTGGTGCTGCCCCTTGTTGCGTCCACGCCCGCGCCCGCCGCGCCGCTGCCGGCGGAACCGGCGCCGCCCGCCGCCGCCTTCACCCGGCGGCTGCTGCTGTTGCTGCTGCTGCTGGCCGTTGGTTGCGTGCTGCGGGTAACGCGCGTTGCCCGGCTCGGGCGCGTCGTGCGCCTGGGCCTGGGGCTCGTTGTTGGGGGGCCGCTGTCCTTCACCGTTCATCTGGTCACTCCACCTTGCGCGACTCGTCTTCGAGCCGCGGACTCACTTCTTGAGTAAACGATCGAGGAAACCCTTCTTCTGCTCCGCGGGAGCGCGCTTCATCCGCGACAGCTCGCCTTTCGCCGCGTCGAACTCCAGATCCTTCGCGATGGCTTTCCGCAAGAGGTTCTTCGCCTTCTCCACGTCCCCCATCGCCTCGTGCAACTGGGCGGCGAAGACGGTCGCGCTGCGCAGCCGCGGGTCCATCTCCAATGCCTTGCCGACCAGCTCGAGCGCCTCCTGCGCCTTGCCCCGCCCCCGGTAGATGCACATCCCCAGGTACGCGTGGAACTCCGCCTCGGCGTGATTGAGCGCGATCGCCTCGCGGAAGACGCTTTCGGCCTCCTCGAACTTGCCCGACTTGAAGAGCGTCTCTCCCTTCTGGAAGATGCCCTCCGCCCTCAGGATCGCGCCCACGTCGGTGGGCAGGCCCTTCGACTTGCGATCGAGGTAGACGTCGTAATCCGCGCGGCTCGACGGGTTCGCGAGCACGGCATTGGCCTCGCTGACCTTCGCGAACAGCTCCTCGGCCGCCCTCCGCGCCGAGCCCAGCTCCTGGCCGGCGAACGCGTCCGAGTGGAACCGCTTCGCCGCCGCGACGTAGGCGGCCTTGATCTCTTGTGGCGCCGCTCCGGTTTCGATGCCCAGGACCTCGTAATGATTCGCATCCCGCAGTCGATCGCGCTCGGCGAAGATCACCCGCCGGGACCAATCCTCGTCCGGCGTGAACGTCCTGCCCGCGTCCTCGTCCACCGGGCTGGGAGCAGCCGCCCTGGCCGAAGGGGACGCGGCCTTGGCCCCGTCCGACAGGGCGACGAGCCCGCTCTGGCACAGCCACAGGAGCAGCGGCAGCTCGGGCGGCTTGACCCGCGAGAGCGCTTCCCGCAGGAGCCGCTGGTTGGTGGCGAGCGAGGTCACGCCCTCGGCTGGCCAGGCCGTCTTCACCGCGAACAGCTCGCGCTCGAGCTCGGGCGAGCGGCTCATCTGCTGCTGCGCGCGCGCTTCCAGCCACGCGCGCGCGGCGCCGTCGGCGGTGGACCGCTTCGCCGCCTCGAGCACCAGCGCCACCGGGCTCGTGCGCGCCTCCGGGACCGCGGCGAGCTGCTCCGCCGACCGCGGATCGACGCGAAAGGTCCCCTTGGTCCAGAGAAGGCCGTTCACCGAAGCCTCCACCGTCTGCTGCTTGAGCGCCGTCTTGAGCTGCTCGGGCGTGAGCACGCGCGAGTAGGCCAGCGCCTCGTGCAGGGCCACCTTGTTCTGCTTTGCGAACGCCACCGCGCGGTCGAAGGAAGCCTGCTTGACGGCGCCCGAAGCGACCTGCGCGGCTCCCGCGAGCTCGCCCTTGACCGAGCTCTGCGCGAACCGGACCTGGCCCTTCTCGAAATGGATCAGGCGCACCGTCGTGTCCTGCGTCAGCGTCAGCAGTGAGCTGGCCTTCTGCCGCACCAGCTCGACGAACAGCGCGGCCGCGGGCTTGTGGGCGAGGTCGCCTTCCACCGCGGTGGCCACGCCTTGCACGTTGCAGGCCTTCACCAGCGCGTCGCGCACGTGCGAGATGTCGAACGGCTTGGCAAAGTAGGCGTGCGGCTTCAGGCGAGCCATCAGCTCCGCGTTTGGCTGCTTGTAGATCCCGCTCACCACGATCAACGGGAGATGCGTCCCCCACGGCTGCCCGCGCGCGAACTGGCCCACCTGGAACCCGTCCAGCTCGGCCAGCACCAGGTCGAGCACCACCGCGGAGAAGGGCTGATTCGCGTGCGCCGCCTGGGCGAGGAGGTCCTTCGCCTGCACCCCGGAGCGCGTCACCTGCGTCCGCAGGCCCAGCTCCGAGCAGATGGTGGCGATGAGTCGCGAGGCGCTCTCCTCGTCCTCGACGATCAGGACCGATGCAGGCACTCAGTTCACCTCGAGATCGAACGGCAGGACCGCCCGGAGCGTGCCCGGCTCCCCCAGGAGCGAGAGCGCGCGCAGGGCCCGCGCGGACAGTGGCCGCAGCGAGCCGGGCAAGAGCTGAAGGGCGGGCAGGAACCTCACTTCGCGCTTGCCCTCGTCGTCGAGCAGCACCGGCTCGTCCGGGGCGAGGCCGGCGCGCGCCTTGGCGGCCTCGATTGCCTCGCGCAGGCCGCCCACCTTGTCGACCAGCCCGCGCTCCAGCGCCTGCTGGCCGGTCCACACCCGGCCGCGGCCCAGCTCGTCGACACGCTCGCGCGGCAGGTGCCGCCCTTCGGCGACGCGATCCACGAACTGGTCGTAGAACGCCTCCACCCAGCCCTGCAGCGTCCGGCGCTCGTCGTCCGTCAGGGCGCGCGCCGTGGAGAACAGGTCCGCGCTCTTCCCGCGCTTGTTGGTCACCAGCTTCAGGCCCAGCTCCCGGTACAGCTCTTCCAAGTCGAACTTCCCCACGAACACGCCGATCGAGCCGGTCACCGTCGAGGGCTCGGCGTAGATCTCGTCCGCCCCCACCGCGACGTAGTAGCCACCCGATGCAGCCACGTCCCCCATGCTCGCCACCACCGGCTTGCCCTTCTCCTTGCGGGCCCGCTGAAGCTCCCGCCAGATGAGATCCGAGGCGCTGCCGTCGCCGCCCGGCGAATCGATCCGCACCACGATCGCCTTCACCGACGGGTCGTCCGCGAGGCGGCGGATGCGCCGCGCGATCGACTCCGAGCCTGCCACCTCCACCAGGCCCAGCGGGTCACTTCCGCCTTCGCCGCGGGCGATGTCTCCCTCCACCCGCACCACCGCCACCGTGGGCGGCGGCGTCCAGCGGGGACTCCGCACCGAGGGAGGGTGCGTCCCCACTTGCTCGAGCGCGACGTGCCCGCCGGCCAGCTTCCCTACCTCCTCTTCGAGCTGGTCCGGGTACACGAGCCCATCGACCAGCCCTTGCGCCTGCGCTTCCTGGGGCGTTTGGAGCCCGCGATCCAGGAGGCGCCGGAACTTCTCCTCGTCGAGGTGCCGCGCCTGGGTGACGCGCCGCACGTAGCGGCCGAAGACGTCGTCCAGAAGAGCGTTCACCACCTCACGTTGCTCGCTCGACATGTCCCTGCGGGTGAAGAGGTCCGGCGCGTTCTTGTAGGCGCCGACGCGGACGAACTCCGCTTTCACACCGAGCT
>DASQBG010000256.1:0-19771 GCA_035635335.1 Myxococcales bacterium | reverse complement strand
GCCGCCTCCTCGGTGAAGCCGATGCGCAGCAGCGCGTACAGCACGAAGGCGGCGTCCCGCAGCCAGCTGTAGCGGTAGTCCCAGTTCCGCACTCCTCCGATCTCCTCCGGCAGGCTGCAGGTGGGCGCCGCCACGATCGCGCCGGTCGGATCGTAGGTGAGCAGCTTCAAGACCAGCGCGGAGCGGTACACGATCTCTCGCCACCGCCCGCGGTAGGTGCACTTGGAGAGCCACTGGCGCCAGAAGCGGACGGTATCCTCGAAGAGCTGGTTCGCCTGTGCCTCGGTGGGCGGCGCCTCGCACCCCTCGGCCAGCGGGTGCAGCACGAAGGTGGTCGTCTCTCCCTCGCTCAGCGTGAAGCGCGCCGTCGCGCCGCGCTCGGTGGCGCGCAGCGAGACCGGGCTGGAGAGCGCGAGCGTGAGGCCCGCTCCCTCGAACACCGCTCCGTTCTTCTGGATGGACACGCGCGGCCGCGTGCGGGCGTAGTCGAAGGCAGGCTCGCAGCAGACCTCGAAGGTCAGGCTGCCGCGCACCACCTTCACGCGCCGGACGATCTCGTCCTGGCACCGGGCGGCCTCGGCGGCCGGACCGACCGGCATGTAGTCCTCGATCTCGCCGACACCGTCCGGAGAGAGGAAGCGGGTGAGGAGCACGTTGGTATCGGGCCAGTAGAGCTGCTTGTGGATGACCTGCCCTTCCAGAGGCTGGATGGAGAAGCTGCCGCCCTTCTCGTCGTCGAGCAGCGCAGCGAAGATGCTGGGCGAGTCGAAGCGGGGGAAGCAATACCAGTCGATGACCCCGCCGACGGACACCAGCGCCACGGTCCGCATGTTGCCGATGACGCCGTGGTCCTCGATGCGCTCATAGGCCATGCCGGTTACCCGATGCGGACCCCGAGCATGGAGACCGAGCCTCCGTCGAACCCCTCGACCGGATACGTCACCGGCTCCTCGCGCCTTCCCAGCGCGAGCACGTAGACGAGCGGCAGGAAATGGTCCGGCGTCGGGGCCGCGAGGGCGGCGTCGCGGCCCAGCTCTTCGTAGGCCACCACCGTCTGGTGATCGTTCTCCTCGATGGCCGTGCGGATGACCTGCTCGAAGCGCAGCGCCCAATCGTACGGCTCGACCGGGTGCCGGCCCCAGGCGTAGGTGTGCAGGTTGTGCACCACGTCGCCGGAGCCCAGGACCAGCACGCCCTCGTCGCGCAGCGGCCGCAGTCCCACGGCGAGCGCCCAATGCTCCTCGGGGGTCAGCGTCTCGTCGATGCCGAGCTGCACCACGGGCACGTCGGCCCGCGGGAACATGTGGAGGAGCACCGACCAGGTGCCGTGGTCCAGGCCCCAGCGGTCGTCCAGCTCCACCTCCGCCGGCGCGAGCAGCTCCCGCACGCGCCGCGCCAGCTGCGGAGATCCCGGCGCCGGATATTCCACCTCGTGCAGGTTGCGCGGGAACCCGCCGAAGTCGTGGATGGTGCGCGGCCGCTCCTGCGCCGTCACGCGCGCGCCGGGCGTGTACCAGTGCGCCGAGACGGCCAGGATGGCACGCGGCCGGGGTAGATCGGCGGCGATGCGCTCCCAGGCGCGCGTGTACTCGTTGCGCTCGAGCGCGTTCATGGGATTGCCGTGCCCGATGAAGAGGACCGGCATCCGCTGGCCTGCTGCCCCGGTAGTCACCATTCCCGGCCCCCTGGAAGGTAGGGACGCCGCCGCGCCCCGGCGGATTCGTGCGTGCGGTCCGGGAAGCGATCAGCCGAGCGGCGCCGCGCGAACGTCTCCCGGGGCGAGAAGCTACTCACCGTTGCGCTCTGTGCTAAGTTCTGCCGCGACCACTCGCGGAGGGCACTTTCCATGGGGTTCGTCGTTGCGGAGCCTTGCATCAACTGCAAGTACACGGACTGCGTCGCCGTCTGCCCCGTCGATTGCTTCTACGAGGGCGCGAACTTCCTCGTCATCCACCCCGACGAATGCATCGACTGCGGCGCCTGCGAGCCGGTGTGCCCGACCAAGGCCATCTTCCCCGAGGACGACCTGCCGGAGAAATGGAAGGAGTACACGGCGATCAACGCCGAGTTCTCCACCAAGTGGCCCAACATCAACAAGCAGAAAGAAGGGCTGCCCGACGCCGAGAAGTACAAGGAGATGGAGGGCAAGCGCGCCATGCTCAAGCTGGAACCTCCGGCCTAGGTCGCGGGCGAGGTGGAGGATCCGCAGGCCCTGCAGGCGCGAGCGGCGCACAAGCCCGCAGCCGGCGAGCGTTACTGCCTCACCCCGCACAAGCTGAAGCCCGGGCACCGCCTGTCCGTCCTGGTGGACGGCGCCGAGGCGTACCCCGCGATGCTCGCGGCCATCCTCGGCGCGCGCAGCGAGGTGCTGCTCGAGACCTACATCTTCGAGAGCGACGCGACCGGCAAGCGCTTCCACCACGCGCTCTGCGAGCGCGCGATGTCGGGCGTGTCGGTGCGGCTGGTGGTCGACGGCGCGGGCTCGTGGAACCTGTCGGGAAGCGACCGCGACGCGCTGCTCGAAGCGGGGGTGCACCTCGCCACCTTCCATCCCGTGCGACCCTGGCGCAGACGCTGGGGGTGGTCGGTGCGCGACCACCGCAAGCTGCTGGTGGTCGACGAGGAGGTGGCATTCACCGGCGGGATCAACATCGGCGACGAGTACGCGCCGCGCAACTGGGGGGGCAAGGGCTGGCACGACGTGCACGTCCGCGTCCACGGGCCGGTGGTCGCCGACCTGCGGCGCTACTTCTTCGATTCCTGGCGGTACTCGAGCCCAGACGGCATTCCCCAGCGGCTCACGCATCTCCGGCCGACCCGCGCGCACGAGCCGGAGCCGTCCGGAAGCGCGCAGCGCGCCGATCTCGTCCAGGGCCAGGCGGAAGGCGGCCGCGTCCAGGCGCTCGCCATCGGCCGTTTCCGCGACCGGCGCTCGATCGAGAAGCACCTGCAGCGAGCGGTGTCGCTCTCGCAGACGCGGGTCTTCATCCACAGCGCGTACTTCATCCCCAACCGGCGGTGGCGCAAGACGCTGCGCCGGGCGGCAATGCGCGGCGTGGACGTGCGCGTCATGGTGCCGCACCACAGCGACGTGCCGGGCATCGTGCACGCGAGCCGGCATACCTACGCCTCGCTGCTGCGCGGCCGGGTTCGCATCTTCGAGTACCTGCCCACGATGCTGCACGCCAAGTCGATCGTGGTGGACGGGGCCTGGTGCTCGATCGGGTCCTACAACCTCGACCAGCGCAGCCTTCAGTACAACTGGGAATTGGTGCTCTCCATCGTCGACGACGAGGCCGCGTTCGCGCTCGAGGAACGTTTCGCGCGCGACCTGCCCCTGTGCCGCGAGATCGATCCCGCCGAGTGGCGCCGCCGCCCTTGGTGGCAACGCGTACAGGAGCAGATCTTCTACTACTTCCGTCTGTGGCTATAGCGACGGCGCGGCGTGCGTCGTATGCTGTCCGGTGTGGACGATCTCGCGCCCGGCCTCCTCATCGCCGTCCCGCAGATGGAGGATCCGAACTTCTCGCGATCGGTCGTCCTGCTCATCGAGCATTCGGACGCGGGAGCGATGGGAATCGTCTTCAACCGCCCGAGCGAGGTGCCGCTCTCCGAGATCGGCAAGGAGCAAGGCCTGCGCGTGCACCCCGAGGCCGGACGGGCGTTCATCGGTGGGCCCGTCTCGCCGGAGCGCGGCTTCCTCTTGCACCGCCGCGCGGACGTGCCCGACTCGCTCAAGGTGCACGACGGGCTGTTCCTGAGCGTGTCGACCGACAGCCTCAAGCCGCTCCTCGCGGGCGACCCCGGCGCCTACCGCCTGTGCCTCGGATACGCGGGCTGGGGGCCGGGGCAGCTCGAGCGCGAGGTGATCGTCGGTGGCTGGCTGACCGGCAAGGTGTCGACCGAGCGCATCTTCGACACCCCCGCGGAGAAGGTCTGGGACGCCGCCATCCGCGACCTCGGGTTCGATCCGGCGTTCCTGGTCCCGTCCGGCGGTCCCCAATAGAACCACTATACTTGCGCGCATGGCCGACCAGCTGCGCAAGCCGCCCCGCGCGGGTCCAGTCGAGGCGAAGCGCGAGCCGCCCGTCGTCGCCCGCCTGGTAGTGGAGATCCGCTCGGACGGCTCGCACACCATCGCCCGCGGCGCTGCGGAAGACGCCGTGACCGGCGAACGCGTCACGGTCCAGGCCGAAGGCTCCACCCCCCTCGCCCTGGTCCTCTCCCTCCTTAAATCCGCCCTCGAGCTCCCCACCTTGGCCCGCACCTTCACGAAGGGTTTCTTGCCGCGGAAGTGACCTAGAAGCGTTTCACGCGAAGCACGGAAGGCACGGAAGCGCGGAAGATTCTTTTCGGTGCTCGCACGCGCGCCCGAGAATGCACCACCCCATCAACCTTCCGCGCTTGCCAATCTTCCGCGCTTCGCGTGAAACGTTTTTAGTCCCGCATTCCGAGCAGCGCGGCGGCGGCGGCGGAGAGGTCGGTCGGGGGATTGGTGCAGGGGGGGCCCTGGGTCCAGAGGAAATCGGGGGAGGAGGGGCGGAGGACGAGCTGGATGGAGGAGCGGGTACCGTAGCCGAATTCGTCGGCGTGGACGCAGGCCCCTTCCAAGGGAGACGGGCCGTGGCGCTGCATCGGAGGGCGCAGCATCGCCGCAGTGACGCCCGGATCCAGCAGCAGCGGCCCGACCTCGCGCAGCACCTCGGCCTCCCGGATGCCTTCCCCGGCGCCGTAGCTGCGCTCGGTGACCAGGTGCGCCTCGCCCGGCCGGAGCGCCCGGACCTCCAGCCGTTCCCCGTCGCAGATCGCGACAAAGGCTTCGCCTGCGTCGGCGAAGACGAGATGGAAGCCGTTGTACCGAAGAGGATCCAGTGCGCCCGCCAGCTTCCGCACGGCCGCCGCGTCGGGAGCGCGCAGCGCGTCCAGCACCAGCAATCCGCGCGAACGGCGGGCCGGGTCCGGCGACGCGCCCCGCCGGTTGGTCACGCAGACGAAGAGGCCGGACGCGGTCAACCCCAGCCAGGTGCCGCCGGCCTTCTCGTCGCGCGGCATGAGCACGCCGGGCAGGTCAGGCCACACGCGCGGCGGGGCGGCCGGCCGCGCGAGGAACTCGTTCCGGTTCCCGGTGACCGCCAGCGCGACTCCCGGCGAGGGCCGCACCGCGAAGGCCAGCGTGCACATGGGCCCAGCATAGCCGCGTCGCGGCCGCGAGGCCCTCTGATACAGTGCGCCGCCCCATGGCCAGCAAACGACAGCTCCGCAAGCCGTTCGAGAAGGCCCGCCGCGTCGACCCGCGCCCCATCACCGGGCGCGAGAACGCCCGCGACTTGCTCGATCACGCCTTCTCCGCCTACGTGGGGCGCCAGGTGCGCACGGCCTACCAGCTGATGCGCCGCTCGATGGAAGAGGACGCGAGCATCTTCCTCACCCTCTCCGGCGCGATGACCCCGGCCGGCCTGCACCAGAGCTGCCTCATCCCGCTCATCGAGCGAGGCGTGATCTCCTGCCTGACCACGACCGGCGCGAACCTCTACCACGACGCGCACCGCATCATCGGCCACGCCATTCGCGAGGTGAATCCGGACGCGGGCGACCTCCAGCTCCGGCTGGCCCGCGTGATCCGCATCTATGACCTCGGGTTCTGGGAAGAGGCGCTGCTCGATACCGACCGCCTCTTCAGCGCGCTGATGCAGGCCCCGGACTACCAGCGCAAGATGACCACGCCCGAGTTCCACGCCCTGCTCGGCCGCGACATCGGCGAGATGGAGCGCGCGCTCGGTGTGAAGCAGCCGTCGCTCCTCTCGAGCTCGTACGAGCAAGGCGTGCCGATCTTCGTCGGCGCCGTGCAGGACGGATCGATCTTCCTCAACGCGGTGAAGCTCAAGCGCCTGTTCCCGGACCAGTTCAAGTTCGAGATCGACATCAACGAGGACGTCTACAGCATGGCGGCCGTGCAGCACTGGGAGCGGCATCACGGCTCCAAGCGGCTGGCGATCTGGATCCTGGGCGGCGGCGTGCCGAAGAACTACACGCTCCAGGGAGAGCCGCTGCTGGACCAGATCCTCTTCGTGCCCACCACCGGCTTCGACATCGACGTGCAGTTCTGCGTCGATCCGGTCGACAACGGCGCGCTCAGCTCCTGCCCCGCCGGCGAGGGACACACCTGGGGCAAGGTCAGCGTCGAGGCCGTCGAGGCCGGCTCGGTGTACGTGCACACCGACGTCACGGCGGTCTTCCCCTGGCTGACGCACGCCCTGCTCTCGGATCCGCGGATGAAGCGCAAGCCGAAGCGCCTGCTCGATTCCCTCTCCGACGCCCGCTCCTTCCTCGACCGCGCCGTGGCCAAAAACCGCAAGGAGCTCCTCAAAACCCTGACCTTCCCGGGCGCCCCCACCAAGCACGACCCGGAAAGCGTGGTCCGCTGAGGACTAAAAGCGGTTTCACGCAGAGCGCGCGGAGCCCGCAGAGGAAAAATCGTTTTTCTCTGCGCCCTCCGCGAGCTCTGCGTGAAACGTTCTTGGTCTTTTTATCCGTGGGCGGATTTGCGGGAGGAGAGGAAGGGGCTCTCGAAGTTGTAGATGGCCTCGATGCTGACGTTCTTGAAGCGGTCGGCCTGGAGGGACATCCGCTCCAGCTCCCAGAGGAGCGCCCGCACGTCGACCGCGCCCTGCTTCTTGCGTTTCTTGATCTCGCGCACGATGACCGGTGTTATCTCGCGCGGGTGGTAGGTGAACGAGGTGGAGAAGTGCCAGGTGCCGCGCACCGGCACCAGGCGCGCCTCGAACAGGTCGCCGATCTCCAGTCCGTGCATCTGCCGCCGCTCGGTGACGTCGAAGACCTTGCGGGTGACCGCGTCGCGCACCCGCACCTGCCCCTTCTTAGGCCCCAGGAGCAAGCCCCCGCGGCCCCGGTACTCGTACAGCCCGAGTCGGGTCTGCGTGAAGCCCATCAGCACTTCCTTGTCGGCCGCCTTCATCTCGGCCCCGCGGTCCTGCAGGAAGAGCTGCGCGGGCGTGACCCCGTCCAGCCTGCGGTCGAACAAGTACCAGTTGAAGAAGGCCTGCAGGCGCGACTCGAAGGAGCGGTCGTCCTCGTGCACCTCGCCGCCCGTCCGCGCGAAGTACTCCTGCTTGGCCCCGACGATGTCGTCGACCTGCGGGGCGACGTGCGCGAGCAGCAGGTCGAACTGGTCCTGGATCATCCGCTAGCCCTCGATCAGTTGCATGAACCGGCGGAACAGGTAGCGCGAGTCATGCGGGCCCGGGCTGTCCTCGGGATGGTATTGCACCGCGAACATGCGCGCCTCCGGTACGGCGAGCCCCTCGACCGTGCCGTCGTAGAGGTTGCGGTGCGTCACCTGCGCCTTGCCGCGAAGGCTGGCCTCGTCGGTCGAGAAACCGTGGTTCTGGCTGGTCATGTCGATGCTGTTCCCGATCAGGTCGCGCACGGGATGATTCGCCCCCCGGTGCCCGAACTTGAGCTTGTACGTCTTCCCGCCCACCGCGAGCGAGAGGATCTGGTGCCCCAGGCAGATTCCCAGCACCGGCACCTGGCCCAGCAGCTCCGCCGCCTGGCGGTCCGCGCCCACCACCGCGGCCGGATCGCCCGGGCCGTTGGAGAGCACCACCCCGTGCGGCTTCTGCGCCAGGATCTCGGCGGCCGGCGTGCGGGACGGAACCACGCGCACGCGGCAGCCGGAATCGACGAGCTGCCGGAGGATGCCGCGCTTCACCCCGTAATCGACCACCACCACGTCGTGGCTGGGCGCCTGCGGCTCGCGCCCGGCGACGCCCTGCTTCCACTCGTAGGGCTTCTTGCAGGACACCTTGCTGGCCAGGTCCTGCCCTTCCATCCCCGGCAGCCGCCGCGCGCGCTCGACCAGCGCCGCCGCCGAGGCGCCGGAGGCATCGATGATTCCCTGCTGCGCGCCGGAGCTGCGCAGCACGCGCACCAGCCGCCGCGTGTCCAGTCCCTCGATCCCGACCACGCCGTGGCGCGCGAGCCAGCCCGGCAGCGACTCGTCGGACCGCCAGTTCGACGGCTCGCGCGACACCCGGCGGGCGATGAAGCCCGCCACCTGGGGCGCGTCCGCCTGCTCGTCGCCGTGGTGGACGCCGTAGTTGCCCAGCTCGGCGACGGTGAAGGTGACGAGCTGGCCCGCGTAGGAGGGGTCGGTCAGGATCTCCTGGTAACCGGTGTGGCTGGTGTTGAAGACCACCTCGCCCTGGGCCTCGCCCTCGGCGCCGCAGGCGAACCCCTCGAACGTCTCGCCGCAGGCGAGCGCCAGCGTGGCCTTCTTCATTCGTCGCTCCTGTGCACCAGCTTCCCCTCCAGATAGGTGCGTACCACGCGCCCGCGCAGCGTCCAGCCCGCGAACGGGCTGTTGCGGCTGCGCGAGTGGAACCGCTGCGGATCCACCTTCCATGCCCGCTCGGCGTCCACCAGGATAACGTCGGCGGGCGCTCCGGGGGACAGCGTGCCGTACGGCAGGCCGAAGCAGCGCGCCGGTCCGCTCGAGAGCCGTTCGACCGCCCTGGGCAGGGCCAGCTCGCCCGCCCGCACCAGGGCCAGGGTGAGCGCCAGCGACGTCTCCAGCCCGACCACGCCGTTCGCCGCGCGCTCGAACTCCACGTCCTTCTCCAGCGGGCCGTGCGGCGCGTGATCGGTAGCCACGGCGTCGATGATGCCGTCGGACAGCGCGCCGACGATGGCCTGCCGGTCGCTCTCGCTCCGCAGCGGCGGCGACATCTTGGCGTGCGTGTCGTAGGGCTCGATGGGCGGGGCATCCTCCTGCCGGAAGGCGGGCACCGAGGCCGGGACTCCCGCCACGGCCTCGTCGGTCAGCGTGAAGTGGTGCGGCGTCGCCTCGGCGGTGACGTGGACCCCGCGCGCCTTGGCCTCGCGGATGGCCCGTACCGTGCCCGCCGCGCTGACGTGCGCGACGTGCAAATGGGCGCCGGTCATCTCGGCCAGGAGGAGGTCGCGCTGGACCATCGCCACCTCGGCCGCCGCCGGGATGCCGGGCAAGCCCAGCCGCGTGGCCACCGATCCCTCGTTCATGCATCCCGGGCCGGTGAGCGTCAGGTCCTCGGCATGCACCATGACGGGAAGGCCGAGGTCGCTGGCGTACTCGAGCGCGCGCCGCATCACCCCGGCCGACATTACCGGCCGGCCGTCGTCGGTCAGGCACACGCAGCCGGCCTCCTTCAGCTCGGCCATGTCGCTCAGCGCCTCGCCCAGCGAGCCGCGGGTGATGGCGCCCGCGGGCAGGACGCGCGCGAACCCCGCCTCGCGCGCCCGCGCCTGCACGAAACGGGCGACCGACGCGCTGTCGCAGACCGGCTTGGTGTTCGGCATGGCGACCACGGTGGTGATGCCTCCGGCCGCGGCGGCGCGCGCAGCCGTGGCGATGGTCTCCTTCCCCTCCTCGCCGGGCTCCCGCAGGTGGACGTGCAGGTCCACCAGCCCGGGCAGGACCAGAAGGCCGCGGCAGTCGACCACCTCGTTCGCCGCTCGCTCTCCGGGCGACACCGCGGGCTCGCGAACCTCCTTGATACGGCCGCCGTCGAGGATGACCGTGCGCACGCCGTCCGTGCGCGTGGCCGGATCCACCACCCTGCCGCCCTCGAGGAAGATCATGCCGCCCCCAGGCAGAGCGCGAGGGTGGCCATGCGCACCGCGACTCCGCTGTCCACCTGGTCCATCACCAGGCTGCGCTCGCCGTCCATCACTTCGCTGGACAGCTCGACGCCGCGGTTCACCGGGCCGGGGTGCAGGACGACGGCGCGCGCGGGCAGCAGCTCCACGGTGCGCGCGTTCAGGCCCCAGAGGCGGGCGTAGTCGCGCGTCCCGGGGATGCGCGCGTCGGCGATCCGCTCCTGCTGGATGCGCAGCATCATGACCGCATCCGCGTCGCGCAGCGCGTCCGGCAGGGTCCGGGCCACTTCGCAGCCCAGCTTCTCCACGCCGGCCGGGATCAGCGTGCTGGGCCCGGCGACCCGCACCCGTGCGCCGAGCTTGGAGAGACAGTGGACGTTCGACCGCGCGACCCGGCTGTGCGCGATGTCGCCCACGATGGAGATCACCTTCTCCTCCAGCGGGCCCAGCTTCTCGCGCAGGGTCAAGGCATCGAGCAAGGCCTGGGTGGGGTGCTCGTGCGCGCCGTCTCCCGCGTTGACGACGCTCGCCCGGACCGCGCGCGCGACCGCGCGCGGTGCACCGGCAGCCGGGTGGCGCACCACCAGCAGGTCCGCGCCGATGGCCTCCAGGTTGCGCACCGTGTCCTGCAGGGACTCTCCCTTGGTCACGCTGGAGGCGTCCTTCTGGAAGCTGAGCACGTCGGCGCCCAGCGCGTACGCCGCCACCTCGAAGGAGCTGCGCGTGCGCGTCGAGGCCTCGAAGAAGAGCGTCGCCACGGTGCGCCCGGGGAGCAGCTCGTGCCCGGGCGCCCGGCCCTTCCCTGCTCGCGCCGCGGCACGCTCGCGCTTGAAGCGCGTCGCGAGCCCCAGGAGCTGCTCGATCTGCTCACGCCGCAGCGATTCGATGTCGAGGAGGTGGCGCGGGAACTCAGACGCCATGGAGCAGCCGCCGCGCGAAATGGTGCGAGAGGCCGGCCTCGAGGATCTTCCGCGCCGTCTTCTCGGCGTCGTACGTCACGCGCCGGAATTCGACCACCTTGTCCGCGTCGTCCCAGATGCCGTAGCAGGCGCGAGGATCGTAATCGCGCGGCTGCCCGCAGCTCCCGATGCTGCACAGGTACTTGTTCCCGTCCTCGATGCGCAGCCGCTCGTCGAAGACGTCCTTCACGAGGGGCAGGAGCTGGAAGGCCCGCTGCAGGTGCGAGTGCCCGATGAAGGTGAGGTGCGGCAGGTCTCCCGGCGTGCGCAGTACCAGGTCCTCGGCTTGCTCCAGCGCGAAGACATATTCGAAGGCGGCTGGATCCCGCGGGCTGGCATGTCCCCACAGGACCTTCCCCTCCTGCTTGGTGTAGGGGAGCGTCCGCAGCCAGGCCATGTTCTCGGGGGAGAGGTGCAGCGCGGTCCAGTCCAGCACCTCGCGCGCGGCGGCGTAGTAGTAGCTGTAGTCCATCCGGCCAGCGACCGCCGCGTCGTGGTTCCCCAGCATGGCGAATTCGCAGCGCGCCCGGACGAGGTCGCAGGCCTCGTTCGGGTTCGCCCCGTAACCGACCGTATCTCCGAGGCAAACGAATCGGTCGACGCGCTCGCGCTCCGCCGCGGCGATGCACGCGGTCAGAGCCTCGAGGTTCGCGTGCACGTCGGTGAGGATGGCGGTCCGCATCGGGCCGGCGCCCTCAGTACACCGGAGGGGGCCTGACTTCAAGGCTGCCGGTCAGGTGATGGATGCGTGCAGCGCTTCGTACTCGGTCAGCTTCCGGAACGCCTCGAATCGGGAGCGCACTTCGGCCAGGGTCAGGTCGCGCAAGCGGTCGAGGGAGAAGGCCTCGACGGTGAACGAGGCGATGGTGCAGCCCATCACCACCGCCTGGCACAGCGCCGCGAGGTCGAAGCCCCCGGTGCGGTCGAGGAGCCCGATGAATCCGCCGGCGAAGCTGTCCCCGGCGCCGGTGGGATCCACCACGTTCGCCAGCGGGTAGGCCGGTGCGAAGAACGCCTCGCTTCCCGAGACGAGCAGCGCGCCGTACTCACCGCGCTTGATGCAGACGGCGCGGGCGCCCATCCGCTCGATGGCGGCGGCCGCCTTGATCACGTTCGACTCGCCGGACAGCTGCCGCGCCTCGGCGTCGTTCACCAGCAGCACGTCGATGCGCGGGAGGAGCGCGAGGAGCTGCGCCCGCTTGGAGGAGATCCAGTAGTTCATCGTGTCGGCGCAGACGAGCCGCGGCCGTTCCATCTGATCGAGGACGCGCAGCTGCAGCTCGGGGTCGATATTGCCGAGGAAGACCCGGTCGGAGCGCCGCGCCCGCGCGTCGAGCCGCGGCTCGAAGTTCTCGAACACGTTCAGCTGCGTGTCGAGGGTCTGCGCGGCGTTCAGGTCGTAGCCGTACCGGCCCTTCCAGCGGAAAGTGCGGCCGGGCACGCGTTCCAGCAAGTCGAGATGCACGCCGCGGGCGCGGAGGAATTCGAGCTGCGCGAGCGGAAAGTCGTCGCCCACTACGCCCACGACATGCACGGGCGCGAGCAGGCTGGCGGCCGCGGCGAAGTACGTGGCGCTCCCGCCCAGCGCGTCCTCGCGGGCCCCGAACGGCGTCTCGACCGAGTCGAGCGCCACGCTTCCCACTACCAGCAGCATTCCTCAGCTCCCGAGCAGCAGCTTGAGGCGCTCGCGCGCCTCCGCCGGCATCGCCTCGCGCGCGGTCATCACGGCGTTCTCCAGCGCCTGCCCGCAGCCGCACGTCCGCTCGGCGAGGGCGCCGGCTGCCTGCGCGGCGGCGCGCACCACCTCGCGGGCGGCGGACACGTTGCGCTGCATCGTCTCGATCACCTGATGGACGGTCACGGCGGCGTGCCCTTCGTGCCAGCAGTCGTAGTCGGTGGCGAGGGCGAGGGTCGCGTAGCAGATCTGCGCCTCGCGGGCCAGCCGGGCCTCGGGCATGGCCGTCATGCCGATGACGTCCACCCCCCAGCTCCGGTACAGCAGGCTCTCCGCGCGGGTAGAGAACTGCGGGCCCTCGATGCAGACGTAGGTGCCTTCCTCGTGCGCGTTCGCGCCCGTGGCGAGCACCGCGGCGCGCAGCTGGGCGTGCAGCTGCGGGCAGACCGGATCGCTGAAGGCGACGTGCGCGACGACGCCACCGCCGAAGAAGGACCGCGGGCGCGCCACGGTGAGATCGATGAACTGGTCGACCAGCACCAGCTCGCCCGGGGCGATCTCCTCGCGCATCGATCCGACCGCGCTGACCGAGATGAGCCGGGTCACCCCGAGCTGCTTCATCCCGTGCACGTTGGCGCGCGAGTTCACCTCGGTGGGCGAGAGCCGGTGACCCTTCCCATGCCGGGGGAGGAATACCATCTCCTGCTCCCCCAGCCGCCCGATCAAGTACTCGTCGCTGGGCTCCCCGAAGGGCGTGGCGACCGCCTCCCGGCGGACACCGGTCAACCCGGGCAGGTCATACAACCCCGACCCGCCAATCACTCCCAGGATGGGCCTCGCCACGCCGCGCGCCTTCTCATACTGCCGCGGGCTTGGTCAACTGCGCCGAAGCGAATGCACCACGCGGGTGAGCTCGCGTGAGGCGTTAAATTTGGAACCGGAACCGGGTCCGCATCATCAAATACATTCGTCGATTGTCTCGCGTCTAAGCGACCAAGCCCCGCGGCGGAGGTTGGAATGGCAATTCCGGTAGGGCAGATGATGGCGGTGGGCCGGTACCTGGTGAGGCAGCGCCTGGCCCGCCGCGAACGCTACCCGCTGGTACTGATGCTGGAACCGCTGTTCCGCTGCAATCTCTCCTGCACCGGCTGCGGAAAAATCCAGTATCCCGCGCAACTGCTCAGACGCCAGCTGTCGGTCGCGGAGTGCGTGAGCGCTTCCGACGAGTGTGGCGCCCCCATCGTCAGCGTCGCCGGAGGGGAACCGCTGCTGCATCCGCAGATCGCCGAGATCGCGCGCGCGCTGGTCGACCGGCGGCGATTCGTCTACCTCTGCACCAACGCGATCCTGCTCGAGCGCAAGCTCGACGAGTTCGAGCCCAGCAAGTACCTCAGCTTCAGCGTGCACATGGACGGCCCCCGCGCCGAGCACGATCACTCCGTCTGCCGCGAGGGCGTCTACGACGTGGCGGTGAAGGCCATCCGCGCCGCCCTCGCGCGCGGTTTCCGCGTCACCACCAACACCACTTTGTTCGAGGGCAGCGACCCAGCGCGCATGCGCCAATTCTTCGACGACATGATGGAGCTCGGCGTCGAGGGAATGATGGTTTCGCCCGGGTACTCCTACGAGAAGGCGCCCGATCAGGAGCACTTCCTGCGGCGCGAGCGCTCGCAGCAGCTGTTCGCGCGCATGCTCGACTCGCCGAAGAGGAGCTGGAGCTTCAACCAGTCGCCCCTCTTCCTGCAATTCCTGATGGGCAAGCGTGACTTCGAATGCACGCCCTGGGGCAATCCCACCTACAACATCTTCGGCTGGCAGCGGCCTTGCTACCTCCTCCAGGACGGCTATGCCAGGTCCTTCAAGGAGCTGATGGAGGAGACGGACTGGCCTTCGTACGGCCGCAAGAGCGGCAATCCCCGCTGCCAGGACTGCATGGTGCACTGCGGCTTCGAGCCGAGCGCCGTCCGCGCCGCCTTCGAGTCGCCGCAGGCCATGGCCGAAACCGTCGCGAGCCTGGTGACGGGCCGGCTATGATCGAGGCGAGGATCGCGGAGCTGGTCGATCGGGCGTTCGACTACCGCGGGTACGTCACCCTGCGGCGCAGCGACGGCTCCGAGTTGGTGGGGTTCGTCTACGACCGGAGCGCCTCGCATCTCGAACTGCTCGACGAGACCGCGACGCGGCGCGCGCGCGTTCCGCTGGCGGAGATCGCCGACATCGCCTTTACCGGCGAAGACGCGGCGCGCAAATCGCAGGAGATCTGGGAGCGCCGCAAGGGGAAGCCCGAGCCGCGCGAGACCCCGGCGCACGGCGACTGGGCGGAGCCGGGGAAGGTCCTGGTGCTGGTCGCGCTCGAGCAGGAGCTGCGCAGCGTGGCCCGCGCTCTAGGTGCGGCTCGGCGCGGCGACCTGGTGCGCGGGCGACTCTCCGGCAGCGAGGCGGTCGCGCTCGCGGTCGGGACGGCTGAAGGCGCCCGGCGTGCCATCGCCGAGCAACGTCCCGGTCTGGTGGTGAGCTGCGGATTTTCCGGCGGACTCGACGCAGCGCTGGCCGCCGGCGACCTGGTGCTCGCAACGGCCGTGCGCAGCGCAGGTGGCGACGCCTTCGCTGCGCCGGAATCTCCCCGACAGGCCGCGGCCGCTGCCTTGGACGGACTCCGTTGCATCCAAGGCGAGCTCGTCTGCGCGAGCTCGGTCGCCGCGTCACCGGAGGAGAAACGCGCGCTCGCCAGGCCCGGCGCCCTGGCCGTCGACATGGAGAGCTACCTGGTGGCGCAGGCCGCCGCGGAGGCGGGCGTTCCGTGGCTGGCGCTGCGGGCCATCGTCGACCCGCTCGAGTCCTCGCTCCCCCCGTTCGCGCGCGAGGCGCACGCTGATTACTTCTGGCCTGCCTTGAGGTACGCGTTCTCGGGACCACGAGCAGCGGCAGGGCTCCTCCGCCTCGCCCGGAATGCAAGCCGGGCGGGCGCCGCGCTGGAGGCGGCCCTGCGCCGCCTGGGTCCCGCGCTCGCGATCGCGGAGGCGCATCGATGAGAGCGCTGGTCACCGGGGCCAGCGGCTTCGTCGGCGGCGCCGTTGCGCGCGCCCTGTTGCGACGGGGAGCGGAGGTGCGGGTCCTGTTGCGCCCGGGCAGCGCGCCGAACCTGCCGGAATCCGCCGAGGTCGAGATCGCGCGGGGCGATCTGCGCGATGCGCAGGCGGTCTGCGCTGCCGCCAGCGGCTGCGACGCCATCTTCCACGTTGCCGCGCTCTACTCCTTCGCGACGCCGGCGAGCGAGATGCTGGCCGTCAATGTCGGCGGCACCCGCAACGTGATCGAGGCGACCCGGGCTGCCGGCGCTCGACTGGTCTACACCTCCAGCATCGCGACCATCGGCGGGATGCGCGACGGCGTCCTCCCAGACGAGCTCTCTACCCCGGTCGGTCCACCCCCCGGACCGTACAAGAAGAGCAAGTGGGAGGCGGAAGCCCTGGTGCGCGAGGAAGCCGCGCGCGGGCTCGAGGCAGTGATCGTGAACCCTACCTTCCCGGTCGGCGTAGGCGACGTCAAGCCGACCCCGACCGGCGCGGTGATCCGCGACTTCCTCGACGGCCGCATCCCGGCCTACGTCGACACGGGCATGAACGTCGTCGACGTCGACGACGTGGCCCAGGGCCACGTGCTCGCGTTCGAGCGCGGGCAGCGGGGCGAGCGTTACATCCTGGGTCACGCCAACCTGACCATGCGCGAGCTCCTCGAGGAGCTGGCCGAGATCACGGGCCGCAGGGCGCCGCGGATCCGGCTGCCGCATCTGCTCGCGCTCGGCCTCGCGCACGCCGACGCGTTCGTGGAAGGACGAATCCTCGGCCGCCCACCGCGCATCCCCTTGGAAGGCGTGCGGACGGCGCGGGACGTCATGTTTGCGAATTGTTCCCGGGCCCGGCGCGAGCTGGGCTTGCGGCAGACCCCGGTGCGCGAGGCGCTGGCGAAGGCGGTGCGCTGGTTCGAGGAGCGCGCCCGGCGTGGACAGCGAGGGGCTTCGTGATCGGCAGCGAGAGCACGGTCGGGCACGCGGCCCTGGATCTCGTCATCGAGCGCGCGCAAGCCTGGTTCGACGGCGAGCAGTTCGCGGAGGGGTTCTGGTGGGCGGAGCTGGAGTCGAACGCCACCATGGACGCCGAATATCTAATGCTGACCTGGTTCCTCGGCGCCCGCGACGAGGAGCGCTGGCACGGGGTGGCGCAGGACATCCGCAACTACCAGCGTGCGGACGGCAGCTGGGCGATGTACCACGGAGCGCCCGGCGATCTCTCCACCACCATCGAGTGCTACTTCGCGCTCAAGCTTGCGGGCGAATCCGCGGACGCGCCGCACCTGTCCCGGGCGCGGGACTTCATCCGCGCGCGCGGCGGCATCGCCGCGGCCAGGACCTTCACGCGCATCTGGCTCGCCCTCTTCGGCCAGTGGAGCTGGGACGACCTGCCCGTCATGCCCCCGGAGCTGATGCTCTTGCCGCCGAGGGCCCCGCTCAGCATCTACCGCTTCTCCTCCTGGGCGCGCGGGACGATCGTGCCGCTCTTGCTGCTGATGGACGACCGGCCGGTGCGGCCCATCCCCGAGTCTGCCCGGCTGGACGAGCTGCACCTCGCCGGCGCGACCGTGCGCCCGCCGCGCGACAACCTGGATCGCCTCTTCTTCGCGGTCGACCGCGCGCTCCGCTACTACGGCCGCCTGCCGATCCATCCGTTGCGCCGGCGGGCCCGGAAGCTCGCCGAGGAGTGGATCCTCGCCCACCAGGAGGGCGACGGAAGCTGGGGCGGCATCCAGCCCCCGTGGGTGTACTCGCTCCTAGCACTGAAAACCGTCGGTTATTCCCTCGATCATCCGGCGCTGAAGAAGGGGCTTGCGGGCATGCACGGGCGCTGGATGATCCGCCGCGACGATGGGAGCCTGCGGGTGCAGGCGTGCCTCTCGCCGGTCTGGGACACGGGCCTCGCTCTACTGGCGCTGCTGGAGTCCGGCGCGGAGCCGTCGCAACCGTCGCTGCAGAGCGCCTCGCAATGGCTGCTGCGCGAGGAGATCCGCGTCGCCGGCGACTGGTGCGTGCAGGCCCCGGGCGTCGAACCGAGCGGGTGGTCGTTCGAGTTCGAGAACGATCTCTATCCCGACGTGGACGACACCGCGGTCGTGCTGCTCGCCCTGCAGAAGGCCGGCGCCGCCGACGAGCCGACCCGGCAGCGGGCCCTGCGCTGGGTGCTGGCGATGCAGAGCAAGAACGGCGGCTGGGCGGCGTTCGACAAGGACAACACCTCGCGCCTTCCCGCGCTGCTTCCGTTCTGCGATTTCGGCGAGGTCATCGACCCGCCCAGCGCCGACGTGACCGCGCACGTGGTCGAGATGCTGTGCGCCTTCGGCATCGACCGGCGGCACCCCGCGCTGCGGCGCGCGCTGCGCTATCTCTACGCCCAGCAGGAGAAGGAAGGCTCGTGGTTCGGCCGCTGGGGCGTCAATCACGTCTACGGTGTGGGGGCGGTGCTCCCCGCGCTCGCCGCCGCAGGCGAGGACATGGAGGGCCTGGCGGCCCGCCGCGCGGTCCGCTGGCTGGAGGATCGACAGAACCCCGACGGCGGCTGGGGCGAGACCTGCGCCTCGTACGTCGACCGGTCGGCTCGGGGCCGCGGTGAGAGCACGCCCTCGCAGACGGCCTGGGCGCTGCTCGGCCTGATCGCCGCCGGACGCGCCGACGCGCAGAGCGCCGACCGCGGCGCGCGCTGGCTGCTCGAGCGCCAGAGGCCCGACGGCGCCTGGGACGAGGAGTCGTTCACCGGGTGCGGGTTCCCGGGCTACGGCATCGGTGAAGAGCGCGGCGCGCGCATCACCGAGGGGAGCGAGCTGTCCGCCGGCTTCATGATCCGCTACCACCTGTATCGCAATTGCTTCCCGCTGCTCGCCCTGGGACGTTACCGGGCGGCCGTTCGCGGGACCAGACGCCTATCCCCGAGTCAGAGAGGTACTGCATGCGACCGCCGGAGTTCTACCAACGCCATCTCGATGCGGTGAGCCGGACCTTCGCGCTTTGCATCCCGCGGCTCGACGCGCCCTTCCGCGATCGGGTCGCGCTCTCCTACCTTTTGTTGAGAGTGCTGGACACCGTGGAGGATGCGCCCTTCTCCGACCGGCTGGTGCAGCAGCGCCAGTTCAACTCGTTCCGGCAGTTCCTGCAAAAGCGGCCCACCGGCGCGCAGGTCGACGCTTTTCGCTCCAGCTTTCCCGGCGGCCTCAGCGAAGGCGAGCGCGCCCTGCTGGCCGACACGGAGGCTTTCCTCGAGGACGCCCACGAGCTGCCTGCCGCCGCGCGCGAGGTGGTGTTCGGGGCCATCGGGCGCATGGCGCAAGGCATGGCGGCGTATTCGCGGCGGCCCGTTCCCCTGCGGCTGCTCGACGTCGAGGACGTTTGCCGGTACTGCTGCATCGTCGCCGGCCTGGTCGGCGAGCTGCTCACCCAGCTCTGGGCGTTGGGCGGCGGCGCGCCTCCCCGGATGCTCTTCGCTTACCGGTTCGGCCTCTTCCTCCAAAAGATAAACATCCTCAAGGACCAGGCCGAGGACGAAGCGGCCGGCCGGTTCCTGGTGCCCCATCGCCGAGAGCTCCTCGCCAGCCTCCGTGCCGATGCGGAAGGCGCGCTGTCCTACCTGACCTCGCTGCCGCGCGCCGAGCGCGGCTACCGGACCTTCTGCGCCTGGTCGCTGATGCTCGGCGCTACTTCACTCGCGCAGCTGGACGGCCCTCGCGAGAGCCGCCGCGCGCAGACGATGGCGCTGCTGGGCCGGACCGCCGAGATCGCGCAGGACGACGAGGCCCTGCGGCGCCAGTTCGCCGAGCTGTTGCCCGAGCTGCCCGAGGTCCGGGGCCGGCCGCCGCTCGGCAAGCCGGAGCCCGCCGAGTGGTTCGTACGGATGCTGGACGCGCCACTGCGCACCGAGGAGCTGGTGGAGCTCGGCGCGCTGCCCGCTGCTCGGGCCCGCGGAGTCGCTGCCAATCAATAGGGGTACCCGATCTCCACGTACACCTTCCAACCCTCGCCGGCGTTCGCGATATCGACGCGGCCGAGGACGTTGGGCCGGACCCAGGCACGAAATCCCGCTCCCGCGGCCACCCGCGGATGCGAGACCGCCTCGTCCAGCGTGCGGTAGACCTGGCCCACGGCGATGAAGGGGTCGATCCGCCAGTCCGCGGTCACCCCGTAGATGTGGGTCTGGAAGAGGCGGATCCGCTGTTCCACCTCGAACGTCCAGGCGTTCTGGTCGACGAACCGATCCTCCGTGAACCCGCGCAGGAAGTACGCGCCTCCGAGCGAGCTCTGCGCATAGAACGGCGCCCGGGGCGAGCTGACGCCCCGCCAGTTGAATCGCGCCGCCGCCGAAACCCAGCCGGTTTCGGGCTGCAAGGCGCGGACGTCGGCGTGGGATATGAGATAGGCAGGGGAACCCGCCAGGCCCTC
>DASQBG010000255.1:0-2756 GCA_035635335.1 Myxococcales bacterium | reverse complement strand
CGCGGGAGGCGACGTGTACGGCCTGATCGCCGGAGGTCTCGGCGCGGGCGCGGGCGGGAACTTTACCGGGATCGGCTTCGGCGGCCTGGGCATCGGCACGGGTGGTCGGGCGCGGGGCTTCTTCGCCGCCGGTCTGGGCGTCGGGGTCGGCGGGGGCCTCGAAGGCATCGCCCTCGGCGGTGTCGGCGTAGGCACTGGCGGCCGGCTCCGCGGGATCGCGCTGGGCGGCCTCGGCGTGGGCGCCGGCGACGGCGTGCAAGGCCTCGTCGTGGGCGGGCTCGCCGTGGGAACCGGCCGCGACATGCAGGGCCTTGCGGTGGCCGGGCTGGCGGCCGGAGCGGGAGGCACGATCCAAGGCGTCGCGATCGCGGGCCTGGCCGTGGGCGCTCCGCGCATCCAGGGTCTCGCGATCGCTCTGGCCGCCGGCGGCAAGGACGTCCAGGGCGTCGTGATCGCACCGGCGTATTTCCACCTCGCGGAGGGCGGAAGGGTCGAGGGGGTCTCGATCAGCGCCTTCAACCGCGTCCTGGGCGAGCAGCGCGGGCTGGCCATCGGGCTGGTGAACTACGCTTCGCGGTTGCGCGGAGTGCAGATCGGGTTGGTGAACTGGGCGGACAACAATCCCGCGGGCCTCAAGGTCTTGCCGGTCGCGAACGCGCACTTCGAATAGGACGAGGCGCACGATCAGTCGAGGCCGCTCGCGTCAGCCGGCCTTCGCGATCGGCCCGACGCGCGCGCGCGTGGCGCGAAGGAAGTCGGCGGGGGCGAGCACGATTTGCGTGCCGCGCACGCCCGCCGAGACGGAAACCACCTCGAACAGCTCGATGGTCTCGTCGGCGAACACCGGGTAGTCCTTCTTGCACGCCAGGGCCGTCACGCCGCCACGCACGTATCCCGTCAGCGGCTGCACCTCCTTCAGCGGAACCGTGTCGGCCTTGCGATCGCCGGTCAGGCGCGCCAGCGCCTTGAGGTCGAGTTGCGCGTTCGCCGCCACGGCCGCGAGCAGCACGCCCGTGCGGTCGCCGCGCGCCACCAGCGTCTTGAAGACTTGCTCCGGCGGCAGGCCGACCTTGCGCGCGACGTTCTCCGCCGAGAGGTCCTCCTCGTCGACCGCGTAGTCGCGCAGCTCGTACCGGATGCCGAGGGCCTCCAGGATGCGCGCCGCGTTCGTCTTCACAGCGTGGGCAGCTCGCGGCTGCGGCGCACCGGGAAGGCGGCGTCGATCTTCGTCAGCTCTTCCGGGGTGAGCTTCAGCTTCAGGGCGCCGGCGTTCTCCTCGGTGTGCTCGACCCGGCTCGACCTGGGGATGGTGAACAGCGAGGGGCGCCGGGTGAGGAAAGCGAGCGCCACCTGCCTGGGTGTCGCGCCGTGCTCGCGGGCGATCTCGGCGAGCACCTTGCCTCCGCGCGACTGGGGCGCGGGGAAGCTGCCCGACCCGAACGGGCTGTAACCCACGAAGGCGATGCCCAGCTCCTCGCAGAACGGGATGAGGCCAGCGTCGGCGTGCCGCTCCTCGAGGTGGTAGAGCACCTGGTTGCAGGCAATCTTGGCGGTACCGGCGAGCGAGACGGCCTTGCGGAGCAGGTCCTCGTCGAAGTTGCTCACGCCGTAGGAGCGGATCGCGCCCCCCCGGCGCAGCTCCTCGAACGCGGCGAGCGTGTCCTCGAGCGGGTATTGCTCCGAGGGCCAGTGGAGCAGATAGCAGTCCAGCCGGTCGGTGCGGAGCCGCCGCAGCGAGCGCTCGCAGGCAGCGACGGTTCCGCGCCGCGAGGCATTGGAGGGGAGCACCTTGGAGACGAGGAACACCTCGTCGCGCCGCCCTTCGATCGCCTCGGCGACCATCTCCTCGACCTTGCCGTCGCCGTACATCTCCGCGGTGTCGACGTGGGTGAGGCCCAGGTCGAGCCCGCGCCGCAGTGCCCTCACCACCTCGCCGCGGTCGTGATGCTCCAGCTGCCAGGTCCCCTGCCCGACGGGCGGCACCGACGCCTCGAGCGGTCCGAATCGCCTGCGCATGCCTCTTGGATACGCTGCCACGCTGCGCGACTCAACCATTTCACGCAGAGCTCGCGGAAGTTCGCGGAGGGATCTTCTGCCGAAAAATCTGCGGCCTCGGCGTACCCTGCGTGAACCCGCTTTTAGTCGGTACCGACGTCCCAGACGTCGCCGGAGTGGAGGAGCGCGTGGAGGTCGGGGGGCCGCAAGCGGGCCGCCTCTTCCTCCTGCTGGCGCGCCAGCGCGTCGACGGTGGGCCGCTGCACGGCGCGCAGGACCCCCATCGGTTGCGGAAGGGGCGGCTCGAGGGCCGCCAGCGCCATTGCCAATGCCAGGTCGTCGCGGGTCTCGTCGTGCACCAGCGCGGTGGCGCCGGCCGGGCCCGCTTCCAGGCGGAAGCCGTCGCCGATCCGCAGCGCCTTCTCCTTCGCCTTGCCGAACACCAGCGGCTTCCCGTGCTCCAGCTTGAGCAGCGCGTCGTCGCGGACCTCGCGCTCGGACCACTCGTCGAAGGCTGCGTCGTTGAACACCGGGCAGTTCTGCCAGATGTGGACGAACGCGGCCCCCTTGTGCGCCGCCGCGCGCCGCAGCACCTGCGCGAGGTGGGCGGTGTCCGTCGCCACGCTCCGGGCGACGAACGTCGCCCCGGCGCCCAGCGCCAAGGTGAGCGGGTTGAACGGGCGATCCACCGTGCCGTAGGGGCTCGACTTGGTCTTCTTGCCCAGCTCGCTGGTGGGCGAGGCCTGGCCCTTGGTGAGCCC
>DASQBG010000254.1:0-13267 GCA_035635335.1 Myxococcales bacterium | reverse complement strand
GATCTGGGGACACCATACGTAACTCCGCCGTGTAGATCTGGGGACACCATACGTGTAGATCTGGGGACACCATACGTAACTCCGCCGTAGGCCGGAGTTACGTATGGTGTCCCCTTAACCAGATCTATCGGCAGAGCTCGTCCCGTAGCCATGCGTGCAGAGGGGCGTAGGCGCGGGCGGCGGCCTCGCTGCGGCGGAGCGCCTCGCGCGAGTGGAGCCAGGCGCCCGGCGCGATCTGTTTGCCCACCGTGAGCCCCTTGTAGCGAGACAGCTCGGCGCGCGGATGCTCCGGGGTGAACGGGCGCGGCGGGCGCTGCAGCTGTTCCGCCGCCTCGATCTTGAGGCCCGACTTCCGCGCCTGGGCCAGGGCGGCCTCGAGGCGCTCCGCGCTGCGGTGGTCCTGGAGGAGCTTGCGGTAGCGGTCGAGCCGTCCCTCCTCCTCGAAGATCCACATGCCGCCGCCCAGGATCACCTCGCTCGGCGAGACGTGGAGGTAGACGCCCGGGGCGTCGTGCTTGTCGCCGCCTTCCCAGAGGAGCGCGGCGACGTGCGTCTTGTAGGGGCTCTTGTCGCGCGAGAAGCGGATGTCGCGGTTCAGCCGGTAGAGGCTGCCGCCCACCCGAGGCACGAAGACCAGGCGCGGCATGGCGTCGGAGAGCCGCTCGCACAGGGCGCCGCACCAGGCCAGCATGGCCGGGACGATCTGCTCGTCCCAGGCGGCGCGGTGCGCCTCGAACCAGTCGCGGTCGTTGTGGACGCCGAGCTCCGCGAGGAACTCGAGCCCCTCCCCGGGAAACCCGTCGAACGTCACGCTCGGACAGTACCCCTAAATGGGTTGACCGCTCTGCCGGTGCGCGCTGTTCGATCCGGCGCCTCCGGCGCCTCTATGAGGGGGGAGCTCGCTCCCCCCGCGACCCCCCAACAGCGCTTGCACCTGAACCGATGTTTAGCTAGATCGAACGGCGTGACGCTCCTCGCGCGCCGGCTCCCGAAGGACCCCCGCGCGCTCGAAGACCTGCTGCGGACCGGGCAGGTGCGGCGGGTGCCCGCGCTGTCACCGGGAGGGCCGCGGCCGCTCTCCACCGGGATTCCCAGGCTCGACGCAGCGCTGGGGGGAGGCCTGATGCGGGGGCAGCTGCACGAGATCGTCGCGCCGCCCGGCGCGGGCGGGACTGCGCTGCTCCGCGCCGCCCTGGGTGTGGCGACCCGGGCGGGCGAGCTGTGCGCGCTGATCGACCCGGCCGACGCGTTCGATCCCCGGCCGCGCGGGATCGACCTGCGCCGGCTCCTCTGGGCGCGGCCGGAGGGTCCGGTGCAAGCGCTGCGCGCCGCGGAGATCGCGCTGGAGGCGCGCTTCGCGCTGGTGGCCCTCGATCTGGCCGACGCGGGCCCGAAGCCGCGCCGGCCGCGCGGGGTGATCGAGGTGGTCCGCTTCGAGAAGAAGCCTCCGTCGCCGGGCGCATCGCCCTGGGCGCGTCTCGCCCGGCGTGCCGAGAAGCACGGCGGCGTGCTGCTGCTCCTCGGCCGCGCCGCGCAGGCGGGCACCTTCGCTTCCGCGACCATCGAGCTGGAACGCGGCCCCTCGCTGTGGGACGGCGCCGCGGGCGCGCCCGGCCGGCTGCTGCGCGGCGTCCGCGCGGTAGGAGCGGTGGCGCGGCACAAGAGGATGCCGCCCTCCGGGCCTCTGCCGTTGCACCTCCCTCTCGAGGCGCCGTGACCCGCCATGCCGCGCATCGCTTGCCTGTGGGTGCCCGATCTGCCGCTGTGCGCCGCCCTGCGCGTCGAGCCCCGGCTCGCCGAGGCGCCGCTGGCGGTGGTGCAGGCGGGCGACCTGGGCGGCCGCGCGCACGTCCTGGGGACCACTCCGCAAGCCTTCGGCGTCGAGGCGGGGCAGACGCTCGCGGAGGCGCGGGCCATCTGTCCGCAGCTCATCCACCGACAGGCCTCGCCGGAGCGGGAGCGGTCGGCGGCGCAGGCGGCGCTGGAAGCGGCCGCGGCGGTGTCGCCCCGTGTCGAGGAGACCGCGCCCGGGCTCGTCCATCTCGACGCAGGAGGGCTGTCGGCCCTGTTCGGCGACGATCGCGGCGTGGCGCGCGCGCTGGTCGCGGCGGCGGAGCGCGTCGGCCTGCGCGCGGCGGTCGGCGTCGCGGCGGGCAAGTCCACGGCGCTCCTCGCCGCTCGCGCCGCCGCGCCGGACCTGACCTTCGAGCCGACGCGGCACGGGATCGGCGGCGGCGCGTTCCGCGCGGTGGCGCCGGACGAGCAAGCCGCCTTCCTCGCCGGCTTGCCGCTGCTCGCGCTGGACCTGCCGGACGAGCTGCAGCAGACGCTGCGCCGCTTCGGCCTGCATACGCTGGGCGAGGTGGCGCGCCTTCCGCCCGGGCCGCTGGCCGCGCGGCTGGGGCCAGAGGGGACGGTGCTGTGGCGGCTCTCCCGCGGCGAGGACGGATCCGCGCTCGCGCCGCGCCCGCCGCCTCCGCGTTTCGAGGAGGGCGAGGAGCTGGAGTGGGACGCGCAGTCCATCGAGCCGCTGCTCTTCGTCTGGAAGGCGCTGCTCGACCGGCTGACGCAACGGCTGCGGGCGCGCGGCCTGATGGCGCGCGAGCTGTCCTTGCAGCTGCGGCTCGCGGGCGCCTCGTGGGACGAGCGGACGCTGGACCTGGCGGCGCCGACGCGCGAGGTGGGATCCCTGCTGCAGCTCTTGCGTCTGGCGGTCGAAGGGCGGCCGCCGGCGGCCGGCGTCACCGCGATCCGGCTCTGCGCGGTCCCGGTGCCGGAGGTGCTCGATCAGCTCCCGCTCTTCGGACCGCGCGGCGCGAGCCCGACCCAGCTCGCGACGGCGGTGGCGCGGCTCGTAGCGCTGATGGGCCCGGATCGCGTCGGCCAGCCGGTCGCTCCCGATCGCTGGACCCCGTTCGCCGCGGAGGTGGCCCGCTTCGCCCCGCCGCCTCCTCCAGAGATGCCCGAACCGCCGCCTGCAGGAGAAGTGGAGCTGGTCGCGCGCGCCCTGCGGCCGCCGCGCACCGCCGAGGTGCGCTGCGACGCGGCCGGCAGGCCGCTCCTGGTGATCGGAGAGGGCGCGCTCGGCGGGCGCGTGGTGGCCAGCGCCGGCCCGTGGCGCACGGTGGCCGGGTGGTGGACCGACGCGCCGGTCGCGATCGATTCGTACGATCTGGAGGTGGCGGGCGGCCTGCTGCTGCGTGCCTCGCGCGAGCTGTCGTCGGGCGCGTGGTGGATCGAGGCCGTCTATGACTGAGCCCTACGTCGAGCTGCACGCGCGCAGCGCCTTCAGCTTCCTGCACGCGGCCTCGCTGCCCGAGGATCTCGCCGCGGCGGCCGCCGAGGCCGGGCACGCGGTGTTCGGGGTGGCCGACGTGGGCGGCGTCTACGGCGCGCCCCGGTTCCACACTGCCGCTCGCAGCGCCGGGCTGCGCCCCCTGGTCGGCGCCGAGCTGGAAGTCGAGGGCGCGGGGACGCTGGCGCTCTTGTGCGAGGACCGCCAGGGCTACAAGAACCTCTGCCGGCTGCTCACGCTGGGGCACGACGGGCGGGAAAAAGGCCAGTGCAAGGTGACGCTCGCGCAGCTCGCCGATTTCCGCCGCGGGCTCGTGGCGCTCTCGGCGGGCGCGCCCGCCGAGCTGGTGGCGGCCGCGGGCGCGCTCGGCACCGAGGCGCTGTACGCAGAGGTGCAGCGGCACCTCGATCCCGGCGAGGAGCGCGACAACCGCCGCCGCCTCGACGCCGCGCGGGCGCGAGGGCTGCGCGTGGTCGCCGGCGGCGGGATCCGCCACGCGACGGCGCAGCTCAAGCCCCTCTACGACGCCCTCACCTGCATCCGCCTGAAGACGACGCTGGACGCGGCGGGCCGCTCGCTTTCCCGGAACGCCGAACGCCACGTCCGCCCGCCTGCCGAGGTCGCCGCGCTCTTCCGCGACCTTCCCGACGCGGTCCGCAACACCCGCGCCGTGGCGGACCGCTGCGCCTTCACCCTGGAGGACCTCGGCTACGAGTTCCCCGATCCGCAGCTCACTTACTCGACGACGCTGGACGGCGAGCTGTGGCACCGCACCCTGGAGGGCGCGCGCGCTCGCTACGGCGGGCCCGGAAGCGCGCGCTGGCCGAAGGCCGTGGCCCAGATCGAGCGGGAGCTGTCGCTCATCCGCAAGCTCGGCCTGGCGGGGTACTTCCTCATCGTCCACGACCTGGTGCAGTTCTGCGTGCGCGAGAACGTCCTCGTCCAGGGACGCGGGTCCGCGGCCAACAGCGCGGTCTGCTACTCGCTGGGGATCACCGCCGTGGACCCGGTCGGGATGGGGCTCTTGTTCGAGCGCTTCCTCTCCGAGGAACGGACGGACGTCCGCGGGCAGAAGTGCTGGCCGGACATCGACCTCGATCTGCCCTCCGGCGACCAGCGCGAGAAGGTCATCCAGCACGTCTACCAGCGCTTCGGGAAGGCCGGTGCGGCGATGACCGCCAACGTGATCACCTACCGGGCGCGCTCGGCGTCGCGCGAGATCGGCAAGGTGCTGGGGCTGCCGCAGGCCGAGCTGGACCGGCTCTCGAACCTGCTGCCGCACTTCGAGTTCGTCACCGAGCACGACGATCTGGCGAACCGCGCCGCCGAAGCGGGATTCGCGCGCGACGACCGCCGCGTGCAGCTCTTCCTGACGCTCTGCCGCCAGATCGCGGGGCTGCCGCGCCACCTGGGACAGCACTCGGGCGGCATGGTGATCGCGAAGACGCGCCTGGACGAAGTGGTGCCGCTCGAGCCGGCCTCGATGCCCGGGCGCGTGGTGGTGCAGTGGGACAAGGACGACTGCGCCGACTTGGGGATCATCAAGGTGGACCTGCTCGGCCTGGGGATGATGGCGGTCCTGGAGCAGGCGGTCCCGCTGGTGCGCGCGCACGAGGGAGTGACGGTGGACCTCGCGCAGCTGCCCGAGGGCGATCCAGGCGTCTACAAGCTCTTGCAGGAAGCGGACACGGTCGGCGTTTTCCAAGTCGAGTCGCGCGCCCAGATGTCCACGCTGCCGCGCATGCGGCCGAAGTGTTTCTACGACATCGTGGTGGAGGTGGCGATCATCCGCCCCGGGCCCATCGTGGGACAGATGGTGAACCCGTACCTGGAGCGTCGCGCGAAGCGCCAGCCGGTCACCGTGCCGCATCCCAGCCTGTGGCCGGTGCTGGAGCGGACGCTGGGCGTGCCGCTCTTCCAGGAACAGCTGATGCGCATCGCGATGGTGGCGGCGAGCTTCACCGGCGGCGAGGCGGACGAGCTGCGCCGCGCGATGGGCAGCAAGCGCAGCATGGACCGGATGAAGCGCATCGAGGAGCGGCTGCGCGCGGGCATGACCGCGAACGGCATCGCGACGGCGGCGCAGGACGAGATCGTGCAGGGCATCGCGAGCTTCGCGCTGTACGGGTTCCCCGAGAGCCATGCCGCGTCGTTCGCGCTGCTCGTCTACGCGAGCGCGTACCTCAAGGTGCACCACCCGCAGGCGTTCTACGCCGCGATGCTGAACTGCTGGCCGATGGGCTTCTACAGCCCCGCCACGCTGGTGAAGGACGCCCAGCGCCGCGGCGTGCGCGTGAAGCCGATCGACGTGGCCCGCTCCGACTGGCTGTGCACGCTGGAGCGGGAAGGGCCCGAGGAAGAGCTGCGGCTGCGGCTCGGCCTGCGCTACGTGCGCGGCCTGCGCGAGGAGATGGCGAAGAAGCTCGCCGCCGAGCGGTCGGCGCGTCCCTTCGCCAGCATCGCGGACCTCTCTGCCCGGGTCTCGCTGCGCCGCGAGGAGCTGGCCACCCTCGCCGAGATCGGCGCGCTCGCCTCGCTCCCCGTCCACCCCGGCTCCTCCCCCGGCACCCGCCGCGCCGCTTTGTGGCAATGCGAAGCGGCGCTCCGCCGCCCTCCCGGCCTCTTCCCCCACGTCGAGCCACGAGATGAGCCAAACCCGAACTCCATTTTTCACGCAGAGCTCGCAGAGCGCGCAGAGGTTTTTGGGTTGGTCCGATCGGACGCCGATACCCGATCGGAGATCAAACCAATCCCTCTGCGGTCTCTGCGTGCTCTGCGTGAAAAGTTTTTGTCTCCTCTGCCGGAGATGACGGTGCGGGAAAGAACCGCCGCCGATCTGCACGGGACCGGGATGACGGTGGGGCCGCATCCGGTGGCGCTGGAGAGGGAGAGGTTGCGGCAGCTGGAGGTGAGCAGCGCGGCGGAGCTGCCGAGGATGAGCAACGGGCAGCGCGTGCGCGCCGGCGGGCTGTGCATCGTGCGCCAGCGGCCCGGCACCGCGAAGGGATTCGTCTTCCTCTCCCTCGAGGACGAAACGGGCATCTCCAACATCGTGATCGACCCGCCCACCTTCGAGCGGAACCGCCGCCCGGTGCTGTGCAGCGCGCTGCTCGTGGTCGAAGGGCGCCTGGAGCGGTACGACGGCGTGACCAGCGTCAAGGGAGACCGCTTCTGGTCCTTGGAGGACGCGCTCACCTTGCCCTCGCGCGATTTCCGCTGAGCCCGCGGCCCGCCGCAGTACAGTGCCGCGTGCTCGAGGCCGTGATCTTCGACCTGGACGGCACGCTGGTCGACACGCCCAAGGTGATCGTCGCGACGGCCCTCGAGGCGCTGAGGGGCCGGCCACGGGCGATGCCCGAGCCGCAGGCCATCCGCGCGACCATCGGCCTGCCCCTCACCGTCGCCTTCTCCGGGCTGCTCGGCCTGCCGGAGGGCTCCGCCGAGGTGGACGAGGTGGTCCAGGAATACCGGCGCCTCTGGCGGGCGAACGTCATCCCCCGCTCCGCCGAGCTGCTCTACCCGGGTGTCGCCGAAGGCTTGCAGGTCCTGCGCGACCTGGGCCTGCGGCTGGCGGTCGCCACCTCCAAGGTGCAGAGCGGCGCCGTCGCCCAGCTCGAGGCCGCCGGCATCGCCAAGCACTTCGAGGTGATCGCCGGCTACGATTCCGTCGAACGTCCCAAGCCCGATCCACAGATGGCGCTGCACGTCCTCGAGCGGCTCGCGGCGGCGCCGCAGCGCAGCGTGGTGGTGGGCGATACGACCCACGATTTGCTGATGGCGCACGGTGCGGGCCTGCGCGCCGTGGCGGTCACTTACGGCGCGCACGACGAGGCCACGTTGCGCACCGAGTCACCGGAATGGCTGGCGGATGACTTCGCGGAGGTGGTGCGGCTGTTGCTCGGACTTGCGAAGCGTTAGATCTGCGCCATGGCCATCGCTACCGTCGACCCCGCAACCGGCAAGACCGTCCGCACCTTCCAGCCGCACACCGATGCGCAGATCGACGAGAAGCTCGCCCGAGCGCTCGCCGGCGCCCGGCTGCAGCGCGAGCTGCCCGTCACCGAGCGCGCGAAGCGCATGGGGCGCGCCGCGGAGGTCCTCAAGGCGCGCCGGGAAGAGCTCGGACGCCTGATGACGCTGGAGATGGGCAAGCTGAAGAACGCCGCCCTGGCCGAGGTGGACAAGTGCGCGCTCGGCTGCCGGTATTACTCGGAGAACGGCCCCGCTTTCGTCGCCGACGAGGAGGTCAAGACCGACGCGGTCCGCAGCCTGATCCGCTACCAGCCGCTCGGCGTAGTGCTCGCCGTGATGCCGTGGAACTTCCCGCTCTGGCAGGTGTTCCGCTTCTCTGCCCCGGGCCTGGTCGCCGGCAATGCGGCCGTCCTCAAGCACGCCTCGAACGTTCCGCAGTGCGCGCTCGCCATCGAGGACATCTTCCGCGAGGCGGGCTTTCCGGACGGCGCCTTCCAGACACTGCTCATCGAGGGCAGCCGCGCCAGCAAGCTGCTCGACGACCCGCGCATCGCCGCCGCCACGCTCACCGGCAGCGAGGGCGCCGGGCGCAGCATCGGCGAGGCCGCGGGGAGGAACATCAAGAAGGTGGTGCTGGAGTTGGGCGGATCCGACCCGTTCATCGTGATGCCCAGCGCGGACCTCGAGAAGGCGGTGAAGGTGGGCGTCGAGGCCCGGGTGCAGAACGCCGGCCAGAGCTGCATCGCCGCCAAGCGCTTCATCCTGCACGAGCGCATCTACGACGAGTACGTCCAGCGCATGGCCAAGCGGTTCTCCGAGCTGCGCGTGGGCGACCCGAACGACGAGTCCACCGAAGTGGGGCCGCTCTACGCCGAGCAGGGGCTGGACGCTGTCGAGGACCAGGTGAAACGCATGATCGCCAAGGGGTCCAAGGTGCTCGCCGGCGGCAAACGACTCGACCGGCCCGGGTTCTTCTTCCAGCCCACGCTGCTCACCGACGCCGGCCCCGGGACGCCGGGCCGGGACGAGGAGATCTTCGGGCCCGTCGCCACTCTCTTCAAGGTGCGCGACGCCGGCGAGGCGCTCCAGATCGCTAACGGGACGAAGTTCGGCCTCGGCTCGGCGGCCTGGACGCGCGACGCCGGCGAGGTGCGCCGCTTCACCGACGAGCTGCAGGCGGGCCAGGTGTTCATCAACGGCATGGTGAAGTCCGACCCGCGCCTGCCCTTCGGCGGGATCAAGGCGAGCGGCCACGGGCGCGAGCTGTCCGTCATCGGCATGCGCGAGTTCGTGAACTGGAAGACCGTCTGGATCGGCGAGGGCGCCGAGCAGCGCTTCGCCGGTACCGAGTAGGCAAGAGTACTCCTCAAGCTCCTCGGCGATCGGCCGATGAGGATCGGATCATGGATCGCCTCCTCTTCGTCGACGACGAGCCCTTCGTGCTCCGTGCGCTGAAGCGCACGTTCGAGCTCGAGGGCTTCGAGGTGGTCACCGCGAACCGCCCCGCGGACGCGCTGGACCTTCTCCGCAACGGGCCAGGCTTCGTCGTCATCGCCTCCGACTACCGCATGCCGGAGATGAACGGCGCGGAGTTCCTCCAGCGGGCCCGCGAGCTGGCGCCCCAGAGCTACCGCCTGCTCATCTCCGCCGTGGAGGAGTTCCACGCCGCCGTCGATTCCATCAACCGGGGCGAGATCTATCGGTTCGTGCCCAAGCCATGGGACCGGGACGACCTCCTGGCCATCGTGCGCGCGGCCGTCGACGACTACCACCTCCGGCGCAACTACCAGGAGATGACCGCGCTCCTGCACGGCAAGAACGCGGAGCTGTCGACGCTCAACAAGAACCTCGAGCACCGGGTGGTGGAGCGCACGCACGATTTGATCGAGGCGCTGGTGACCGCGCTCGACCAGCGCGGCGCCGAGGCGGTGCACTCGCGCAAGGTGGCCGCCTTCTGCGTGCGCCTGGGCCGCGAGCTGGCCCTGCCCGCGGCCGAGCTGGCGATCCTCGAGCAGGGCGCCTTGATCCACGACGTGGGCAAGATCGGCATCCCCGACTCCATCTTGCTGAAGAACGGGAAACTGACCCCCGAAGAGTGGGTGGAGATGAAGCGGCACCCCGAGCTGGGCTACCGCATGCTGGCCAACATCCCGTTCCTCGAGCACGCGCGGCGGCTGGTGCTGACGCACCACGAGCGCTTCGACGGCAAGGGGTATCCGCTCGGGCTCTCGGGCGAGGAGCTCCCGCTCGCGGCCCGCATCCTGCACCTCTCGGAGGCGTACGAGTCCATGTCGGGGGGGCGCTCCTTCCGGGCGGCGCGGCCTGCCGCGGAGGTGCGCCAGGAGATCTCCGGCTGCGCCGGCACCCAGTTCGATCCCGAGGTCGTGTCGGCTTTCCTGCGCATCCCTGCTCCGCAGTGGGAGGAGATCGCGCGCGCGGCGGTGCCGCCCAATCCAACCGAGCAATCCCTCGCGGATCTCACGGCTTCGTTCCGCTCCCCAAGGTAGACTCCGCCCGCGCAAGCCCGGCGCCAGGAGTCTGCAGTGCCCCCACGGCGGAGCCTCCTCGTGCTGCTGCTCGCGGCCGCCGCGGCGGCGGCCCGCGCCCAGCAGGCCCTACCCGACGACGCCGAGGCGCGCATGGAGGCCGCGCGCGCGCTGCAGGAAGAGCAGGTCACGCCCGCGGCGCTGATCCGCAACCTGCGCGCCGCGCAGCGCGAGCGAGACCGCGCCGGCCGCCCCACCGGGTCGGGTGCGCTCTCGCGTACCGCCCTGGGGCGGGTGCCGGACGGCGTCTGGATCAACCTCGGACCGACCCGGTCCGACATCCTCTTCCCGCCGCTCGGCGATGCCGGTCCCGAGGGACAGATCGCCGGTCGGGTCCGCAACGTGGTCCCGCACCCGATCGAGCCCGGCGTGCTGTTCCTCGCCACTTCCGGCGGAGGCGTGTGGAAGACGTACGACCGGGGCGGCTCCTGGGAGCCGCTCACCGACCTTACGGGGTCCACCTCGGTGGGCGCCCTGGCCATGGACCCGCAGATGCCCGACATCCTCTATCTCGGGCTCGGCGATCCCTTCGACGCGCCGCAGCCCGGGCTGACGCGGACCCGCGACGGAGGCGTTACCTGGGACCCGATCGTCTTCCCGACCGCGGTGTACGGCGGCGCGCCGATGATCGCCCAGCGGGTGCGCGACATCGCGGTGGACCCGCTCGGCAGCGCGCACGTCCTGGTCGCCACCGACGTGGGCCTCTTCAGGTGGGACGGGGCCTCGCCGCCGGTGCAGTTGGCCTTGCCGGTCGCCTCGGGCGGAGCCGCGGCCTGGTCCATCGCCTGGGTCGGGCCGGACACCTGGCTCGTCTCGGGGCAAGGGTTCGACATCACTCCCGCGGGACCCGTGACGCAGCCGCTGCTCAGGCTCTGGCGGTCGACCGACGGCGGCCAGACCTGGACGGACGCGCTGGTCGGCCTCCCGGCGCAGGACCTCGGCGATCTCGGCCGCGGCACGCTGGCCGTGGCGCCGAGCACGACGCGAACCGGCGACGGCTCGCGCGTCTTCCTGCTCGCGGCCAACGCGCAGAGCGGCAACGCGCGCGCCACCAAGGACCTCTACCGTTCCGAGGATGGCGGCCGCAGCTGGACGGCCCTGGGGCTGAACAGCGATCGCCTCCCGGCCAATCCGATCGCCTCGCAGCGCACGCTGGACATCCTCGGCGGCCAGGCGAACTACAACCAGGCCATTGCCGTCGATCCGCGGGACGCGAACGCCGTCTACGTGGGAGGGCAGCTGTCGATGGCCGGTTCGCAGGACGGCGGGCAGACCTGGACCATCCTCGGCGAGTGGTCGCCCCAGTTCAGCCAGTCGGGGCTCCCGTACGTGCACGCCGACCTGCACGCGATGGCGTTCTCGCCCGCCGACCACCAGCTGTACGTGGGCGGTGACGGCGGGCTCTTCGCCGCCGACGTCTCGATGGCCGACCCGCGCGTCGTCTCCATCTCCGACAAGCTCAATCTCGGCGTGGTGAGCCATCTCGTGTACCACCTCGCCTGCGCGCCCGACGCCCCCGGATGGGAGGCGAACCAGGACTTCGTCGTCGCGGGGTTCCAGGACAACGGCACGCGGCTCCGCGACAGCCTCTCGCCTCCGGGGACCTTCGATCAGGTGGTCGGCGGCGACGGCATCGGCGTCGCGGTCAGCACCGCCATCTCGGCCGGGGTCCCCGCGGCCATCCTGACCACGCAGCCGCTGCACGCGATCCGGCGCAGCACGCAGGGTGGCGCCGCCGGCACCTGGCGCACCTTCATGGCCGGGCTGCCGGGGTCCGATACCCCTTCGATTCCGTTCTTCATCCAGCTGGTCTCGGACGTCTCCGCGCCCGACGGGCAGACCTTCGTGACCTTCACCTTCCGTCCCGACCGCCACGTCTACCGCTCGAGCGCGGGCGGCGCCTGGACGCGCATCGATCGGGGCGCCATCCACCACGCCAACGGCGCCAGCGACGGATCGTTCACCGACTACGCGGGTACGCTGGTCGATTTCCGCTACCTGGCGGCGCACGACAAGCAGCCCGGCGTCTATGCCGTGGCCGCGTCGGCGGGCACCATCTTCGTCACCGCGGACAGCGGCGCGAACTGGTGGGGAAGCGCCATCCTGGGGACGGGCGCCCAGCAGACCTCGGTGGGCCTGAAGAGCTCGACCGGGGTCGCCTTCGATCCCACCGATCCCACCGGCGCCCGCTACTGGGCGGCCAGCGAGGCGACCACCGCCTTCGACACCTCGTTGGCGGTCGCCGCGAATCCGCCCGCGCAGCCGGTCCCCGACAGCCTCGGTCATCTCTTCCTCACCGAGGATCGCGGCCGGACCTTTCGGCCCGTCCTGGGGAAGGTGGGCACCCCGGGCCTGATGCTGCCCAACGTCCCGATCGCCTCGCTCAAGGCGGATCCAAACGACGCGAACACACTCTATGTGGGCACCTATGTCGGGCTCTACAAGACGACCGACGGCGGGCAGACCTTCACCCGCGACCCCGGGCTGCCGCTGGTCAAGGTCACCGACATCTGCGTCGCGCCGGGCAGCTCGAACATGAAGGTGGCGACCTACGGCCGCGGGATCTGGCAGCTCAACCTCGGCCCGGGAGGCCTGTCCGGCGGCGCCCGAGGGCGCGGTGACATGGACTTCAATCAGCAGCTCGACGGGTTCGACCTGCTCGACCTGGTCGCCGCCATGGGGTCCACCAACCAGGATCCCACCTACCGGCAGGAGGCGGACCTGGTCGGGACGACCAACGCGGTCGACGAGCAGGATCTGGGCGTGTTCCTGCAGCGCGTCGGAGGACGGCCGTGAAGCGCGTCGGGCTGCTCGCGACCATCGTGCTCTGCGGCGCCTGCTCGAGCGATTTGCCGTCCATCCAGAGCTTCACCGCCAGCCGCGCGGACGTGGCGCGCGGAGACGCGATCACGTTCAGCTGGCGGGTCAGCGGCGCCGAGGCGCTCCAGCTGAATCCGCGGCCCGGCACCGTGACGGGGACCAGCGTCACGGTGAACGCGGGCATCGGCGGGGACTACACGCTGGTGGCCTCGAACAGCCACGGATCGGTCAGCGCGACCATCCCCATCCAGCTGGTGGACATCGCGCAGTTCGCCGCATCCCCCGCGGAGGTCCTCTCCGGCCAGCCCGTGACGCTGTCCTGGAAGATCTCGGGCGCGCTCTCGGCTGCGCTGGATGGCGCTGACGTCGATGCGGTCCAGGGCACTCAGCAAGTCAATCCGACCGGCGATATCACCTACCACCTGAGCGCGCGCAGCGCCGGCGCAACCGCGACCGCTACCGCGGTCGTGCGGATCGGCACGCCGCCGGTGATCGGCAGCTTCACCGCAATGCCCAACCCGGTTCCCCGCGGAACGGCCACCGTGCTCTCCTGGCAGGCGCCGGGCGCGCAGAGGTTCTCGCTGAGCGGCGGGGATGGCGCGGGACCCGCCGGTGGTCTGCACAGCCGGCGCGT
>DASQBG010000253.1:0-18161 GCA_035635335.1 Myxococcales bacterium | reverse complement strand
GCCGTCGCGCAACGCCTCCTCCAGCTCCTTGACGAAGAGCCCCTTTCCGCCGACCTCCGCCAGCGGACGGTCGAGGATGCGGTCCCCCGTGGTGGTGATGCGCACCAACTCCGCCGGCTGTCCCCGGGCGGCGAGCAGGTCGCGGACGCGCTCCGCCTGCCAGATCGCGAGCGGGCTCTTTCGCGTCGCAATCCGCAGCGGGCTCATTTGCGTCCTGTGAGAGGCAGGACGTCGGCGCCCGTCTCACCCGGCGGCTCTCGCCTCGCAACCGGCGGCTCGCGGCTCGCAGCCGGCGGCTCGCGGCTCGCGGCCGGCGGCTCGCCCGAGGCGGGCGGGGGAGGATCCTCTCGTTCGGTCGGTTCCGGATCGCCGGTTTCCTGGAGGCCGAACAGCTCGGCCGCGGCGTCCGCCAGCGGCCCACCCAGCTCGCCTCGCAGGCGCGCGGTGGGGCGGTGCAGGAGCTTGTTGACGATCGCCGTGGCCATCGAGCGGACGCTCTTCTGCTGGCGTTCGCTCAGGGGGCCGAGGAGCGCCAGCGTGCGCTCCACCTCCGCGTCCGCCAGCGCCTGCGCCTGCGCTCGCAGCCGCCCCAGCACCGGCACCGCCGCGCGCTCCTGCTTGGCCCGCGCGTAGGCGACGATCTCCTCGCGCACGATGGCCTCGGCGCGCTGGACCTCCTGCACCCGGAGGTCGCGGTTCTGCGCGGCGACGCGCTCGAGGTCGTCGAGGTCGTACACGTAGACGTTCTCCAGCTGGTTCACGGCGGGGTCCACGTTGCGCGGCACGGCGAGGTCGATGAAGAACAGCGGTCGGAAGCGCCGCACCTTGCTCGCGCGCGCGACCAGGTCGCGCGTGACGAGCGGCTGCTGCGCCGCGGTCGAGCACAGCACCACGTCGGCCCGCTCGAGCAGCGCGGCCAGCTCGCCGAGGCCCACCGCGATCCCGCCCACCTCCTTGGCCAGCGCCTCGGCGGCGGCGGCGCTGCGGTTGGCGACCAGCACCTCCGAGGCCCCGCCCGCGCGCAGCTCCCGCGCCGCCAGCTGGGCCATCTCGCCCGCGCCGATCAGCAACACCGTGCGGCCGGACGGATCTCCAAGCACCTTGTGCGCCATCCGTACGGCCACGCTGGAGATGGAGACCACGCCGCGCGCGATGGCGGTCTCGGTGCGCACGCGCTTCGCCGCCGAGAGCGCCGCCGAGACCGCCCGCGCGAGCGCCGCGCCGCTCGCGCCCGCCTCCTGCGCCCGCGCATGCGCTTCCTTCACCTGCCCCTGGATCTGCGCCTCGCCGACCACCATCGAATCGAGGCTCGCGGCGACGCGGAAGAGGTGGAGGAGGGCTTCCTCCTCGACGCGGATCAGCGCGTGCTCGGCGGCGAGCGGCCCCAGATCGCGCAGCACGTCGTCGGCGGCGTTGCGCGCGTCGGCCACCGCGAACACCTCGACGCGATTGCAGGTGGACAGGAGCATGGCTTCGCGGACGGCCGGCATCGCCCGGAGGCGGGCCAGCCGGCCGGGCAGATCCTCGGTCGCCACGGCGAGCTGCTCGCGGACGGCGATGGGCACCTGCTTGTGCGAGAGGCCGATGCAGAGGAGGACCGGCACCTTCAGCCCCTCCCCGGCGCGATCAGCGCGGCCGCGGCGGAGGAGACGTGCTGCGGCGCCGCCAGCAGGCCCGCGTACGTCCCGACCAGCAGCAAGAAGCCTGCGACGACGAGCAGCGCCAGCCGGCGTCCGCGCCAGCCCGCCACCAGCCTGGCCTGGATGAGTCCCGCGAGCAGGGCCCAGGCGAGCACCGCGAATCCCTCCTTGGGGGCGATGGGGAACGCCGAGCCGCTCGCCTCGTGCGACACGAGCGATCCGGTGGCGATGGCGACGGAGAGGAAGACGAATCCCCACACCGAGAGGTGCCATCCCACCCGGTCGATCAGCTCGAGCGACGGCAGGCGCGCGAACAGCCTGCCGGGCTGCTTCGACTTGAGCTGCTTCTCGCTAGTCAGATAGAGCAGCGAGAGCGCGAAGGCGAGCGCCAGCGCGGCGGTCCCGGCGGCGGCGGAGAAGACGTGCACCGCCAGCGCGGTCGAGTGGATGAGCTCGGGCGCGATGGCGCGCGTGCCGCTGTGGACCAGGTGCGCGGGGACCATCACCGCCACCGTGACCGGCGCGACGAACGCGCCCGCGACCGGCAGCCGGTAACGGAGATCGAGAGCCAGGTACCCGGCGACGGTGGCCGCCGCCAGCAGGCTGAAGAGCTGCCCACCCTTCCACGCGTCCGAGCCGAAGCCTGCCCGGGCGAGGCCCTCGCCGTGGGAGAGCGAGACGGCCGCCGCGAACGAGGTCAGGTGCAGGAGAAGACCGGTGAACAGGAGGGCCCGGCCGGCGGACACCAGCCGCTCGCGCGGCCTCACCAGCCAGGTCAAGTAGGCGGCTGCTGCCGCCGCGTAGGCGACGAGCGCGATGTGAACCAGGAGGGTCGCCATGGCCGGATTGTTTCCCATCAGTCCGCGAAGTGAAAAGCGTAGCGCCGCCCTAGCGGCGGCGGCTACTGCAGGTTGTCCAAGAGGAACTGCGCCAGCAAGTCCTGCTCGCCCTCCTTTTCTCCCTGCTGGGTTTTCGCCGCGCGGCGCAGGGCGTTGGCGTCGGCGAGGAATCCCTGCTGCACCTGGTACGCGGAATCGCCCAGGATGACGGATTCGCGGTAGTGCTCGGCCCCCATCTGCTTCAGCGCCTCGAGCGTTTTCACCTTCTGCAGCAGGCCCTTGACGTCCTCCCCTGCCTCCATCTTGACGAAACGCACCGCGCCGGTGAGCTGGAACGACTTGTTCTCGCGCAGGAGGATGAGGACGTGCCCCTTGAGCTCCACGCGGCCCTTCTCGGACCACTTGGCGAGGACGCTCTGCGGCACGAAGAGGTAGTCGGCCATCGCAACGCTCCGCGCCCACCGGCATCTATTGCGGAGGTCTCCTCTCGAGGAATACCAGCGAGGGGGAGCTACGGCAATCGTTTACCCCGGGCGGGCGGCCGCTCGGAATCGGTTGCGTGTGGGCGGGGGGTCGTGCAGAGTCGGTCTTCGGCCGCTGACAAAGGAGCAGGGAACCATGGCGAGCGCGGACGTCCTCACCATCACCGACGAGAACTTCCAGGCGGAGGTCCTCGGCTCCGACACGCCGGTCCTGGTCGATTTCTGGGCCGCCTGGTGCGGTCCCTGCCGCGCCATCGCGCCCGCGGTCGAGGAGCTCGCCCGGCAATACAAGGGCAAGCTCAAGGTCGGGAAGCTGGACATCGATGCGCACCAGAACGTCCCGCAGAAGTACGGGATCATGTCCATCCCGACCCTGATCCTCTTCAAGAACGGCCAGGTCGCCGAGCAGGTGGTCGGCGCGGTGCCCAAGTCCAGGCTCGAAGCGGTGGTGAAGAAGCACGCGTAGGGATGATCACGGTCGGCGGAATCGAGCGGCCGATCAGAACATGAACCTGCGCAGCGACACGTTGAGCAGGATCCCCACCCCCAGAAGGTCGGCGAGCACGCTCGACCCGCCGTAGCTGAAGAGCGGGAGCGGCACGCCGACCACCGGCAAGAGGCCGGTCACCATGCCGATGTTGATGAAGGCGTGCCAGAAGAACAGCGCGGCGATGCCGATGGCGAGGAAGCTGCCGAACTTGTCGCGGGCGTTGGCCGCCACGTCGAGCGCGGTCAGCACCAGGAAGCCGTAGAGCGACAAGAGCAGCACGCCGCCGAGGAAGCCGTGCTCCTCGGCCCAGACCGAGAAGATGAAGTCGGTGTGCTGCTCGGGGAGGAAGCTGAGCTGGTTCTGCGTCCCTTCGCCCCACCCCTTCCCGCTCCACTGCCCGCTGCCGACCGCGATGACCGACTGGATGGCGTGGTAGCCGGCGCCCTTCGCGTACGCCTGCGGGTCGAGGAAAGTGACGATGCGGCTCTTCTGGTAGGGCTTGAGCAGGCGCTCCCAGGAGAAGACGGCGGCGGCGATGCCGCCGGCGAACAGCGCGGTCAGGCTCTGCCAGCGCACCTTGGCGAAGACGATCATCGTCATGGCGATGGAGAAGGTGACCAGGGCGGTACCGAGGTCCGGCTGCTTCATCACCAGCGCCACGGGGATGAGCACGAAGACGAACGGGCGCCAGAGGTCGACGAGCCCGTACTGGCCCTTGCGCGCGGACACGTCGTCCCGGGAGAAGTAGCGAGCCATCAGCACGATGAGCGCCAGCTTGACGAACTCGCTGGGCTGTACCTGCATCGGCCCGAGCTGCAGCCAGCGCCGGGCACCGAGCACCTTCTTGCCCCGGAACGCCACGCTTGCCAGGAGCGCCAGCGCCGCGAAGTACATTGGCCAGGCCGCGGTGGAGAGGAAGCGGTAGTCGATGAACAGGAACGCTCCCACCGCGAGCACGCCCATCAGCATCCACTTCGACTGCGCGAGCCACATCGGGTTGAGCGCGTTCTTCGTCGCGCTCGCCAGGTTCCACACGCCCAGCGAGCAGATGACGATGGTGCACAGGACCAGCGGCCAGTGCAGGTGGTCGAGCTTCTTCTCGGTCGCCAGCGACATCTACTGCACCGCCTTCATCGCCACCGCGTCCCGCTTCTTCAGCTCGAAATAGGCCCTCACCACCTTCGACGCCGCCGGGGCGGCCGCGTCCGCGCCCCATCCGCCGTGCTCGTTCAGCACCACCACCACCACCTCCGGGTCCTCGGCCGGGGCGAAGGCGGCGAACCAAGCGTGGTCGCGCGACAGGTACACCTGCGTGACCGGGTCGAGCTTCTGCTTCTGGCCGAGCTTCATCACCTGCGCGGTGCCGGTCTTGCCGGCGAAGTGCACGTCGGCGAGGCGCGACCGGTACGCGGTGCCGCCGGGCTCGTTGACCACCGCGAAGAGGCCCTCGCGAACCGTGGCCAGGTTCTGCGGCTTGACGTCCAGCTTCCCGCCGCGCCCGTTGTTGACGTCCAGCTGCGGCTCGAACTCGCGGACCACCTTGCCCTCCGGGGTCTCGATTCGCCGCACGATCTGCGGCGTCCACACCGTGCCCCCGTTCGCGATGGCGGCGTAGGCGACCGCCTGCTGCAGCGGCGTCACGTTCACCTCGCCCTGCCCGATCGCGGCGTTGATCGCGTGCGAGCGCTCCGAGCCGGTCGAGGGGTGGATGCTCTTCGAGTCGGGGATGATGCCGGGGATCTCGCGCCCCAGGTCCAGCCCGGTGGGCTGCCCGTAGCCGAGGCGGTGCGCCATGCCGCTGATGGCGTCCAGCCCGACGCGGTCGCCGAGCGCGTAGTTGAATGCGTCGCAGGAGACTTGCAGCGCCGAGCGCACGTTGAGCGAGCCGTGGCCGCTGGGCTTGTCGCAGCGCCAGCGGTGGTTGCCCATCGTGTAGCCGCCGTTGCAGAACAGGGTCGAGGTGGCGGTGATCTCTCCCTCCTCCAGGCCCGCGAGCGCGGTGACGACCTTGAAGGTGGAGCCCGGGTGGTAGTTCTCGTTCATCACCCGGTTCAGCATCGGCTTGAGCGTGTCCTCGTTGAGCTTCTGCAGCTCGGCGCGGGTGATGCGGCCGGACATCTTGTTCGGGTCGAACGAGGGTCGCGAGACCATGGCGAGGATGAAGCCCGTCTTCGCCTCCATCGCCACCACCGCGCCCGCGCGACCCAGGAAGGCGGCGTCGGCGGCCTCCTGCAGCCGCTCGTCGAGCGAGAGCACCAGGTTGTTCCCGGGGACGGCGGCGATCAGGCGCTCGTTCTCGGGGATCAAGAGCTCGTCCATCTCCCTGCCCAGGTGCTGGCCCCGGGCGTTCACCGCGATGTTCTCGCGGCCGTCCTGGCCCCGCAGCTCGCGCTCCCAGCGGCGCTCCAACCCGCGCCGCCCGATGGTCTGGCCGCGCCGGAACTCGTCCGGCTTGTCGTCCAGCTCCTCGGGCGTCACCTCGCTCATGTAACCGATCACGTGGCCGAGGCTGGACCCGACGCGGTAGTTGCGGTGCGGGGTGGGGATGAGGTCGACGCAGGAGAGCTCGCTGCGATGCGCCTCGAGCACGTCGACGTGGTCGCGGGGGATGTCCAGCTCGACCAGGTAGGGCCGGAACTTGTCCAGCTTGTCCTTCGAGGTCCACGAGCGCTGGTAGTCCTGCTTCATGCGCTCGACGTCCTCGGGGGTCATCGCGAGATACGTGGCGAGCTTGGTCATCACCTCGTCGCGCTCCTTGCCCTTGCAGAACGCGGGGGTGAGGAAGACGTCGAAGGAGGGGCGATTGTCGACCAGGATGCGCGCCTGCCGGTCCTTGATCATGCCCCGGTCGGCCGGGACGAAGAGGGACTTGCGGAAGTTGCTCACCGACTGGGCGCTGTACTCGTCCCCGCGCAGGATCTGCAGCTGGTAGAGGCGCACCGTCAGCACCAGCAGCGCGCACACGACCACCAGCGCGCCCAGGGCCGTGCGCGGGCGGAGCTCCCGGATCTCGTCGGCGTCTCGACGGACTATCCCCAGCATGGACGGCATCAGCGCACCAGGGTGGCGGCTTCGGCCGGCACCAGGGCGGCGTCGAGCCGGCGCAGCACCGAGAACACGGCCGGAGCGGCGATGGCGGTGCCCAGCGCGCTCCAGAAGAGCGGCACGAACTGCAGCACCAGACCCTCGCTGCCGGGAGCGATGAAGTAGAACAGGACCGCCGCCAGGGAGGAATGGATGAGGCTGGCCGCGAACGCCACCGCGGCCGACTGGAGACCGCCGCCGGTCTTGATCGTGCTCCCCGCCAGCCGCACCACCACGAAGGTGAGCACGGCGAGCACCGTATAGAGGCAGGGAGGCGTGGCCGAGGTGAGATCGGCGAGATAACCGGCGGCGAGCGAGAGCGCAGCGCCCTGCACCACCTCGTCGTTGAGCGCGAGGTACAGCACCACCGAGAGCAACAGATCGGCGCGTACCGCCTTGAGGTGGAGGAGGAACGGGAGCGTCGACTCGAGGATGGAGGCCGCCAGGCACACCCCGAGGACCAGCGCGTTGCGCAGCGTCACTGGGGGGCCCCGATCGTCGAGGCGTTGAGGACGCTCGAGGGCGGCGGCAGGTGGCCGAGCACCACCAGGACCTCGTCGAGTCGCGAGAAATTGACCGCCGGTATCACGTCCGCCGCGGTGAACATCCCGGTCGGACGCTTGGCGACGTTCACCGCCCGGCCGATGGGCAGGCCCTTGGGGAAGAACCCCGGGCCGCCGGCGGTGAGCAACACGTCCCCGTCCTGCAAATCGTCCGTGCGAAGCGCGTACTCCAGCTTGCAGCGGGTCACGTCGCCGACGCCCTTCACGGTGCTGCGGCCGCGCGTTCGCTGCGAGACGGCCGGGATGGCCGAGATCGGGCTCATGATCAGCTGCACGTCGGCGTAGTGCGCGGTGGCGACGGCGATCTGCCCCACCACGCCTTCCGGCGCCACCACGGCAGCGCCCTGATTCACGCCGTCGGCGGTGCCGCGGGCGATGCGCAGCACGTGGCTGTGAGGAGAGGCCCCCACCGCGATCACCTCGGCGACCAGGTAGCGGGTAGGGCTGTTCCGGTCGGCGTACTCGAGCAGCCGCTTGAGACGATCGTTCTCCCCCTTCATTTCCGCGAGGGCGCTCGCTTCGTTGTGCCCGGCCAGTACCTCGCGGCGCAGGCGCAGGTTCTCCTCGCGGACGCCGCGCAGGGCGACGTACCCGTGCCAGCCGTCCTGCAGGCCGCTCACCGCGATCACGATGGCCTTCTCGACCGGCGCGGTGAGCGCCAGGACGAGGCGGTCGAAGGGGTTGTGCCCCATCGGCTTGCGCGCCTTGGCCGCGAAGATCGCGAACGGCACCGCCAGGAGGAAGGCGACGAAGATGGGTTCGCGGTAGCGTCGGAGGAGGGAGCGCACGGCTACCCGTGAAAGGAGCGCCAGATGGCGCCCATTCCCGGTTTTCCTGCTTGCATCACAGACTTGGTTCCCCTACCCTGTCAAGCTTTCAAGCGGCCGTTCGTACAGCACTTTCGCGCGCAATTCCGGCGCTTGCAGGAGCTTCCCTCACATGCTCGACGTGATGCGGTCCAACGCGCGGTCTTCCTTGATCGTCCTCGTCTTCGGCGCGATCATCGTGACCTTCATCTTCTCGTTCGGCCGCGGGTCGTCGGGGTTCCGCACCCGGACGCCCGAGACGTGGGCGGCGAAGGTGAACGGCGACGTGGTCACGGCCGGCGACTTCTCGCAGGCATACGCCTCGCGGTTCCGGCAGATCTCCCAGCAGCGCGGCGGCAAGTACACCGCCGAGAACGCCAAGCAGGACGACCTCCGCCGCCTGACGCTCAAGTCGCTCGTCGACCAGGAGCTGATCGCCCAGCAGGCGAAGGACCTGGGCATCGTGGTGACCGATCAGGAGCTGTCCGAGGCGATTGCGAAGTCGCCCCAGTTCCAGCAGAACGGCAGCTTCGACTTCGACTACTACAAGCGGCTGGTCGAGAACGGCTACGGGATGGGCGTCCCGCGCTTCGAGGACGCCTGGCGGCGCGACATGCTGCGGGCGAAGGTGCTCCAGTCCGTGCTCAACGGCGCGCAGGTCTCCGACGACGAGGTCCGCGCCTACTACGTGGCGCAGCACGAGAGCGCGTCGATCGCCTACGTGAAGCTCACCGGCTTCATGTTCCGCGACAAGGCGCAGGCGACCGACGCCGAGGCCGAGGAGTACGCCAAGGCGCACGCGAAGGAGATCGAGGCCGCCTACGAGAAGGACGCGAAGACCCGCTGGACGCAGCCCGCTTCGGTGAAGGTCCGGGTGATCACGGTCCGGGTGCCGCCCGCCTCCACCGCGGAGCAGGAGAAGGCGGCCCGGGCGCGCATCGACGCCGCGCTCGCCGAGGTGAAGGCGGGCAAGGACTTCGCCGCCGTGGCCAAGGAGAAGAGCGAGGACGCCACCAAGGACAAAGGCGGCGAGTTGGGCTTCGTCTCGCGGGGCGCGTCTCCGTACGGCAAGACGCTGGAGGACGAGGCTTCCAAGCTGGAGCCGGGGCAGCTCTCCCCGGTGTTCAAGGACCGCACCGGGTTCCACGTCCTCAAGGCGGAGGAGAAGAAGCCGGAGCGGGTGCAGCCGCTCGAGGAGGTGCGCAAGCAGATCGCGCAGGAGCAGCTGCGCGCGCAGAAGGCCTCCGAGCTGGCCCGGCAGAAGGCGCAGGAGGCGCTGGCCGCGGTGAAGGCGGGCAAGGACCTCGCGGACATCTACCCGGCCAAGAAGACCGAGCCCGGGCAGTTCGATTTCACCAGCTTCACCACCCCGCAGGCGCAGGAGACCGAGCCGTTCCACCCGGTGGGCGGATACGTTCCCGGGATCGGGCTTGCACCCAAGCTGTCGTCGGCGGTGTTCGCGCTGACCTCGCCCGGCTCGGCGCCCGACGCTCCGGTGCAGGACGGGGATACCTGGTACGTCTTCCGCCTCAAGACGCGGGAGCGCGCGGACCTCTCCAAGCTCGACGGGGAGAAGGCGTCCTTCCGCGAGCGGGTCGAGGGCCAGCGCCAGGGCGAGCTGTACCAGAGCTGGCTCGAGCGCCTGCGCAAGAAGTCCAAGATCGTCGAGAACGTCGCCATGCTGGACTACGACCTGCAGCCGGGGCACGAGAACTTCAACCCGGACGACTACTGACCGGAGGGGGCAATGCAGGTCGACCCGGCGCTGGCGGACGTGAACGTTACGGACACCGACGGCCAGCCGGTTCGCCTCGGCTCGCTCTGGGCCGACCGGCCCGCGGTGGTGATCTGGGTCCGCCACTTCGGCTGACCGGCCTGCCATGAGGAAGTGGCCGAGTTGCGGCCGCACCTGAGCGAGATGCGCCGGAAAGGCGCGAACGTGGTCATCGTGGGCAACGGCCTGCCGGCGATGGCCAAGGGCTTCGTGGAACGGCTGAAGCTCGCCGGCGAGGCGCGGGTGCTGACCGACCCGAAGCGGCAGTCGTACCGCCTGGCCGGATTCCGCCGCGGCGTGTGGGCTACCCTGGGACCGCGCGCGCTGGTGAACCTCCTCCGCGCGCTGAGCAAGCGCCTCGGCACGGGCAAGATCGAAGGGGATGCCTGGCAGCAGGGCGGCACGCTGGTCGTCGCTCGCGGAGGCGAGGTGCTGTTCCGCTATGCGAGCACGCACCAGGGCGACCACGCCGCGCCAACGAAGCTGCTCGCGGCGCTAGGTTCCTGACGCCAACCACTTCGAGGACCGCGACGCGCTCGTCACGGCGCACGTGGAGTAGGCGTCGGGATGGCCGAGGCGCCTCGCGACGCCTAGCTTCGGCTGCCCTGCCGGGCTCCGCACCGACCGACGAGGTGATCCGATGAGCATGACAGGCCTCGACGCCTTCGACACGACCCTCCACAAGACGAACCGCTGGCTGAACGAGCTGAGCGAGCTGGCGGGCTGGGACTCCAAGCAGAAAGCCTACCTGGCGACGCGCGCGACGCTCCATGCGCTGCGGGATCGGATCACCGTGGACGAAGTGGCGCAGCTCGGCGCGCAGCTGCCGATGCTGGTGCGCGGCTTCTACTACGAGGGGTGGGACCCGAGCGGCAAGCCGGTCAAGGAGCGGCACGTCGAGCAGTTCCTCGCCCGGATCGCGCGGGAGTTCCGCAGCGACGACCTCGTCGAGGCCGAGCGCATGGCCCGCGCCGTTTTCGCGCTGCTGAGGAACCGCATCACCGACGGCGAGATCGAGGACGTGAAGAGCGTCCTCCCCGAGGAGCTGAAGCACCTCTGGCCTTAGCCGCTTCGAGCGGCAAATAGATCGGATCGTTTTTTTGAACCCCGACTCCGTGAGCTCCGTGTTCTCCGTGGTGCAATTGGTTTTATCGGTCCTCGCCGAGGGCCCGGAGAAGCTCCTCCAGCGAGTCGCCCAGGGGTTCGAATTCGTGCGCCCCGGCGGCGAGAAGGGAGATGCGGCCATACTTGCCCCGCTTGAGCCTGGGCAGCCAGCCGTAGCCCTCCGAGCCTCCGTCGGAAGCGAAGAGCAAAAGGCCCGGCACCGCGCGCGTGACCTCCTGCGCCTCGCATTCGGCGCGGATTCGTTCGAGCGGCCAGAGCTGGAGGGGGCGCTTGCGGGGCCCGAGCGTACCCTCGCCCCCGTCGTGCTCGCGCAGCAGGTCCTTCACCTCCAGGGGGAGCTTGCAGTCCATCTCCTCCTCGGCCGCGGCGATGCGGTCCTCGCCCGCCCCCTCCGGGACGAGGCGCGTTTCGGCGAGCAGCGCGCCGAGGCTCGGGGTCATCCGGCCTCCGGCGCGGCGGCCGGCGCGTAGATGGTGCGGTGGATGCGCCAGCTGCCGTCGGGAAGACGCCGCAGGATGCGCATGACGTGTACGCGCGATCGTGAGACCTCCACCCCGCCCCGCGGCCGTTCGGTCCCCTCGATCTGGCCCCACTCGACGGCCGTGTCGCCGAACAGCAGCGTCTCCTCGAACACCTCCGAATAGTCCAGCACCTCGATGTCCAGAGAAGCCACCATGCGCCGCAGGCCGGCGCGGATGGCCGTGAGGCCGCGCACCGGAGGCTGCCCCGGGCCGAGCGCCACGGCGTCCTCGGTGAACAGCCTGGCCAGGCCCTCCGCGTCGTAGGCCTTGCTCGCGGCCACGTCTGCCTCGCGGAGCCGCTGGATCGCCCTCAGGTCCTCGCCCTTGTCCGTCATCACAGCTTCCTCAGGAACTCTTCGCCCAGCTCTCGGGAGCGGCGGGTAGCCGCCTCCACCGCGTTCATGAGCACGTTGCGCAGCCCGCCGGCCTCCAGCGTATGCAGCCCGGCGATGGCGGTGCCGCCCGGGCTGGTGACGCCGTCCTTGAGCATGCCCGGGTGCTGGCCGCTCTCGATGAGCAGCTTCGCGCTCCCCAGCACCGTCTGCGCGGCGAGCTGCATCGAAGCGCGCCGCGAGAGCCCCACCTTCACTCCCGCGTCGCCCAGGGCCTCGATGATGAGGAACAGGTACGCCGGACCGCTGCCCGACAGCCCCGTCACCGCGTCGAGCTGCGACTCCTCCAGGACGACGGTGATCCCGACCGAGTCGAAGATGGTGGTGGCCGTGGCCAGGTCCGCCTCGGTTGCGTGCTCGCCCATCGCCAGGGCGGTGGCGGCGGCGCCCACGGTGGCCGGGGTATTGGGCATGGCTCGAACGATACGCATCGGCGGGCGGAGCCGCCGCTCGATGGCGGCGATGGGGACCCCCGCGGCCACGCTGACGATCAGCTTGTCGCGGGACACCTCTCCCGAGATGCCGCGCAGGACCTGGTCCAGGATCTGCGGCTTGACCGCCAGCACCACTACGTCGCTGTCCCGCGCGACCTCGGCATTGGACCCGCCGCGCACCCCGTAGAGTGTCTCCAGCTCCTTGACGCGCTCGGGCCGGCGGGCGCTCACCAGGATCTGCGCGGGCGCGGCCGCCTTGGAGGCGATCAGGCCCTTCACCAGCGCCTCGCCCATGTTGCCGACGCCGATGAATCCGAGCTTCTTTTTGCTGACCATGGCGGCTGAGTCTACCAGCCGCCGCGGATCACATCCTGGGGGTCGCCGGCATGGCGACCATTTCCCGATCTTCCCGGGCGAGCGCCCGATCGACGGAGAGCGCGCCGCCGCCCTTGATCAGCAGGGCGATGGCGAGGCCCAAGGCGAGGATGTGGTACTCGAACCCCTCGCCTTTCTGTGTGCCCGCCCAGTTCATGAAGAACCCGACCTTGGCGTGCACCAGGAACAGGGCGCCTGCCATGACGCAGCCGATGCCGAGGGCCGCCAGGCGGGTGAGGAACCCGAGGATCAGCAGGATCCCTCCGCCCAATTCCGCGGCCATGATCAGCACGGTGACCACGGGCGGCAGTCCCATCTTGGCAAAGCCCTGGATGGTCGCGGAGGCGCCGTAGCCGCCCCACCATCCGAGGACCTTCTGCCCGCCATGCGCGAAAAACACCAGCCCCAGCGCCAGCCGCATGACGAGCGCTGCGGGATCATTGTCGGTGCTCAAGAATTTACGGAGCATTGGCCCTCCCGCGGCGCATACTGCGCGCGAGCGAAAGCCTCTGGCAAGCGCCGAACGGCGCTCAGCCGCCGGCGGAGTCGGCGGCGCCGCCGGTTTTCACACCGCGGCATGCTTCAGCCGATGATCATCGTCTCCTTCTCGAAGCGGCCCTCCGCGAAGCGGGAGACGTTGAACCGCTCGAACAGCTCGTCGCGCTCGCCGCCCATCCACGCGGCCATCCTGCGCGCCACCGCGGGGGCCATCATGAAGCCGTGGCCGACGAAGCCGCTCATCTGCAAGAGGCCGCGCACCCCTGGCGTCTCGCCCAGGATGGGAGAGTGGTCGGGCGTCACGTCGTAACAGCCCGCCCACTGGCGCAAGAGCTTCACCTGGCCGAGCCGCGGGACCAGCCCGGTCAAGGCGCGCGCGTACCGGGCGAGGAAGCGCAGCGACGAGGTCTGGTTCAACCCGGGCGGCTCGTCAGGGTCGCCCATGCCGCCGACGATCTCGCCCCGCATCGACTGCGAGAAGTACAGGCCGCTCCCCATCATGGTCACCAGGGGCCCCAGGAACGGCTTGAGGGGCTCGCTGGAGACGATCTCGTGGCGGTAGGGGACGTTCGGCAGCGCCAACCCGGCCATGGCGGCGATCGACGGGCTCCAGGCACCGCAGGCGATGACGACCCGATCGGCCCGCACGGTCCCGCGGTCGGTGCGCACGGCGCGGACGGCGCCGGCCTCGACGTCCAGGCCGGTGACGCGGGTGAAGGTCTCCACGCGCGCGCCCCGCTTGCGCGCCCCGTCGGCGTAGCCCCAGAGGAAGGGCCAGGGGAAGACGACCCCGTCGTCCGGGTTCCACGAGGCGGCGACGAACTTGCGCGTGTCCAGCTCGGGCACCAGCTCGCCGGCCTCGCCGGCGTCGATGATGCGGGTAGCGAGCCCGTGCGCGCGGTGCAATCGCGCGCCGTTCTCCAGGAGCCGCAGCGTCTCCTCGTCGCCCGCCAGGAAGAGGTATCCACCCCGCCGGAGCCAGACGTTGATGCCCAGCTCCTGCGCGAAGCGCGCCATGAATTCGATCGATTCCTTCGCCAGCTCGATGTGCGAAGGCGTGGTCCACTGCGCGCGAACGCCGCCGCCGTTCCGGCCCGAGGCGCCCTCGCACAGGTACCCGCGCTCGAGCACCAGCACGTCGGTCTCGCCGCGGCCCGCGAGGTTCCAGGCGAGCGCGAGCCCCATGATGCCGCCGCCGACGATCACCACCCGCGCCTGGGCCGGCAGCGGCTCCCGGGGCCGCAGCGGGTGCGGCGCCAGGCCGGCCTTCGGCGGGGGCAGCGGCGACTCGCGCCGGCGCAACACCTCGTCGGGCAGTCCGGCGAAGGCGGCCAAGGAGGTGGGCGAGAGCGGCGGCCGCGCGCGGAACGGCACCTGCGCGGCGGGCGGCAGCCGGGCGCGGTCGGCGCACAGCCGCATCGCCGCGGCCAGGCAGCTCTTCCCCTGGCAGGGGCCGGTGCCCAGGCCGGTGTAGCGCTTCATGCTCTCCACGTCGGCGTGGCCGTGGCGGATGGCGTCTTCCAGCTCGCCTTTGGTGACGTCCTCGCAGGCGCAGACGATGGCCTTGTCGTTCATCGGCCCCCCGCCCGCACCGCGTCGGCCGCGCCGACGCCTGCGCGCGTGCCCGATTCCGCCGCGCGCGCGCCGCCGGCGCCCGCCGCCCGGCCGGCCGCGAATACCCAAGGCACGTTGGTCCGCCCGGAGGCATCGACGACGATTGGGAACCCGCCCAGCTCGGTGGAGAAGCGCGCCTGCGCGCCGGCCTGGGAGGCCAGCTCGTGCAGCGGCGCCGGCGGCAGCGCCACGGCGACGGCGTCGCAGGCGATCGCCTCTTCTCCGGCGCGCAACTGCTTGACCGGATTCCCACGGGCCCGCAGCTCCCGCGCGCGGAGGAGGGGCAGGTCGGGCGCGCTCGGCGGCGCCGGCTCGCCCGAGGCGAGCGGCCACGCGCCTCCCGCGTCGACGACCCGGGCGAGGGCATAGCCGGCGCTCCGCAGGGCGCGGGCGCACTGGATCAGCTCGCTGCCTTCTCCGACCACGCACAAGCTGTCCCCCACGCGCACGCGCCTCTGCAGCGCCAGCGCGAGCAGCCCGCGCGCGGCGTACACGCCGGGACGGTCCACGCCGGGGAAGGGGAGCGGCTGGGACACGCCGCCGGCGGCCACCAGCACGGCGTCGGCCAGGATCGCGACCAAGGCGTTCGGACGGCGAACGGCGAGCAGCGCGGGCTTGCCCGGCCCGGCCGCGGCGTCGTTCGCGTACAGGCCGATCGCCTCCGCCTCGAGGACGACCTCGACGCCCGCCGCCGCCAGCGAGCGGCCCTGCTCCTCGACCCACTGCGGCCCGGGCGCGTCGGGGTCGATGCCGAGGAGCGCGGCGCCGCCGAGGCGCGCGTCGCGCTCGAGGAGCAGCACCCGGGCGCCGCGGTGGGCGGCGGCGAGCGCGGCGGAGATGCCGGCGGGACCGCCGCCCACCACCACGATCTCCTCCTCGCGCAATGCGCCCGGGAGCGGCGGCTGCGGCTCGTCGGGCAACTGGCCCAGCCCCGCCAGCCTGCGCGCCACCTCCAGCGCCACCCGGCCGAGGAGGCGCGAACCCACCAGCAGGTGGTGGTGATCGAGCTTCTCCGGAAAGAGGAAGTCGGCCGCGCGCAGCACGTCCGCGTCGGCTCCGAGCGGAGCATTCTGCCGGGCACATCGCATGCCCTCGCGGAGCGGCACCCGGCACGCCGGCAGGCTGGGCACTCCGTCCACGCGCAGCAGGCACTGCCCGCACGAGCCGGACAGGCAGAACGGTCCGCGCGGGCGGTGGTACTTGATCGACCGGGTGAAGGTAGTGATGCCCGAGCGCAAGAGCGCCGAGGCGACGGTATCCCCTTCCTGTCCGTCGAGGCGATCGCCGTCGAGCGAAAACCCGAGCGGCCGCGATGGAACGGATTCCATAAGTCCGCGAGGTGAAAAGCGTAGCGCCGCCGGCTACGGCGGCGACTAGAAGACGAAATGGCGCCCCTTCTGGCGCCGCGCATAGATGGAGATCGTCGCCCTCACCTCGCCCACTCCCATGTTGCCGCTCTCGCCGACGGTGGAGGCGCCGAACTCCTCCCACTCCAGCGCGCTGTCGGTGCCGTCGTTCTCCTTGATCATGCCCGCGAGCGTGCGCCGCGCGCGGGTCAGCTTCCGATCGTCGCGCGTCCAGATGCTGGTGGCCAGGTCGTGCGGGTTGTCGAACAGCGAGAAGCGGACGAAGGCCTCGAAATCCGCGAGTGCCATGGTGACCAGGACGGGCATGAACAGCTCGGTGGTGGCGAGCTTGTATTCGCGCACGCCCTTCCCGTCCCAGTCGTGCTTCAGGGTGGTCTGCGGGGTCAGCCCGTCGATCAGCGCGGGCTTCACCGCTTCCGCATTCTGCCCGTACTCGCCCGCGGCGCGCCCGCCCTCGCGGACGATCTGGAGGCCCGCCTTGCGTGCCTCGGCGACCAGGTCGAGCGCGGTCTGCGCCTTGTGCACCATCAGCGGCCCCACCGTCCTGTCGGCCGCGTCGGCGCGGCGCGGATCGGCGACCGTCCAGCGGTCCATCTCGGCCGCGAGGAGCGGGACCAGGCGATCGAGCGTCCCGCGAGACGCGGAGATCCCGTGCAGGCCGGTGCACTTGTGGCTCGAGAGCCCGAGCTTCGCGTAGGTCAGGCGGGCGGCGATCTTCTGCAGCTCGTCGTCGGAATAGCCGTCGTCCACCCAGGCCCAGTTGCAGCCTCCGCCCTCGAACCGCGTGCGGAGCAGGCCGCGGCCGGCGGAGATCGCGCGCGCGGTCTCGGACGAGCCGGTCACCGCCACGACCGCGGCGCGGGGGTCCGTCGCGAGCGGGGCGATGCCCTTGCCGAACCCCTCCACCTTCTGGACGAAGCGCGGATCGGCGCCGGCGGCGAGGAAGGCGCGCACCATCGAGGTGTTGGTCAAGGCCGCGAAAGGATGTCCCTTGAGGATCCACGGGCAGCCGGCCAGGTACGCGCCGGCGAGGTGGATGGTCGGGATCCCCCAGATGAAGTTCATCGGGGTGACGATGACCGAAAGGCCGGCGGGGAGCCACGCGTCGCGCCAGAAGCGCTGCCCGGCGAACATGTCGGGGACCATCTCGCCCTGGATGGCCGCCTCGAAGCTGCCTTCGAGGTGGTCGCAGGCGCGCTTGGCCTCGAAGAAATCCTTCTCCGCCTCCAGCCGCGTCTTGGGGATCTGCTGGCGGATCTCGTGCAGGTACTCCTCGGTGAAGTAGTTCAGGATGCGCGAGACGTTCTTGACCACCTGCTTGCGGTAGGCGAGGCCCTCCTCGGCCCAGGCGAGCGACTTCCATGCCTGGTCGCCGTAGGCGAGCGCGGCCTCCACGTCCTGCTTCCCGCTGGCCGGCACGTCGAACAGCTTCACCCGGCGGTCGGCGGGCGAGGCCATCTCGGCGTGCTCGCCCGACGCGGGCGGGCGCCATTCGCCCGCGATGTAGTTGCGCACGGGCGGCTTCGGCTCTCCCGGCTTCTGCGGGATGCCCTGCTGCGCGTAGCAGAACAGGTACGGGCGCAGCGCCTCGATGTCCTGCTCGGCCAACTGGCGCGCGAACAGCGAGTAGGCGGCCCGCCGCCCGGCATAGCGCGTGGCGAGCGGGTCGGGCCCCTGCTGGCCCCGCTCGTTGAAGGCGCGGATGTCGGCTTGCAGCTTCGCGTCGACGAACGCCATCCAGGTCCTCCGGTCTCCGGGCGGCCCTTCATAGCGGCGCTCCGGGCGGTTCCGCAAGGACCGGCGGCAGCGAAAGTCGCCTGGAGCCGGGGCGCGCGGGTCCATGCGGTGCTCCCACTCCAGACCACAGGGGTCCACTCCGGGGTGCATTTCATTACCGAAACGACAATGAAACCGCGCGCAAAGTTGGACACGTGGTTCAAATGTTCGCAATGATTCCATTTGCGATGCAGCGTGCCCCCGCTTCAGACGGGTCGAGGCTTGCCTCGAGACTAGCGTGGATCGGCGCGGCCGCATGGCTGCTGGCCGTTGCGGGCGGGTTTGCGATGGTCTGGAGGTACAAGAGCACGCCCGGCGCCCAAGGAGCGGTTTCTCCCGAGCGGTGGCCGGCCGGATCGGCGGTGGGGCGTAGTCCCGACC
>DASQBG010000252.1:0-19170 GCA_035635335.1 Myxococcales bacterium | reverse complement strand
GTGGTGCTCACCGACCGCCGCAAGGCCGAGCTGCGCGACGTCGCCTCCAAGCGGAGGGAGGCGCTGGTCCTCGTCGCGGAGCTGGACGGAAAGGTGGTCGGCACCGTGGCGGTCTGGCGGCCGGGCGCGCCGGCTAGCGAGGCGTGGTTGCCCGGGGCGTGCGATCTCCGGCACCTGGCGATCGACCCGGCGGCGCAAGGCCGTGGCCTGTCGAAGCCGCTGCTCGACGAGGCCGAGCGCAGGGCCCGGCAGATGGGCGCGAAGTACGTCTGCCTGCACGTCCGGCGCGGCAACAAAGGGGTGGCGACGCTCTACATGGATCGTGGGTACGTGCGCGCTCCGGAGGGCGACCTCGACCTGCCCGAGGTGCTGCTCGACGCGTACTCCCTGGTCCTCGGCTGACCGTTGCCGACGCAAGTGTTTGGCGCAGCGCCGCGCTGGCGGCGGCCGGCTGACTATCGCGCTCGCACGGCCGGAGGCTGCGACTGCGCGCGCGCGACGCGGACCAGGCGCACGCGGCGATCGTCGCACTGCGCGACCGTCAGCTCCAGGCCGCCCACGTAGAACCGGTCGCCCGACTGCGGGATGGCGCCGGCGCAGGCGTTGAGCAGGCCGGCCAGCGTCTCGAAGTCGCCGTCTCGGGGAAGCTGCGCTCCGAGCACCTGGTTCACCTCGTCGATGCGCGCCTCTCCGCGCACCAGGACGGTCCCGTCGGCGCCCAGCGGAGGCACCGGCACCTCGGTGTCGTGCTCGTCGCGGATCTCGCCCACGATCTCCTCCAGGATGTCCTCGAGCGAGACGATCCCGGCGAAGCCGCCGTACTCGTCGGCCACCAGCGCCAGGTGGCTGCGCTTCAGCTGCATCTCGCGCAGCATCTCGTCGACCCGCTTGGTCCAAGGCACCCAGAGCGGCGGGCGGAGCAGGTCCTGCAAGACGATCAGCTCGGGATTTGCGAGCAGCGGGATCACGTCCTTGGTGTGCAGCACGCCCCGGATGCGGTCGAGATCGCCCTCGTAGACGGGCATCCGCGTGTGGCCCTCTTCGGAGAGCAGGTCGATGACTTGTTCGGGGCTGGCGTCGATGGGGACGCCAACCACCCGCGTCCGAGGGACCATCACCTCCTTGGCGGTCCGGCCGGCGAAGTTGAACAGCCCATGCACCAACTCCGCCGATGGCGCGCGCTTCTCGCCGGCACGCGACTCGCCGGAGAGAATCTTCTCGATCTCCTGCAGCGGAGGAGGCGGCGGCGTGTACCGGGCGGTCGCGCCCTGTCGCAGGAGCAGCGCGTCGAACAGGCGCAGCATGAGCCGCATGGGCGGCTTGAAGAGTGCGCAGACCAGGTACGTGGGACCGGCGAGCGCCAGGCTCCACCGCAGCGGGTTCGCCGCGGCCAGCGAGCGCGGCGCCAAATCGAGCACCAGCGCCAGGATTCCGGCCAGGAGGCCGGCGACGAGTTGCAGGGTGGCGCGCGACATCGAGGCGCGCGCGATGCCCGCCCGCGCCAATACGCCGTTCACCCAGATGGCGCACGCGACCGCCGCAAAGGCGAGAAGACCGCTCGCCGCTGCCCGCAGGGCCGCCGCGGTGGGCTCGGGGTTGCGCTTCATGGAGAGCACCCAGCGGACGCGCCTCGGCGGCCCCTGCGCGTCGCGCAGCTCGTCCTCGCCCACCGCGATCAGCGCCGCGTCCGCCGCCTGAAGGAGCGCGCGGGACGCGAGCGCGGCGCCCGCTGCCACCAGCTCGATCATGTCCCGCCCCCAGCGTATCACCCCCAGTCAGTTGAAAGGTCGGTGCCGCACCCTTATTGTCCCGCCCCCATGAAAGCGCGTGTGGTGGTCACCCTGAAGCGCTCGGTGCTCGACCCGCAGGGCCAGGCGGTGGGACGGGCCCTCGCTTCGCTGGGGTTCGGCGAGGTGCAGGGGGTCAGGCTGGGGAAGATCATCGAGCTGGACCTCGACGAGAAGGACCCCCGCCGGGCCCGGGATCGCCTGACCTCCATGTGCGAGAAGCTGCTCGCCAACACGGTCATCGAGGAATACCGCATCGAGGAGCCGGGCTGATGCTCTTCGCCGTGGTCATCTTCCCCGGCTCGAACTGCGACCATGACGTCTACCACGTCGCCAAGCACGTGCTGGGGCGCGCCGCGCGCTACATCTGGCACAAGGACCGCGATCTGCGCGGCGCGGACGTGGTGGTCCTCCCCGGCGGCTTCTCGTACGGCGACTACCTGCGCACCGGGGCCATCGCCCGCTTCTCCCCGGTGATGGACGAGGTGCGCAAGTTCGCCCAGCGGGGCGGGCACGTGGTGGGCATCTGCAACGGGTTCCAGATCCTGCTCGAGGCGGGGATGCTCCCGGGCGCGGTGCGGCGCAACGACTCGTTGAAGTACGTCTGCCGGGACGTGCACCTCAAGGTGGAGAACGCGATGACGCCTTGGACGCGGAAGTACGCCCGGGGCGAGGTCATCCGCGTCCCCATTGGCCACGGCGACGGCAACTACTACATCGATCCGGAAGGGCTGAAGCGGCTGGAGGGCGAGGGCCAGGTCGCCTTCCGCTATTGCGACCCGCACGGAGCCCGCGGCGTGCCGGGCGCGAATCCGAACGGCTCGCTCGGCGACATCGCCGGCATCTCCAACGCGCGCGGGAACGTCATCGGCATGATGCCGCACCCCGAACGGCTCAGCGAGAGCGTGCTGGGCGGCGAGGACGGGCGCAGGCTGTTCGAGAGCATCGTCGAAGCGGTCGAGTGACGCCCGCCGCTCTCGCCCTCTAGAGCGTCGGGCTCCCGTCCCCGAGCATCGCACGGCGGATCATCTTCACCGGCGGGAAGCCCTGCCGCAGGAAACCGTCGTGGAAGTCCTGCAGGCGGAAGCCCTCGCCCGTCTTCTTCCGGTAGTCCTCCCGCAGCTTCAGGATCTGCAGCTTGCCGAGCGTGTACACCAAATACGTCGGGTCGCGCGTGCCGCGCTTGGTCTCCCGCACCGCATTGGCGTGCGACTGGTAGCCTTCCTTCTCGAAGAACGTAACGCCCTGGTCGAAGGTCATGTCGGCGGTGTGCATCCGGATTCCGACCACGTAGCGGGCGTTCCGCAGCAGCGCGTCCTGCAACTGCCCGAGCCGCAGCTTGAGGAACGCGGCGTCCTTCTCCTCCGGAACGCCGGGCGCGCGGCCGTAGCCTTCGTCCAGCATCATCTGCTCGGTGTAGTGCGCCCAACCCTCTGCGTTCGTTCCGCAGCCAAGCAGCTGGCGCACCTTGTTCGGGGCGCGCTGGACCCAGAGGAACTGCACGTAGTGGCCGGGGTACGCCTCGTGGATCGCGGTGCTGATCACCGTGCCCCGGTTGAACCCGGCCATGTGCTCCTCGACCTCCTTCGGCGTCCACCCACGTTCGGGCAAGGTGACGTTGAAGAACGCCTCAATGGCGCGCTTCTCGAACGGCCCCGGGATGTCCATCGAGGCGAACGTGAGCGCCCGCATGAACGGGGGCGTCTCCTCCACCAGCGGCGGCACGGGAGAGGGAATGGTCACGATCCGGCGGTCGGCGATGAACCCGCGCAGGGTGCCGAAGGTGTTGCGGAAGGCCTGCAACAGCTCGGCGGGCGGCGGGTGGTCGGCGCCGAGCTCCTCGAGGACCTGCTCCGGCGTGCGCGCTGGAGCGAGCATCTTTGCCACGCGCTGGAACTCGCGCTGGTTGCGGCGCAGATCGGCCATGCCGATCTCCAGCAGCCGATCGAGCGGGAGATCGACCGACTCTTCGAAAAGCAGCTTCTTGCGGTAGGTCTCCGCGCCGATGCGGTAGTCGCCGCCCGACCTGGGCAACAGCTCGGTCTGGAGGAACTGCTGGTAGGCGCGCAACGCGGAGAGGACCTGTGCGTTCGACTGCGCGAACTCCCGCAGGGTGGCCGCGTCTTTCGCCTCCGTGAAGGCGGCGGGGACGTCCTTCTCGAAGAAGGAGAGGATGCCGGGCAGCTGCTCCAGCGCGATCTCGGTGTACCTCCGCGGCGGGTCCTTCAGGTTCTGGCGCGCCAGCTCGAGCACGGCGGGCATCTGCTTCTCGCGCGCGACCAGCGAGCGGAGCCTCTCGTCGGCCGGCGCGAAATCGCGGCTCATGATCGCGAACGCGCTGGCGGTGATGCCGCCGGAGTAGACGTCCGGGTCCTTCTCCCATCCCCGGATGGTCGTCAGCTCCAGCAGGTTGGAGCGGACGTCCGAGAGGAGCAGCTCGCGATCCGCCTCGGCATCCGGCGAGCCCGGCATTTGAAGACCCTCGAACCGGGTCTCGAAGTCCTTCAACGCGGCGACCTGCGCCTCGATGGCCGCCCTCGAGTAGTCCTCCAGTCGGCTGTCGTACTCGTGCAGCCCCGCGCGCGTGGCCTTGGTGGGCGAGTACTTGAAGAACACCTCGTCGAAGTACCGGTCCGAAAGCGTGGCCACCTCGCCCTCCCCCGCGCCGCGCAAAGGCCTCGCGCCGGAGCATGCGGTCAAGAGGATCCCGGCCGCGACTGCGGTCTCGAACCAGCAGTTGTTCATCATGGCGCGGGAAGCTACCGCACGCCGCGCTCCGAGTCAGGCGGGAATCGGCAGCGGAACCGGTCGAGCCGGCTGCTGCTGCTCGCGCCGTTCGGCAGCGACCGCGCCGTTCTGCCAGTACCGGAGCTCGGCGACGCCGTCCTCGACCACGACGTGCGGGAACCCGATGCGGGCGTTGGTCCACGAGCCGAGGTTCAGGTAGCGCGCGCCGCTGCCGATGGGCTCGTCCACCACGCGGTGACTGTGCCCCATCACCACGTACTTCACGTCGAACAGCTGCGCGATGCGCCGGGCCGCCTGCTGCAGCATGGGATGCGAGTCGGTCCTGCGCCGCCGGGCGAGCACCGCGTTGAGCGCCGCGAAGCCGATGCCGGTGGCCACGGCGGCCGCGAGCTTGCCCCACAGCCCGTGGGCGGCTCCAACGGCGACGAACGCTCCCACGAGCCCCAGCACGGCGAGCACGGCCCGGTCCAGGTAGAAGAGCTGCATCGAGTCGAACAGGCTCTCCTCGGCCGGACGGGAGGCGATGGCCAGGAGCTGGCGCGCTTGCGCCTCGGTGCCGGAGAAGCGGCCCAGCGCCTTGCGCACGTGCGCCGAGGACGCGTGCGCGTCCACCTGCGAGATCGCCTTGTCGGCGGCGCGCGCGAACCTACGCCACACCTTCAGCGACTGCACGAACACGGGATACGTCACCCGCCACACCATGACGAAGTAGTCGGCGGCGATCCGCAGCGGGTTGCCGGCCTTGAGGACCCAGTCGATGTACTCGGGGACTCCCCAGGTATCGACCTCGTCCAGGTCGGTCTGCTCCGCGTACCGGTTTGCGAAGTAGCGCAGCACCTTGGAGGAGATCGGCAGCGCGAGCTCGCGACTCACGCCGGCGGGATCGAAGAACCCGCTCTGGACCGAATAGCGGTCGTGGGCGTTGCCGTGCTCGGCGTAGAAGAGGCCGGGCTCCAGATAGAACCAGGGGTGGAACTGGATGCGGAGCTCGACGCGCCGCCGCGCGTTGCCCGTCAGCCCGAGCCGGCCGGCGAGTTGGGTCTTGAGCTCCTGCTGCACCGCGGGCCAGTGGAACTCGGCATCGTGGTTCCCGCGGACGATGTGAAGGAAGTTTCCCTTCTGGAGAAATCGGGCGAGCGCGTCAAAGACCTCCGGGTGGCGCGCGAAGGTCTGGTGCAGCTTCCAGACGCACTTCACCTCCTCGGAGCCGAGACCAAACTGGCGTTCCTCTTCGCTGATCTCGAATCCCGCATGCCCCGGCCCGGGTGTCACGGTGATGGCGACGAAGTCGACGATGTCGCCGTCCAGGATCAGCCGCCAAGGCTTGCCATCCCTGCGGTTGGACCCGTGGTAGTCGAGAAAACCCGCCAGCTGGGCGTCGAAGCCGTGCCGCCCCGGCCTGGCGCCAGGCTTCAGATCGCAGCCAAGATGCAGATCCGAGATGGCCAGGAGGTTGTGCGGGCGCTCCCCGAGGGTCCCTCGCACTCGCTTCCAGACGCCGCCCAGGCCCATGAAACCCTCGCTCGGATGCCCCTGCAGGGACAACCTGAGCAATCGCCGTGCCCACCGCGCGCGGCAGGGCGAGCGGTCCCTTGTGGTGCTACCCGTCGGCCCTGCCCCCGAAGAGAAGCGGCGCGAGGAAGCGGGCTTCGCTGAGAAAAGGCCCACCGGCGAAACAGCGCGCAGGACCCTGGACCCCCGGGGCGTGCGACGCGGGGCGCACAGGGGTAGCATGGCTACGAGCCTTCAGGAGGCGGCCATGGCGATCGATCCTGCCGAGCTGATCGAGGCGCCGAGAGGCGACGACCGGTTGCGCAACTCGCTGGAGCGCGAGCCCATCAGCGCGCTGCGGCTCGGGCCGGCCATCGCGGTGCCGGAGACCGCGACCCTCAAGGAAGCGGTGGAGAACCTCCAGCAGCACCACATCGGCTGCCTGCTGGTCTCCGGACCCGACGGCACCCTGCGGGGCATCTTCACCGAGCGCGACCTGCTCAACCGCGTGGCGGGGCGGAAGCTCGAGTGGTCGCAATGCCTCGTGGCGGACTTCATGACGCGCGAACCGGAGACCTTGCGGCGGGAGGACCGGATCGTCTGGGCGCTGAACCTGATGCACATGGGCGGCTACCGGCACGTGCCGCTGGTCGACGAAGCGAATCGGCCGACCGGGGTCATCTCGGTGAAGGACATCGTCGAGTTCATCGTCGACCTGATGCCCGGCGCCGTCCTGAACCTGCCGCCCGACCCGCACCGCGCGCCTTCGAACGACGAAGACCCGGGCGGAACAGACTGAGACGATTTCGGACGCCCGCCCGATCAGAAGCGAATATCGAGGTTGGGCAGGAGCGCGAGTTTTCCCGCGCCATCCGGCACGAGCGAGGTGCCCAGGTCGATCCGGATCTCCACGGCGCCACGTGCGATGATCGGCTCGGCAGTGGCGTCGAACGTGATGGGAATGCCTCTGGCGTCGATCGGTCCGGCCGAGCCTACGCGCGTCCACGATCCCTCTGCTGCGAGCGTGAATCTCCGCGAAGATCGCCGAGGGGGGAGGAGTCACCCCGCCCCCCTGGCCTGGAGGCAAAGCGACCACCTGCGACCCCGAGGTAGCCGGGCCACACCGCCACCCAGCGGTGGCGGCCACGACCAGCGTTGCCAGTCCGCAAACCGCGCGCGCTTTCATGGGTAGCAGATCACGACCGCTGCCAGGCGATACCGCTCCCAGGATTCAGGCAAGCGTGCAGGCGCTTCCTGGGCGCGCCGGTCCCGCCCTCAGCGATCCGCGTACTGCGCGATGCCGTTGCCGAACGACCAGTTCTCCTTCGGCACCTCGACGAGCGAGACCAACACGTCTTCGCGGCGCACGCCCGGATTCTCCGCGAGCAGGCTCGCGATGCGCGCGAACAGGGCCTTCTTCAGCTCCACGGTTCGCCCTGCGTTGAGGGTGATCTGGACGAGCAGCACGCCGTCCGTGCGCGGGATGTCCAGGTAGGACGGGTCGTAGACGAGCCCGGCGGCGTCGTGCTCGGTGACGATCTGGAAGCGGTCCTTGAGGGGGACGTTGATCGTCTCGACCATCGCGCGGTGGACCGCGTCAGCCACGGCCCGCCGGTAGCTCTCGCTCTTTCCAGTCCTCAGGGCGATGCGGACCAGCGGCATCTGTCGTCCTCCGGTGCGCGCGGCGCGCCCGACCCTGCGATGCTCCGCGGCGGCGATCGATTCCCCGTGGCTACAGGCGCTTCTCGTACACACGGTAAGTCTTGTACTTCCGCGCGCCCATCCGCTCGACGCCGCGGTTGATGAGCACGTTGTCCTCTAGCGTCCAGCTCAGCTCGCCGCCCACGTAACCGCGCTTGAACCCTCGCTCGGCGACTTCCACGTAGAGCACCGCCGCCAGCGTGCCGTACTTGTGCGAGGCCCGGAACTCCTCTTTCACCCCGAGCAGCAGCAGGCGAGCGTGCTTGGGCCGGTCGAACTTGAGACGCCAGAGCAGCTTGAGCAGATTGAGCGGCCGGCGCGTCAGCTCGCCGTCGAAGTCGCGCACCATCTCGTTGACGTCGGGGATGGCCAGGCAGATCGCCGCGGGCTTGCCGTCCACCTCCGCGACCAGCGCGATCTCGGTGTCGACGAACATCTTGTACTCGGTCGCGATGATCTCCAGCTCCTCGCTGGTGAAGGGGATGAATCCCCAGTTGTCCTTCCACGCCGAGTTGAAGACGTCGCGCACGATGTCCACCTCGCGGCGGAAGTGCTTCAAGCTCATCGGGCGGACGGTCACGCCGGGGAGCGCCTTGGTCTTCTCGGCGATCCGCTTGGTGCGCTCGTCGACGTGCCCCGAGGTGTACCACCAGGCGTAGAAATCCTTCGCCTTGGCGTAGCCCGCCGCCTCGACGGTGCGCCCCAGGTGCGGCTTGTTGTGCGGCATGCCGATGCGCGGCGGCGTATCGAATCCGTCGACCAGCAGGCCGACCTCGCCCTTCGTATCCAGCGTGAAAGGACCCCGCAGCCGCGTGCGCCCTTTCGCGCGCGCCCAGTCCTCGGCGGCGGCGAAGAGCGCCCGCGAGACGTCCGGCCGGTCGGCGCAGTCGAAGAACCCGAAGAAGGCGACGCCCGGCTCCTCCGGGTGCACCCGATCGAACTCGCGGTCGATCTGCACGCTGATGCGCCCCACCGGCTTTCCCGCGTCGAAGGCGGTGAAGCAGGCCATCTCCCCGTGCTTGAGGAACGGGCTCTTCTTCGGATCGAGCTGGCGCCTGTAGTCGTCGAGCAGCGGCGGCACCCAGTTCGGATCCTCCTTCATGCCCAGCGACCACGGCACCCGCAGGAAGATCTCCACGTCCTTCTTGCCTTGGACGGGACGCACCTCGACGCCGGAGGCGGACATCTGGCGAGCGGGAACGGCCATCGAGCGCTCCTTGCGAGGGCGCGCAGCATAGGCGACAACGCGCCGCGGCGTCGAGTGGAACGGGCGCCGATCCGGTTGCAGGACCGGCCCCTTGCTGCTACTCGTCCGCTCTTTCCGCCATGGACCTCAAGGACACGGTCAACCTGCCCAGGACGGGCTTTCCCATGCGCGCGCAGCTCGCGGAGCGCGAGCCCGCGCAGGTCAAGGCCTGGCTGGAAGGCAAGGTGTACGAGCAGATCCTGCGCAAGAACGCTGGCCGCGAGAAGTTCGTCTTCCACGACGGCCCGCCGTACGCCAACGGCCCGATCCACCTGGGCCACTTCCTCAACAAGATCCTCAAGGACATCGTGGTGAAGCACGCCTCGATGAGCGGCAAGCTCGCGGACTTCGTTCCGGGCTGGGACTGCCACGGCCTGCCCATCGAGCTGCAGGTCGACAAACAGCTCGGGCCGAAGAAGCGGGACATGAGCGCGAGCGACTTCCGCCGCGCGTGCCGGAAGTTCGCCGAGGAGCAGGTCGAGGTGCAGCGGGGCGGGTTCCTGCGCCTCGGCATCCTGGCGCGCTGGGACGATCCGTACCTCACCATGGACTACCGGTACGAGGCCGAGATCGTGCGGCAGCTCGCCGCGATCGCGCGCAAGGGCGCTCTCTACCGGCGCAAGCGGCCGGTGCACTGGTGCCCGCGCGACCGCACGGCCCTGGCCGAGGCGGAGGTCGAGTACGCGGAGAAGACCAGCCCGTCGATCTACGTCGCCTTCCGCGTGCTCGACGGGACCAAGCTCTACAAGATGGCCCACGCGCTCAAGGGACATCCGCTCGCGCTGGCCATCTGGACGACCACTCCGTGGACCCTGCCGGCGAACATGGCCATCGTGGCCAACCCCGAGATCGAGTACGTCGCCTACGATCTGGGCGACCGCGCCGTAGTGGTCGCCAAGGACCTCCTGGCGCAGTTCCTGGCTGCCTGCGCGCCGCAGGAGGTGGAGCAGGGCGGCGGCAATCCGGACACGCTCCTGGGCGCGGCGCAGGGCGCGGGGCGCGTCCCGCGGCTGAAGGACCCGCGGAAGGTGCTGGCGCACTTCTCCGGAGAGGACCTCGACGGGGTGACGTACCACCACCCGCTCATCGAGCGCGTCGGCCGGGTCGTGCTGGGCTCGCACGCCACCACCGAGGCGGGCACCGGCCTGGTGCACACCGCGCCGGGACACGGCGAGGACGACTTCCAGATCGGCGTCAAGTACGGGCTGCCCATCTGGGCCCCCGTCGACGAACGCGGCCGCTTCACCGCGGACGCGGACCTCGGGCTCGAGGGCAAGAACGTCTTCGACGCCAATCCCGCCATCGTGGACAAGCTGCGAGAGGCGGGGGCGCTGCTCAACGCCGGCGGGCTGGCGTTCGAGATCCGCCATAGCTACCCGCACTGCTGGCGGTGCAAGCAGCCGGTCATCTTCCGCGCCACCGACCAGTGGTGGATCGGGATGGACGTGGACATCGGCGGGACCACCATCCGCAAGGCCGCGCTCGAGGCCATCGACCGGATCGCGGCGGCGGGTGGGTGGATCCCCGCCTGGGGCAAGGAGCGCATCCGGGGCATGGTGGAGAACCGGCCCGACTGGTGCGTGTCCCGGCAGCGGAGCTGGGGCGTGCCCATCCCGGTCGCGTACTGCGTGACCGACCGCGAGCCGCTCGTCTCGCCCGACGCGATGGAGCACGTCGCGCGCATCTTCGAGCAGCACGGCGCCGATGCCTGGTTCGACAAGGCGCTCTCCGAGCTGCTCCCGCGCGGCACCCGCTGCCCGAAGTGCCAGGGCACGGAGTTCGAGAAGGAGACGGACATCCTCGACGTCTGGTTCGACTCGGGCTCGTCGTGGGCGGCGGTGCTCGCCAGCGGCCGTTGGCCCGACCTGCGCTTCCCCGCCGACCTCTACCTGGAAGGCTCCGACCAGCACCGCGGCTGGTTCAACTCCTCGCTGACCATCGCGGTCGCCAACCGCGGCGAGTCGCCGTACCGCGCTTGCGTGACCCACGGGTTCGTCGTGGGCGAGGACGGCCGCAAGATGAGCAAGTCGCTCGGCAACTACGTCGACCCGCAGCACACCATCAAGAAGTACGGCGCCGAGATCGTCCGGCTGTGGGTCGCGTCGAGCGACTACCGCGACGAAGTGCGCCTCTCGGAGAAGATCCTCGAGACCCTGAGCGAGGGGTACCGCAAGATCCGCAATACCCTGCGCTATTGCCTGTCGCAGCTCTACGACTTCGATCCCTCGCGCGACGCGGTGGCAGAGGGCCTCCTCGAGCCAATCGACCGGTGGGCCTTGTCCCGGCTGGAGCGCTACCGCGCGGGCGTCGCGCGCGCCTACGAGCAATACGAGTTCCACCGCGTCTACCACGCCACCCTGGAGCTGAGCGCCACCGACCTTTCGGCGTTCTACTTCGACGTCCTGAAGGACCGCACCTACTGCTCCGCGGCGGGCTGGCCAGCGCGGCGCGCGGCGCAGACGGTCCTGTACCGCGTCTGCCGCGATCTCTGCCGGCTGCTCGCGCCGATCGCGTCCTTCACCACCGAGGAGGTCTGGCACCACCTGCCCGGCGAGAAGGTCGCGTCGGTGTTCCTCGCCGGCCTGCCCGCGCCCGAGCCGCAGCTGGCCGACGACGCGCTCGAGGAGGAGTTCCGGCACCTGGCCGCCTTCCGGCGCGTGGTCAACGAGGCCCTCGAGGCGAAGCGGGTGGCGAAGGAGATCGGCAAGGCCACCGAGGCGGACGTCGTGCTGCGCGTGCCGCGCGAGCCGGCCGTCCTGCGCGAGGTGGCGGAGAAATACGAGGCGCAGCTCGCCGACCTGTTCCTCTCCGCGACCGTGCGGATCGAGGGCGGCGAGGCGCTCTCGGCGGAAGTGAGGCGCAGCCCGCATCCCTCCTGCGAGCGCTGCTGGCGCGCGCTGGCCGAGGTCTCGGGCTCGCCCGCGCTGTGCCGGCGCTGCAAGCGCGCCACCTCGGGAGAGCCGCAGTGAGCAACCCGCTGGGAAAGTGGACCTTGCTCGTGCTGATCTCCGGCACCGTGCTGATCGCCGACCAGGTCACCAAGTACCTCGCCGTCGAGCACCTGACCTACGCTTTCCAGGCCGCGCGGGCGCGCACGCTGCCCGACAAGATCAAGGCGTTCCTCACCCAGAAAGACCTGCTCGAGCGCGGCCTGTCGGACGGGCGCCAGATCCAGGTCGTCCGGAACTTCTGGCAATTCCAGTACACGCAGAACCGCGGCGCGGCCTGGGGTTTCCTCTCCCGCTCGGGCGAGAAGTTCCGGGTCCCGTTCTTCCACCTGATCAGCATCGCGGCGGTGGTCTTCATCTTGAGCTACTACCGCAAGCTCGCCACCGAGCACCGCTACCTCCAGGTCGCCCTCGCGCTGGTGCTGGGAGGCGCGCTGGGGAACGCCATCTGCCGGGTGCTTCGGGGGTACGTGATCGACTTCATCGACTGGCACCTGGCCGATCCATTCTGGCAGAGGCCCTCGCTCCATTGGCCCACCTTCAACGTTGCCGACAGCGCCATCACCGTCGGGCTGGTGATGCTCGTCCTCGAGATGCTGTTCGCGAGGAAGTCGGCGGCGCGCGGCGTGGGGAAGCCTTCCGCGTGACGGCAGGTTAGGAAGAGACGATGCTCCCAGTGCTTTTCACCGTGATGCTGCAACCCTCGTGGGCGCCGCTGGCGGCCGCCGTGCTGGCCCTGCTCTCGGGCGCCTGGCAGGCGCGTGGGGCGCGGGTCGCCGGCGATCCGTGGAAGAAGGCGCTCCAGGCCGGCGCCTTGTGGACGGGCGGGACGGCGGTCGTCCTTTTCCTCGCCGTCCGCATGCTCGGCGAACCGGGGAACAACGACCTCCTCCACCTCAGCCGCCCGCTGGCGATCCCGCTGCACACCTACGGTCTGTTGATCGCGACCGCCTTCCTGGTCGCCATGCAGCTCGCCGGCCGCGCTGCGCGGCGCGCCGGGCTGGACCGCGAGCGCGTGATGGATCTCTGTTTCTGGATCCTGCTCGCCGCGATGGTGGGCTCGCGCGTGCTGTTCATCGTCGTCAACTGGGACGACTACGCGCACGACCCGGGCAGCATCTTCGCCTTCTGGAAGGGCGGCCTGGTCTTCTACGGCGGCTTCATCGGCGCGGTGCTGGTGTCCATCTGGTACATGCGCCGGCACCGGATGTCGTTCTTCCCCTATGCCGACGCGATCATCCCCTCGGTGGCCATCGGCCACGCCATCGGCCGGCTGGGATGCTTCGCTGCGGGCTGCTGTTGGGGAGCGGCGTGCGACCCGCACCTGCCCTGGGCGGCGCAGTTTCCGCCCGAGTCGCTCGCCTACCAGAGCCAGCTGGCGAACCACGTCATCCAGTTCGGCGCGGCGCGCACCCTGCCCATCCATCCCACCCAGCTCTACGAGGCGATCGGCGAACTGGGCATCTTCGTGGCGCTCACGCTCTGGCGCACGCGCAAGCGCTTCCACGGCGAGCTGCTCGCCCTGTACCTGGTGCTCTACGCGCCGCTGCGCGCGCTGATCGAGACCATGCGCGGCGACGAGGAGCGCGGGCGCGTGTTCAACTTCCTCGGTCCGCTGGCCCGCGGCGCCTGGTGGAACCTCTCCACTAGCGAGCTGATCAGCGTGGCGATTTTCGTCCTCGGAGTCGCCCTCTACGTCACGCTGGGCCGGCGGGCGGGTGGGAGGGCGGAGCCTGCCGCGGCCTGACCACGCACCTTCGCGCACGCTGCGCAGTCGCCCCGCTCGTTGGTAGAGTCGGCCCGTGCCTGCCGCCACCGGGACCCAGCAGCTTCCGCAGGAGAAGCTGGCGGAAGACCTCGACCAGCTCGAGGAGGCCATGACCGGCCTGCAGGTCCTCTACGAGAAGTACTTCCTCGGCATCGACCGCCGCCCGCCCGACGCGCAGCGCCGCCAGGTCTCCGAGAAGATGCGGCTGCTCAAGACGACGCAGGTGAGGAACACCGCGCTCAAGTTCCGCATCCAGACCATGTTCGCGAAGCTGATCTCCTTCGAGCGGATGTGGGACCGCACGCTGCGCGAGATCGAAGAGGGTACCTACAAGCGCGACGTGTTCAAGGCGAAACTCCGCGATGCGCGCCGGGGCGCCGGGCAGAAGCCGGCCGAGGCGGCGCCCTCGCCCTCCTCGCCGCAGCTCTCGGATCAGATGATCCGCAAGCTGTACGATACCTATCTGGTCGCGCGTCAGCGCACCGGAGAGTCGACCAGCGGACTCAACTACGATGCGATCGCCAGCCGCATCCGCGCACAAGTGCCCGAGCTGATGGCGCGTCACAAGGCGCGGAACATCGAGTTCAAGGTCGTGATCAAGGCCGGCAAGGCCGTGCTCAAGGCGATCCCGCGTACCTGAGCAATTTTTTCCACACATCTTGCCGCGGCGACGGCCGCTCCCCACCCTACCGGGCGTGGAGGGGGCCATGGGGCGCCGGGTACTCGGGTTGGGGGTGACGATGCTCTTGGCGGCGTGCGCGAAGGAGGCGGCCGCGCCGCGGGCCTCGGAGGCGCTGGAGCGGTCCGCGCGGATGCTCGCCAAGCTCGATCAGATGGAAGCCGACCTGCACGACGAAGGGTCGAAGCTGGCCATGTACGGCGCGCTGGAGCAGCGGCACGGCCAGACGTCACAGATCGCCTGCCAGGTCGCCGACGAGCACGTCCAGGAGATCCACCGGCTGGCCATGGCGCAGCAGAAGAAGCAGCAGGAGAAGGCGAGCAAGCGCCGCGCGGTCGCGCAGGCCCGCGTGACCCACCGGACGACCACCGCGCTGAATTAGGGCCGCCGGAATTACTCGAACATCTTGTCGACCGGGACGATCACCACGTCCTGGTCGCCGCGCGCTCCGAACGAGGTGCGGTTCACGGCGCGGTCCGCCTCCAGCAGCGCGGCGGGCTTTTCCGGGACGTTCCCCTGCGCGTCCTTCTGGTAGCGCATCGGGGTCTCGGCATCGGAAAGCAGCGCGCGCTTGACCTCGTCCATCCCGGGACCGAGCAGCACGCATTCGAGGGCATCCGGCTTGACCCACTTCTTCCAAGCGGCGTTCACGCCCGCCGCGCTCACCTCGCGCACGGCCGCGCGCCACTTCTGCAAGAAGTCCGGCTCACGCAGGAAGTCGCCGTCCAGCGCGTACCCCAGCTTGCGCGCGTCGGTCTGGTCGAAGAGGAGGAGATAGCCGTCGAGGAAACCCTTCGTCTGCTGCACCTCGTCCTCGGTGAACGGGTCGGCCTCGAGGCTGCGCGACAGCTCGTGGAGCGCGGCGCGCAGGGCGAACAACCGGTTTTCGTTCTGCACCGGCCGAAGCCAGACGGTGAGCTCCTGCTGGTGGCGCGCGCGCCCGAGCTGCGCGGTGGCGGCGTTCCCGCCCTGCTGCTGGAAATGCTCGATGTACGCGTAGTCCCCGTAGTTGAGCCCGCGCTGCTCGCGCAGCCGCTGCATGAGCCGCCCGTTGAACTGGCGGTGCTCGCCGAACGCGCTGCGCGCGACGGACAGGGCGGCCCAGTCGGGATCCTTGTGCGAGAGCTGCCAGGGGAACCCGCAGGAGATGGCGGTCGCCTCGCCCTGCTTCTCGATCAGGAGGTACCGCGGTCCGTGCGGCTGCTGCTGCGCGATGGCCGCGTGCTCCGGCCCCGCCTTGGGTAGCCCGGCGAGGGCCGCGGTCACGCGCTCCGGCAGGCCCTGGGGGTAGCCGCCGGCGATTCCCACCGTGAGCCGGTCGGCGGTGAAGACCTTGGCGGCGTGCGCCTTCACGTCCTCGAGGGTCAGCGTCTTGAGATCTGCGACGTGGCCCCCGGTCAGCCGCCCGTACGGGTGCCCGCGGTAGATCAGCTCCCCCAGCGCTTCCTTCCCCAGGTTCTCGTCGTCGCCCTGCCGCAACCGCTTCTCGACGTCGATCACCGCGGCGTCGCGCAGGCGCGTGAACTCGCGCGGGTCCCAGCGCGGGTGCGCCACGACGTCCAGCAGGATGGGCAGGAGCTTCTCAAGATTTTCCCGGTGGACCGTCGCGGAGAAAGTGGTCAGCTCCTTGTCCACCCGCGCATCGATCGACGTCGCCATCGGGAAGAGGGCGACGAGCAGCGACCTGGCGTCGAGGGATTCCGTCCCGCCTTCGGACATCACGCGCGCGGCGAGCGAGGTGATGCCCGCCTGGCCGTTGGGGTCGTCCACGGCGCCGCTGCTGAAGCGCAGGGCGACGGTCACCATCGGCTTCTGGCTCGGAGGGAGCGCGAGGACGCGCACTTCGTTCGCGGCGGCGGCCGGCGACTCCGCTGCCGTGCGCACGTCTGCCGGCGAGCCCGGCGGGGGGTGCTCGGTTCCCTCTCCGCCCACCCTGGATCGCGGATTGGCGGTCAAGGCGCCGGAGCGCTCGCTCTTGCCGCCGGCCGGGTCCTGCGGTGCAGCCTCGGTCGAGCCCGCCGCCTGCGAGCTCGAAGAGGGCTTCACCCGGTCCTCCGCGTGGCTGCAAGCGAGCGCGGCTGCGACCAGCGCAAGGGCGGCGCGCCTCACCGGCCACCCCCCTTGGCGGTCTTGGCCGCGGGCTTGCGCTGCGCGCGCGCCGCCTGCGAGGTCAGCGTGACCGTCGTCCGGTTCGCGTCGAGGAAGGCGCGCTTGGCGAATTCCTGCAGCATGGCGGGCGTGAGCGTCTCGATCTCGCGGGCCAGCGCATTCAGGTAATCGAGGTCGCCCGTGAGCGAGGCGAAGTGCACCAGGGCATTCGCGATGGAGTCGGGCTTGTCGAGCACGGCGACGATGGAGTAGCGGACGTTGGACTTGATCGCCGCGAGCCGCGAGGCGTCGACGCGGCCGCGCGCCAGGTTGGACACCTCGCGCAGCACCACCAGCTCGGCCGGGCGCAGGTTCTTCTCCTCTTTCACGCGGAGCAACGCGCCCAGCAGGAACGGGTCGCGGTTCACGCCGTCCTGCGCCGAGATGCTGTCGACGATCTGCCGCTTCAGCACCAGCTCCTGGTAGACCGCGCTGGTCTCGCCGAAGAGGTAGGGCGAGAGCACGGCCTGGATCGCGGCGGCGTGGACGTCGTCCGACCCGCGCCCGTGCCAGGCCATGTACAACCGCGGGATCGTGGGCGCCTTCCACGCCACGGTCGCCCGGCGGCTGGAGTTCTGCCGCGGCTCGCGAGGGACGGGCGACGGATCGAGCTTCCCCTTCCAAAAGGAGTACGCGCTGGTGAGGCGGCCGAGCGTGTCCGCCTTGTCGAAGTCGCCGACCACCACGACAGTCGCGTTGTCCGGCGTGTAATAGCGGCGGAAGAACTCGCGCGAGTATTCGAACCCGCTCGGCATCGCCTTGATGTCCGGCAGGAAGCCGATGGTGGTGTGCTTGTAGGTGTGGCGGTTGAAGGCGGTGTCGTGCATCACCTCGGACATCTTCTCCTCGGGGTCCGAGGCGCTCTTCGCGTACTCGCCCAGGATGGCGCCGGCCTCGGTCTTGAACTGGGCCTCGCTGTACTCGAGGTTCTGGAAGCGGTCGGACTCGTAGTCGATGATGGTGGGCAACGCCTTGGCGGGCCCGTAGAGGTGGTAGACGGTGAGGTCGAGGTCCGTGTACGCGTTCGTGTCGAGGCCCAGCCGCGTGACGGTGGCGTTGTAGTCGTCGGCCGGGTGCTTCTTCGTGCCGCGGAACATCATGTGCTCGAAGAAGTGCGCGTAACCGGAGCGCCCCGCTTCGGGCTCGTTGCGGCTGCCGACCCGCATCAGCGTGTAGTAGGCGACCAGGCCCGGCGAGTCGTACGGGATGAGCACCAGCCGCAGCCCGTTCGGCAGCGTGTGCGTCTCGGTCGGGAACGGGAACGCCTTGGCGGGCGCGCCGGCGGGAGCGGGCCTCACCGGGGCACTCCGCTCCGGGGCGGCGGCGAGGGCGAGCAGCAGGGAAAGCGCAACGGGCATGCCTTGTGTCCTCCACCTCGGGCGTCAGAGGGCGGCGCAGCATAGTCGACCTCCCCGGTGGCGTCGACATTCACCCCAGACGGATATCCGTCAGTGCCGCGCCGGCGCCGCCGCGTCCGCTGGGGGCGCCTCCCACAGCACGACGCGTCCCTTGCCGCGCTGCTTGGCCTCGTACATCGCCGCATCGGCCGCGCGGATCATTTCCTCGGCGGACTCCGGAGGGGCGCCGTACATCGCCACTCCGATGCTCGCGCCCAGGTGGAGGCCCGGGTGCAGCTCGTCGAGCTGCTTCATGCGCTCGAGAAGACGCCGGGCCGCGGCTTCCGCGGCTTCCTGCCGCATCCCCACGAACAGGATGGCGAACTCGTCGCCGCCCAGCCGCGCCGCCACGTCGCTCGTGCGCACCGACTGGCGGATGGCCCGGGCCACTTCGCGGAGCAGCTCGTCTCCGGCGGCGTGTCCGTGGGCGTCGTTGATGCTCTTCAAGTTATCGACGTCCACGTAGCCCAGGCACAGCGGGGAGCCGTCGCGCTGCGCCCGCGCCACCTCCTGCCGCAGGCGCTCGGTGAACGCGCGCCCATTGGCCAGCCCGGTGAGCGCATCCGTGCGCGCGAGGCGCTCGGCGTCTCCGAGCAGCTCGGCCAGGCGACGGTTGGCCCCGCGCAGCCGCTGCTGGTCGTCGCGGATGCGCGCCGTCATGGCGCCCATGGCGAGCAACATGAGCAGCCGGCTGATGGAGTTCCACAGCAGCACGCGGGTCGGCTCGCCGCGGTGGCCCCACGCCTCGGCCACGAACCAGAAGATGCCGGCCGCCAGCCCCGCCGCGAGCGCCGGCCCGCGCCCCAGCCACCAGGCGGCCACGAGCACGGGCACCACGTAGAACAGCGCGAACGACATCCAGGGGCCGGTGACGTAATCCAACAGGCCGACGCCCGCGACGGCGATGACGCACACCACCGCGAGCACCGTCCGGAGTGTGCGCCTGGACTTGTTCACGCTGCCCTAGAGTAGCCTGACTCCCCGTCCGGCGGGGCCGGCCACCCGGGGCGAAGTCCTTGACCAAGCAGGTGGTCTGCGGCATACAGACCCGCCCCGGCAAGCCCAGGTAGCTCAGTTGGTAGAGCAGGGGACTGAAAATCCCCGTGTCGGTGGTTCGATTCCGCCCCTGGGCACCAACAAGCACTCGGAACCGCACGGGTCTTCTGGCGCTTGAATCGCTTCAGTATCGCTGACCGTGCTTCGACCGTGCTTCGGCGTACCCGGTCGCTCGCGATGAGAGAGCGTTCTGACCCGCGT
>DASQBG010000251.1:0-22014 GCA_035635335.1 Myxococcales bacterium | reverse complement strand
GAAGGAGAACGTCAAGATCGAGAACGAGAACCAGACGCTGGCGACGGTCTCCTTCCAGAACTACTTCCGCCTCTACACCAAGCTGTGCGGCATGACCGGCACCGCCGACACCGAGGCCGAGGAGTTCAACAAGATCTACCGCCTCGACGTGCTGGTGATCCCTACCAACAAGAAGAACATCCGTTCCGACCAGCAGGACACGGTCTACAAGACCGAGCGCGAGAAGTTCACCGCAGTCTGCAACGAGATCGAGGAGAAGTGGAAGAAGGGGCAGCCGGTGCTGGTGGGCACGGTGAGCATCGCGAAGAGCGAGGTGCTCTCCGGCCTCTTGAAGAAGCGCAACGTGCCGCACGACGTGCTGAACGCGAAGCAGCACGAGCGCGAGGCGGAGATCGTTGCGCAGGCGGGGCGCAAGGGGCGCCTCACCATCTCGACCAACATGGCCGGACGCGGCACCGACATCCTCCTGGGCGGCAATCCGGAGTTCCTCGCCAAGCGCGAGGCGGGGCAGGAACCCAACGCGGAGGAGATCGAAGGCCGCCTGGTCCAGGAGCGGGTGGCGAAGGCGAAAGAAAGCGGGGACGGCAAGTTCGCTCCGGTCACGGCCGCCGAGGTCGAGGCCGAGCTGGCCAGGGTGCACGGCGAGTGGAAGCAGCGCTTCGACGAGGCGCTGTCGCGCTACCGGGCCGAGTGCTCCGCCGAGCATGACGAAGTGGTCGGCGTGGGCGGTTTGCACATCCTCGGCACCGAGCGGCACGAGTCCCGACGCATCGACAACCAGCTGCGCGGCCGCGGGGGCCGCCAGGGAGACCCGGGCTCGTCCAAGTTCTACCTGTCGCTCGAGGACGACCTGATGCGGATCTTCGCCTCGGACCGCATCTCGAAGCTGATGGAGACGTTCGGCGTCCAGGAGAACGAGCCCATCGAGCACCCCTGGCTCACCAAGGCCATCGAGGGCGCCCAGAAGCGCGTCGAAGGGCAGAACTTCGACATCCGCAAGAACCTGCTCGAATACGACGACGTGATGAACCAGCAGCGCAAGACCATCTACGGGATGCGCAAGGAGGTGCTGGCGGCGGGCGCGGGCTTCCCGCTGGTCTGGTTCACCGAGGACGCCAAGACGAAGAAGAAGACCCGCCACGAGAAGATGGTCTCCTGGAACGACCAGGAGGAGCAGCTCTACGACCTGATCGAGGACCTGATCATCGAGATGGTCGAGGAAGCGGTGCCGCGCTCGAAGAGCGAGGAGTGGGAGCCGGACGCGCTGGCGCTGCGCGTGCGAGAGCAGTTCAGCGTGGACATCAACCTCAAGGACGCGGCGCCGGATCGCGAGAGGTTGCAGCTCGACATCTTCAACGTGGTCGAGAAGAAGCTGAAGTTCAAGTTCGAAAGCTACGGGGACATGTACCGCGAGTTCGTGCAGTACTCGTACCTCTATGCCATCGACCAGCTGTGGAAGGACCACCTGCTGCAGATGGATCACTTACGACAAGGCATCCATCTGCGCGGGTACGGCCAGAAGGACCCGAAGATCGAGTACAAGAAGGAAGGCTTCGAGCTCTTCCAGATCATGAAGGGCCGCATCGCCTCCAGCATCATCGCCACCACCATGCGCATCGAGCCGGTGCAGCAGCCGGCCGTGGCGCAGACGGCGACCCGCGCGCCGGTCCAGGGCGCGGCCTCCGCGAGCCTGCCCTCCATGCCTCAACGCAGGGCTGCGCGCACGGTCGAGACCCACGGCGAAGCGCCCGCCCCACGCGCCGGCGACGGCGCCCAGCAAGGCACCGTGACCCGCGCCGGCCCCCGCGTCGGCCGCAACGATCCCTGCCCCTGCGGCAGCGGCAAGAAATACAAGAAGTGCCACCTCCCCCTCGAAGAAGGCGCCCCCGCCCCGCAAGACTAGCCTTCGTTCGGGCTAGAAGCGTTTCACGCGAAGCGCGGAAGATTTGAAAGCGCGGAAGTTCCTTTTCGCGAGTCTCCTCGGAAGCACGTGCTGAGACGAACGAATCCCTCCGCGCTTCCCTTCCTTCCACGCTTCGTGGATTGGGGACACCATACGCAACTCAGTCCCGCTCTACCGTTCCCACCGCGCGCATCCAGGGATGGATGCAGCATTGGTACTTGACCCTGCCGCTCGCAGGGGCCGTGACGGTCAGGCGCCCGCCCGCGGGTACGATCGTGGCCCCGACCGCGCTGGACACGCACTCCGGCGCGGGGTTCGGGTTTCCCGAGAGCGTATTGAGGAGTGGCACGAAGCCGCCCCCGAACTTGTCGACCTTGGTGAAGGTGTGGGTCTCACCACCGCGGTTGGGGGATTCGGGGACACCATACGCAACTCGCCGTGCCAACCTGCGAGTGTTACGCGACATGGTGCTTGGCGAATTTCTCGGCGACCAAGGAGAAAAGTACTGGGAGAAGCCGTAGCTCGTTAGCAGCTGGAGATGCTCACGAGCTCATCTGCCGTCGCGGTTCACTCGGGTCAGGCCGAGTTGGCACACTGGGTTGCGTATGGAGCGCCCAAATCCCCACCCCAATCCCCCCAACTCGCCGTTCACCCCGTTAGGGGGGATTTACATCGAGCGAGGAGGCGAGCGCGCGTGCCGTGCGCATGGTAACAAGCGATACATACGCAACTCGCCGTTCATCAGGTCGGGCCGAGTTGGCATACCTGGTTGCGTATGGTGTCCCCGAATCCCGAAGGAGTGCTCGAAACTCGATGGGTTTGTGACGGCCGGGGCGCTGGGTTTTCTTTCTGGCCCAAAGAGGGCGGGTCCGGCTCGTGGTTCGATTAACCGGGGATTCGGGGATACATACGCAACTCGCCGTTCATCAGGTTAGGCCGAGTTGGCATACCTGGTTGCGTATGGTGTCCCCGAATCCCTTCCTTCCACGCTTCGCGTGAAACGTTGTTGGTCCTTCTTCCGCTAGGCGGCGCACTCGCCTTCCTGGAGGACGACCTGGAAGGATTGTTTCTCGCCCAGGTCGATGAAGTCGTCCGGGGTGGCCTCGGATTCGGCCATGTCGGTGAGGTCCGCCAGCAGGGCTTGCGCCCGGGGTAGCGGGACGCGGGCGAAGTAGTCCTCCGGCGTTTCGCCGGACTGCTTCTCCGTGGCGTACAGCTCGAGCAGCCGCGTGAGCGCCTGCGGAGCGCGCCGCGCAGGGACCTTCACCGCCAGCCGGCCGAAGGAAGACCCGTCGAACTTGCCGCCGAGGAAGACGTGGTACTGCGGCACCGGGCGTCCGGCGATCTTGCGAACCGAGCCCTGGAAGCCGATGCCCGCCACGTAGTGCTGCCCGCAACCGTTGGGGCAGCCCGACACCTTGATGGAGAGCGTCTCGGCCAGCGCGGCCACCTCCGGGTGCTCCTCGAGATGGCGCGAGAGCAGATCGGCGAGCCCGCGCGACTGCGTGACGGCCAGCTTGCAGGACATGGCGCCGGGGCAGCTCGTCACGTCGCCGATGGTGCGCGGCCCGGCGAGCGCGAGCCCGAGCGATTGCAGGCGCGCGTGAAGGGCGGGCAGGGCCTCGCGGGCGATGAACCGGACTACCAGGTTTTGCTCCGCCGTCGTGCGCAGCTGCTCCTCGGCACTCATCTCCCGCGCGATCTGCGCCAGCCCGCGGAGCTGCGCCGTGGACAGGTCGCCGAGCGTCACGCGGACGGTGACCGCCACCTGCCCGCGCTGCTTCTGGGCGCGCACGTTCTTGTCCACGAACGCGTCGAACCCCGGGCCGGCGGGCTGCAAGAAGGCGCGCTTCAGCCTCGGGATCGCCACGGGAGGCAACTCGCCCAGGGGTCGCCCGCCCTGCGCCGCGATCGCCTCGTGCTCCTTGCGGTACTCGGCCAGGAACCCCTCCACGCCGAGCCGCTCGATGACGAACTTGAGCCGCGCCTTGGCCTTGTTCTTCCGATCGCCCGTCCGGTCGAAGACGCGCAGCACTGCCTCGGCCACGTCGAAGATCTGCTCCACCGGCAGGAATTCGTGCGCGAGGAAGCCCGCCCTCCGCAGGGTCGACAGGCCGCCGCCGATGCTCACGCGGAACCCCTGCCTGCCGTCGCGCACGCGCGCCAGGAAGCCGATGTCGTGGAAGCCGGCGCCGACGCAGTCCCCGCCGCAGCAGCCGCCGAAGGCGATCTTGAACTTGCGAGGCAGGGTGGAGGAGAGCGGGCCGCGCAAGAGGTGCCGCGTCATCGCTTCCGCGTACGGCGTCACGTCGAAGGGCTCCTGCTCGGAGACGCCGGCATACGGACACCCGGTGATGTTGCGCACCGAGTTGCCGCACGCCTCGCGCGTGGTGAGCCCCGCCGCTCCCAGGCGGCGCACCACCGCCTCGACGTCCTCCATCTTGATGAAGTGGAACTGCACGTTCTGCCGCGTGGTGATGTGTCCCTTGCCGTTCGACCAGCGCTCGGACACCTCGGCCAGCGCGAGCAGTTGCTCCGGCGTCAGCACGCCCTGCGGGATCTTGCACCGCACCATCATCGGGCCGTCCTGCCGCTGGCCGTACACGCCGTGCACCAGGCGGAAGGCGCGCCACGCGTCGGGCGCGAGCTCGCCGCGCTCGAACTCCTCGAGCTTGGCGACGAACCGGTCGAGCTCGCCCTCGTCGGCGAATCCCAGCCGGGTAGAGCCGAGCGCCTTAGGGTGGTTCATCTCGGACATGGCCGATCCTCCTCAGGCCGCGGGAGCGCTGCGGCGCTCCTGCGGGACGGCCGCGATCGCCGCGGCCAGCGACACCACCTCGCCGACGACGAGCACGCCCGCGGACTCCGGGCGCTCGTCGGGCAGCGCGCACCTACCCAGGCCCGCGAGGGTCCCCGTCCAGCTCGCGGCCGATCCGTGGGACGCGTCGAGCACCACCGCGGCGGGCGTCCGCGCCGGCCAGCCGCGCGCGAGCAGCAGCGCCGCCACCTGCGCGCGATTGGCGAGCCCCATCAGCACGACCACCGTGGCCGTGCCGGGCGCCAGCGTGGACAGGAGCGGCGCGTACGCTTCCTCCGCGTGGCCGGACACGACCACGAACGCAGCGGAGAGGCCCCGGTGAGTGACGGGAATGCCCGCCAGCGCCGGCGCCGCGACCGCCGAGGTGACGCCGGGCACCACCTCGTACGCGATGCCCGCGCGCGCCAGGGCCAGCGCCTCCTCGCCGCCGCGGCCCAGCACGAACGGGTCGCCGCACTTGAGGCGCACCACGCGCTCGCCGCGCCGCGCGGCGCGGATCATCAAGCGCTCGATGCTCTCCTGCGCGATGGAGCGGCGCCGGGCGCGCTTGCCCACGTAGAACCACTTCGCCCGCGGGGCCAGGCTGAGCGCTTCCCGCCCCGCGAGCGCGTCGTAGAGCACCAGGTCGGCCTCGCGCAGGCGCGCCACGGCCCGGAGCGTCAGCAGCTCCGGATCGCCGGGCCCGGCGCCGACCAGCGAGACGAATCCGCGGCTCATCGCGCCTCCTTCGCGGCGTAGAGGTCCTGGAGCGCGCGCAGGAGCAGCGGCCTCCGCTCTCCAATCGGGAGCCCGCGCTCCTTCCAGCCCGCCCGGACCTGCTCGCCGAGCTCGACCCATGCGCCGACATCCTGCGGCAGCACCGCCTCGAGCGCTTCGCGCAAGAGGCCCGCCAGCGCGGGCGCCCGCCCGCCCGTGCTCACCGCCACCGTGACACCTCCCCGGCGCACCACTCCGCCCAGGAACGCGGTTGCGCTGGCGGCGTCGTCGACCGCGTTGACGAACAGTCCGCGCTCCTCGGCGGCCGCATTCACCGCCCGGTTCACCTCCGGCGTCGCGGCGGCGATGGCGAAGAACGCGCCGTCGAGGTCGCCCGGCGCGAACGGGCGCCGGAGCAGCGTCGCCCCCGGCCGCTCGAGCTCGGGACGGATCGACGGCGCCACCACGGTGACGCGCGCGCCCGCGTCGAGCAGCCCCGGCAGCTTGCCGGCGGCGACGCGGCCGCCTCCGACCAGGACCACGCGCCTCCCCTCGAGGCGCAGGAACACCGGATACACCTGCACGCTCATGCGGCCCTCCGCTGCGCGGCCGCCAACCCGCGCTCGGCGAGGAAGCCGACGATCGCCGCCAGGCTCGCCTCGGGTTCCTCGCGGTCGGTGTGCACCACCACCTCGGGCGCCGCGGGGGGCTGATACGGGTCGCTCACGCCCGTGAAATGGGCGATCTCCCCCGCGAGCGCCTTCCGGTACAGACCCTTCACGTCGCGCCGGACGAGCGACTCCAGGGTAGCGTCCGCGTGCACCTCGACGAAGGGGATCCCTTCCGCCTCCGCCAGCTCGCGCATCTCCGCGCGCGTCTCCGCGTACGGCGAGATGGCCGCCGTGATGGCCACCACGCCGTTGCGGGCGAGCAGCCGCGCGACGAAGCCGATGCGCCGGATGTTGGTGTCGCGGTCCTCGCGCGAGAAGCCCAGGCCCTTGGAGAGGTGGGTGCGCACCTCGTCGCCGTCGAGGATCTCCACCGCCCGCTCGGCGGAGAGCACGTCGCGCACTCTCTCGGCGAGCGTGCTCTTGCCGGCGCCCGACAGCCCGGTGAACCAGAGGATGAAGCCGCCCGGCCGCCGGAGGACGCGTCCCTTCGGCGCGGCGCCCAGGTGCGTGCGCAGGATCTCGGCCACCTCGGGCCGGGTGAATGCGCTCGGCAGGTGCCCGCCGGCCCGCAGGATCTCGCGCACGCGGCTGCCCGAGAGGTCGAGCCGGTCCGAGGCCGGGTGAGGGCAGGTGCGCGGCGAGGCGAGCATGTCGCACGCGTGGCAGAAGAAGGTCGCCTCGAAGCGCAGCGGCGTCACGCCCAGCTCGCCCGGGGTGAACTGCTCGAAGATCTCCTGAGCCTCGAGCGGCCCGTAGTAGCGCCCGACTCCGGCGTGGTCGCGCCCGACGATGAAATGCGTGATGCCGTAGTTCTTGCGCACCAGCGCGTGGAAGAGTGCCTCGCGCGGCCCGGCGTAGCGCATCGCCGCCGGGAACGCGGCGAGCAGCGTGCGGTCGCGCGGGTAGTACCGCTCGAGCAGCGCCTCGTACGCGCGGAAGCGCACCTCGGCGGGCACGTCGTCGCCCTTGGTCTCGCCCACCAGCGGGTGGATGACGATGCCGTCGGTGAACTCCAGCGCCAGCTTGGTGAGGTGCTCGTGGGCCCGATGGATCGGGTTGCGGGTCTGGAACCCGGCCACCCGTGTCCATCCTCGCTCCGCGATGCGGGCTCGCAACTCGCGGGGGCTCAGCCGGTGTCGCGCGAACGGCGGGTCCTCTGGGAGCAGCGCGCGCACCTCGCCGGCCACGAGATTCGCAGGCCGGGAGAGGAGATACGCGACGCCGGGGTGGGCGCTCTCCTCCGTGCGGTACACGGCGCGGGCCTCTGCGAACGGGTCGCGCCGGTACACCTCGCGCACGACGAGCGTCCCGGCGAGGTGGCCGGAGGCGTCCCGCAGGGCGACCGCCGAGCCGCGCTCGAGGCCGGCCGCGTCCTGGTCCGACACCGCGAGGGTGAGCGGGAGCGGCCACACCGTCCCGTCGGCCAGCCGGAGGCGCGCGAGCACGCTCTCGTAGTCCTCGGAGCCGAGGAAGCCGGTGAGGGGGCTGGCCGCGCCCGTGGCGATCAGCTCCAGGTCGGCCAGCTCGCGCGCGTCGAGCGTCAGGGACGGCAGGGAACGCGCGGCGGCGCGGAATCCATCGGCCTCGGCGGGCGGGACCACTCGATCGATCAGGGTGCCGCCGTGCGGCTGGACGAGCGAAGGCATCTCAGGACTCCTTGGGGGATTTGGAGGTGAACCGGCCGTGCAGACCGCATTCGGTCTTGGCGAAGGTGCGCCAGCGCCCGGCGCGCGGGTCCTCGCCGGCGCCCACCGCCGTCGTGCAGGGCGCGCATCCGATGCTCGGGTAGCCGCGCTGGTGGAGCGGATTGGTCGGGATGTCGCGCTCGCGGACGCGCGCCCACACGTCGGCGCTGGACCATGCGGCCAGCGGGTTGACCTTCACGAGGCCGAACCTGGGATCGCGCTCGACCACGCCGGCGCCGGCGCGCTCGGGCGTCTGGTCGCGCCGGATGGCGCTGATCCAGGCATCGAACTGCAGCATCTCGATCCGCAGCGGCTCGACCTTGCGCAGGTCGCAGCAAAGATCCGGGGCGCGCTGCCACAGGGCCGGCCCGTGCAAGAGCGCCTGCTCGGCGACGGTGAGCGCGGGCCTGACCCCGCGCACGCGGACGCCGTACCGGCGCTCCAGCTCGTGCCACAGCTCGACCGTCTCGGGGAAGAGCAGGCCGGTGTCGAGGGTGAAGACGTCGATCGCGAGCTTCTCGCGGGCGATCGCCTCCAGCAGCACGCACCCCTCGGCGCCGAAGGCGGTCGCGAAACCGACCCGCCCCGGGAAGCGCTCGGCCGCCCAGCGCAGCGCCTCCTCCGCCGGGGCGCCTTCCAGCTCGGCCGCCGCGCTGGCGATGTCGGCCGGGCTCATCGGGAAACCTCGCGGAGGGCGACCGGGGCGTCGTTGCGGGTGGCGGCGGGCAAGGCGACGAAGCGGACGCCCACCGTGAAGACGATCGTCGCCAGCGCGGTGCGAAGCGACCGCTCGGGGACCTTGCCTGCGAGCAGGGCGCCCGCGATCACTCCGGGCACGGCGCCGGCCAGCACCGCCAGGGCCAGCGCCGGATCGAGCCGTCCCGCGCACCCGTGCCCGGCCGCCGCCACCGCGGAGAGGACGAAGGCGTGCGCCAGATCCGTTCCGACGAGCTGGCGCGCGCGCAGCGGGAAGAACCGCGCCAGGACGAAGATGAGGATCGATCCGCTGCCCACGGTGGTCACGCTCACCAGAAGGCCGGTGGCGAACCCGATGGCGGCGACGCCGGCGGGGCTCGGCGAGGAGACCGCCTCGTCGGGCATCCGGCGCAGGTAGCGCACCAGCGAGACCGCGCCGCTGGCGAGCATCGCGATGCCGAGCAGTCGGGCGATGATCGCGTCGAGGCTCCCGTCCGGGACCATGCGCAGGAGCCACAGTCCCGCCAGCGCGCCCGGCACCGAGCCGACGAGCAACCGCAGAACGGTCGGCCAGTGCACCGCGCGGCGGACGGCGTACGCGCCGCCGCCGAACAGCTTCATCACCCCGGCGATGAGCACGTCGGAGCCGACCGCGATGCGCGGCGGCACGCCCAGGAGCAGCACCAGCGCGGGCGTGAGCAGCGCGCCGGCGCCCATCGAGGTGAGGCCGACCAGGAGTCCCACGGCGGCGCCGACCAGCGCGGCCTCGGCACCGAAGAGGGATGCTGCGGCGGGCAGTGCGACGAACGGGACGGCCATGACCTTCTGCTCCTCGGGACTGACAGGGAACGCGCAAATCCGCGACCCGGGAGGAGGGCTTCTGGCCTAGGCTGTCAGGGGAACTGTTCGCCTCAGGCGGGCCCGCACACCCGGCACTCGACGGTGCCGGGACAACAGGCGCACTTGTGGGAGGCGAGAGGCACGATTCACAAGCTCCTAGCGGGGTCGCCGCGGGATGTCAAGCAAGCCCTCCGAGCAGGGGGGCGAATCGCCTTGAATCCTTGGCCACTTAGGCGCTGCGACGGGCCTGCTGCCAGAGTTGCGCCGGCCTGCCGAACCTGCTAGAAAACCGCGCCCCCGCAAAGGGAAGCTCCGGCGCGGGCCCGCTTGGTTCGAAGAAGTCCGCAACACCCACTACGCACACCTCCCGATCCGGGCAGGGTTCCCCCCTGGGGCCTGCCGTGGGCGCGACGGAGGTGGAGGAGAAAAAACGATGTCCGAGAACGTCCAGACCGCAGGTCCATCCGAATCGCCGCCCGCCGGCATGCAGCAGGCGATGCAGGCCGGGCAGGGCATCACCATGCGCCAGCTGCTCGAGGCCGGCGTGCACTTCGGGCACCAGACGAAGCGCTGGAACCCGAAGATGAAGCCCTACATCTTCGGCGCCCGCAACGGCATCTACATCGTCGACCTGCAGAAGACGGCCCGCCTGGCGCGCGAGGCGTTCAAGTTCGTCAGCGACGTCTGCTCGCGCGGCGGCACCGTGCTGTTCGTGGGCACCAAGAAGCAGGCGCAGGACGCGGTGGTCGAGGAGGCGACGCGCTCCGGCCAGTTCTACGTGGTGAACCGCTGGCTGGGCGGCACCCTCACCAACTTCAAGACCATCAAGAGCGGCATCGATCGCCTGAAGACGCTGGAGAAGATGGCCGGCGACGGCACCTTCGAGAAGCTGCCCAAGAAGGAAGTGGCGATCCTGCAGAACGAGATGGAGAAGCTGAAGAAGAACCTGGGCGGCATCCAGGAGATGTCGCGGCTGCCGGGCTGCCTGTTCGTGATCGATCCCAAGAAGGAGCACATCGCGGTGCACGAGGCGATGCGGCTCGGCATCCCGATCGTGGCGCTGGTCGACACCAACTGCGACCCCGAGGGCATCGACTACGTCATCCCGGGGAACGACGACGCGATCCGCTCCATCCGGCTCTTCTGCAGCAAGATCGGCGACGCGGGCATCGAGGGGAGGGCGCGGTACCAGGCGCACGGCGGCGGCCAGGAGGCGCAAGCGGCCGAGGGCGAGGCGGGCGAGGACCGGGACTCGGCCAGCGAGCGGCGCGGCAAGCGCGGCGGCGGCCGGGGCGGTCTGGGGCGCGGCGGTCCGCGCAGCAGCCGGCCCGTGGTTTCGCGGGAGGGCGGACCGGAGGTCGAGGTGGTCCGCAAGCCGCAGCTCGGCGGTAGCGACGGCGAGGCCGCCGCGCCTGCCGAGGAAAAGCCGGAGGCGTGAGCAAGATGGGCGAGATCACGTCGGCGATGGTGAAGGAACTGCGCGAGAAGACCGGCGCGGGCATGATGGACTGCAAGAAGGCGCTGCAGGAAGCCGGCGGCGACCTGGAGAAGGCGATCGACTGGCTGCGCAAGAAGGGGCTCGCGACCGCGCAGAAGAAGGCCGGCCGCTCCGCCACCGAGGGCGCCGTGGGATCGTACATCCACATGGGCGGCAAGGTCGGCGTGCTGGTCGAGGTGAACTGCGAGACCGACTTCACCGCGCGGAACGAGAAGTTCCAGGCGCTGGTGAAGGACCTGGCCATGCAGATCGCCTGGAGCAACCCGCAATGCGTACGCCGCGAGGACGTCCCGCAGGAGCTCATCGATCGGGAGAAGAGCGTCCAGCGCTCGCAGCTCCTCGAGCAGGGCAAGCCCGAGGCGATGATCGACAAGATCCTCCCCGGCAAGCTCGACCGGTACTTCAAGGACGTGGGCACCGGATGCCTGCTCGAGCAGCCCTTCTTCAAGGATCCGGAGGGGAAGCGGAGCGTCCTGGACGAGATCAACGCGGCCGTCGCGGTGATCGGCGAGAACATCCAGGTCCGCCGCTTCACCCGTTATGCTCTCGGCGAAGGCCTCGAGAAGGAGACGAAGGACTTCGCGGCCGAAGTGTCCGCGGCCGTCGGCAAGGCCTAGGCCGTGTCCGCGCTGGGCAAGAAGCTCCTGCTCAAGCCGGGCATGAAGGTGGCGCTGGTCGGCGAGCCCGCGAACCAGCGCCCGCTCTACAGCGGCATCGAGACGAGCGCGGGAACGGCGGATGCCGTGATCTTGTACGCCGCCGCCGCCAAGGACCTCGCCGCGGCGCTGCCTCGGGCCCGCACGCGGCTCGGCGCCGGCGCGCGCCTCTGGGTCGCATATCCCAAGTCGAAGAAGCTGGGCACCGACCTGAATCGCGACTCGCTCCGGAAGCTGATGGAGCCGGAGGGGTTCGAGGGGGTGCGCCTGGTGTCGCTGGACGAGAGCTGGTCTGCCATGATGTTCCGCAAGGCATGAGCACGCTTCGCGACGAGGCGCAGGAGTTCTTCCGGGGCTTGCGGGACCGGATCTGCGCCCGGCTCGAGGAGCTGGACGGCGGCCACTTCGAGCGCAAGCCCTGGCGGCGGGAGGGTGGCGGCGGCGGCGAGATGAGCGAGCTGCGGGGGCAGGTGTTCGAGAAGGGGGGCTGCAACTTCTCGGCAGTGTGGGGGGAGAAGTACCCGGAGGCGGTGGACGCGACGACCCCGACAGCGACACCGACAGCGAGGGGGACAGGGACGGCGGCGGCGAAAGGGCGAGAGGAGGACGCGAGCCTTGGGATCCGACCCCCCACCCCCGCGGAGCTGGCCGGCAAGCCGTTTTTCGCCACCGGCGTCTCCCTGGTACTCCACCCCCGCAACCCGTTCGTCCCCGTCGTTCACATGAACATCCGCTACCTCGAGGCCGGCGACGTCTCGTGGTTCGGCGGCGGCATGGACCTGACTCCCTGCCGCGAGTTCGCCGAGGACACGCGCCACTTCCACCGCGTGCTGCAAAAGGTCTGCAATGCGCACGGAGAGCGGCTGTACGACCGCTTCTCGCGGTGGGCGAAGGAGTACTTCTTCATCGGCCACCGCGGCAGCGAGCGCGGCGTCGGCGGCATCTTCTTCGACTACCTGCGGGGCGAGGAGCGCTGGTCGTTCCTGCGCGACGTCGGCGAAGCCTTTCTGCCCGCCTACGCTCCCCTGGTCGAGCGCCGCCGCGCCACTCCGTATTCCGACGAAGACCGTGCCCAGCAGCTCCGCTGGCGGGGGCGCTACGTCGAGTTCAACCTCATCTACGACCGCGGCACGCTTTTCGGGCTGCGCACCGGCGGCAACGTGGAGGCCATCTTCATGAGCCTCCCCCCCCTCGTCGCATGGTGATCAGCCGGCGGTTTCGAGGATCTTCCTTTCGGCATCCGTGAGCCGATCGAGGAGCGCCGCGTGTGCTTCCACCAGACCGTGCGCGTCGGCGAGGTCCTGCAGCCTCTTCGACCTCCGCCTGGCCGGATCTGATCCGGCCCGTAGCTTCTCGCGGAGCAGGTCGAATTTTCCGATGACCCGCAGCTTGACGGACTCGACGCCGATTTCTTCGGCTCGGCCGATCGCCGCCGCGAGCGTCGCGTCATCGGTGAACTGCACCGGAGTCTGCTCCGGGCCGATCCAATTCTCGGGATTCGCGAGCGTCCCCGTCATCCGGAAACCGGCTTGCCGGAGGCGCTCGCGCGGAATCTGATCGCGAGCAAGCACCGCCAGATCGATGTCGATGGTGGTTCGCGGATCCGACTGATGAATCTGTAGCGCCACACCGCCGATCACCGCGTAAGGGACGCCGGCTTCGGCGAGGATGCGCGCGAGCTCGATCAGCGCAGATCTCTTGGAGCCTTCCATCTCGCCCCTCAGCAGCCGCCATCGGCGATCCAGCTCGAAGGTGATCTCCAGCTTCGACCGCATACACGCATTCTAACCCGCAGCGCGAAGCATTGCCTGAACGGAGGCGTCTGCATCCGGCTCGGTCGTGCTCCACCCGGATACCGAGATGCGCATCGCGTGCATGCCCTTCCAGGTGGTCCCGCCGACCCAGCAGGTGCCGTCGCGCTGCACCCGCGCGATCACCTCGCGCGTCTTCTCGTCCGAATCGCCGAACCGGACCAGCGCCTGGTTCAGCACCACCTCGTTGAGCACGCGCACACCCGGGGCCGCCGCCAGCGCGGAAGCCATCCGCGCCGCGAGCGCGCAGCAGCGGTCGACGAGGTCCGCGATGCCGTCGCGACCCAGCGTCCTCAAGGCGACGTAGACCGGGAAAGCGCGGCCGCGGCGCGACGCCTCCGGAACCCACTCGAACGGGTTGCGCTCCGGTCCGCCGGCAGTCGTGAGATACGACGCGCTCGCGGTCGTCGCAGCGCGGTGCGCTCGAGGGTGGGCGGTGATCGCGATGCCGCAGTCGTACGGGATGTTGAGCCACTTGTGCCCGTCGGTCGCCCAGGAGTCCGCTCGATCCGCGCCGGCGACCAAGTGGCGGTGTCGCGGGCTCGCCGCCGCCCAGAGGCCGAACGCGCCGTCGACGTGCACCCACGCACCGGCTCCGTGCGCCGCCTCGACGATCTCCGCCAGCGGATCGAACGCGCCGGTGTTCACGTTGCCCGCCTGGGCGCACACGATGGCCGGCCCCTTGCCGTTCCCCGCGAGGACGCGCCGCAGCTCGGCCGCCTTCATGCGCCCTTGCCCGTCCGCCTCGACGGACTCGACGCGCGCGGTGCCGAACCCGAGCATCCGGAGCGCCGCGAAGAGGCTGACGTGCGCCTCCGCTCCGGCGATGATCCGGAGCGGCGGCGCGCCGGCGAGGCCGTCCCGCTCGACGTCCCACCCGGCGCGCCGGTACACCTCGTTCCGCGCGGCGAGCAGGCAGGTGAAGTTCGCGGTCTGCCCTCCAGTGACGAATCCCAGACTGCAGTCGCGCGGCAGGCCGAGCAGCTCCAGGAGCCAGCCGATCGCCACCTCCTCGGCCGCGGCGCCGGCGGGCGAAAGCGCATTGAGCGACACGTTCTGGTTCCAGACGGAGGCGAGCCACTCGGTCGCCATCGCCGCCGGCAATCCGGCGCCGACCACGAACCCGAAGTAGCGCGGGCCGGCATTCGCTACCAGCCCGGGATCCATGGCGCGCGCGAATCGCTCCAGCGCGGCCACTGGATCCTCGCCGCGATCGGGAAGCGGTCCGCCGAGCGCCGCCATCAGCTCCTCGCGGGCGGCCCGCGCTCCCACGGGCCTCGCGGGAAGACCTTCCAGGTACTCGGCGGCGAGCTGCGCGGCGCGGCGGAACAGCTCTCGGTGCACGGTTGCCTCCGGCGGGGACCGCAGAGTACAACAACCGCGCCTCATGCCGGACCCGATCGACCTCGCGCCGCTCATCGATCACACGCTGCTGCGGCCCGAAGCGACCACCGCCGACGTGGAGAGGGCGTGCGAGGAAGCGCGCCGGTACGGGTTCGCGGGCGTCTGCGTAACGCCGGCGAACGTGGCGCTGGCCGCGCGCCTGCTGGCCGGCTGCAGCGCGCGTCCGATCGCGGTGGTCGATTTCCCGCTCGGGACCGGGCCGACCACAGCCAAGGTCGGCGAAGCGCGCGGCGCGATCTCGGCCGGAGCGCAGGAGCTCGACATGGTGGTCAACCTGGACGCGCTCCGCCGCGGTGATTACGCGCTGGTGCTCCGGGACATCGAGGCGGTGGTGGAGGTCGCCAGCCCGCGCGCGGTGAAGGTCATCCTGGAGACCTGTGCGCTCAGCCGCGATGAGAAGGTGATCGGCGCCGCGCTGGCCAAGGCCGCCGGCGCCGCGTTCGTCAGACCAGCACCGGATTCGGGCCGGGCGGCGCGACGGCCGAGGACGTCGCCCTTCTCCGGCAGGTGGTCGGACCCGAGATGGGCGTGAAGGCGTCCGGCGGAATCCGCACCGCCGCCGACGCCTGCAAGATGGTCGAGGCGGGCGCCACTCGCATCGGCGCCTCCGCCAGCGTCGCGATCATCTCTGGCGGCCCGGCGACCAGGGGAACATACTGAGCCACCCGCGAGCCGGAGGAGGAGTGGGCCGTTTCGTCATCCTGGTGATCGACTCCTGCGGCGCCGGGGCGCTCCCGGACGCAGCCGAGTACGGCGACGAAGGCGCGAACACGCTCGGGAACATGGCGCGTCGCGTGGGCGGCCTCCACCTCCCCACGCTCGAGAGCTGGGGCCTCGGCAACTTGACCGAGATCGCCGGCTGCCCGCCCTCTCGCGCGCCTCGCGCCAGCTTCGGCACCATGGCCGAGCTGTCCCGCGGCAAGGACACCACCACCGGTCACTGGGAGATGGTCGGAGTGGTGCTGGAGAAGGGCTTCGCCACCTTCCCGCACGGCTTTCCGCCCGAGCTGATGGAGGAATGGCTGCGGCTCTCCGGAGCGCCCGGGTACCTCGGGAACAAGCCGGCCAGCGGAACGGAGATCATCGAGGAGCTGGGTCCACAGCACCTCGCGACCGGCTGGCCGATCGTCTACACGAGCGCGGACTCGGTCTTCCAGATCGCCGCGCACGAGCAGAGGGTGCCGCTCGCCACCCTGTACAAGTGGTGCGAGGCGGCGCGAACGGTGGGCACGAAGTACGGCATCGCGCGCGTGATCGCGCGGCCGTTCATCGGAGAGCCGGGCAAGTTCGTGCGCACCTATAACCGCCGGGACTTCTCGCAGCCCCCGCCTCCGGGCACCGTGCTGGACTTGCTGGCTCAGGCGGGCGTTCAGGTCGTCGGGGTGGGCAAGATCCCGGACATCTATGACGGCCGCGGAATCGCGCGCTCGGTGCACACCGAGGGCAACGCCGACGGCCTGCGCAAGACGGAGGAGCTGCTGGGCGACCTCGGGCCCTCGCTCCTGTTCGTCAACCTGGTCGACACCGACATGCTCTATGGACATCGCCGCGACCCGGTGGGCTACGCGCGCGCGATGGAGGAGATCGATCGGGCGCTTCCAGGCATCGCTTCCACGCTCCGGTCCGACGACGTGCTGGTGATCACGGCCGATCACGGCAACGATCCCACCTTCCCGGGCTCGGATCACACACGCGAGCAGGTGCCGGTGCTCGCCTATTCTCCCCGGCGCACGCATGGCAGCCGGCTCGGCGTCCGGGAGTCGTTCGCGGACCTGGGCGCGACGGTTGCGGAGTACTTCGGAGTGAAAGCTCCGCGAGGCCGCAGCTTCCTGGCGCAGGTCGCGGCGTGAGCGAGGCCGCTTCGGCCATCGACGCGGCGTTCCGGTTCAGCCACGGGCACCGCGTGCGGTACGACGAGGTCGACGCGCAGGGCATCGTCGGAAACGCCACCTGGCTCAACCTGCTGCAACTCGGGCGCATCGAGTACCTGCGCTACCTGGGCATCCTGCTCGAGGGCGGCACGCGGACGCCCGTGCAGGCGGTGGTGCGCCAGGCGGCAATCGAGTACCTCGCTCCGGCTCGATTCGACGACCCGCTCTCGATCAGGGTCCACACCGCGTACCTGGGCACGCGCAGCTGCCGCATCGAGTACATCGTCGACAACGTGGAGACGCGCCTGCGCTGCGTGATCGCCCAGACGGTGCTGGTCTGCCTGGAGATGGCGACCTTCCGCAGCATGCCCTGGCCGCAGGTCTGGCGCGACCGGCTCGCCGAGTTCGAGGGGGAGAACCTCTCAACGCGGCCGGGCTGACCGTCGCGGAGCACTGCGTCGCACTTTCCAAGTGTTTGCAATTACTCGATTTCGCGTTGCAAAACACTGGGGTAGGAGAAAGACCTCCGGTGTATTGACAAGACTTCCACAGTCGAATTAACAACGCGGACGCAAGTTCCAGGGGACGGGGTTTCCCTCGCCCTCCTTACAAAAACGTTCGAAGAGCTCGCCTGGGCGTTTTCCGGTGGCCGGGGCAGACCGGTGTCCGGCGCGGGCATGGAGGCACGGAGATGTCACGCTTCGAATCCAACGGGGTCGGAAGGCGGGACTTCCCGCGCTTGATGGCCGCGGGCGCACTCGCCGTGGCAGCGGCGATGGCGGCACCCTCGCCGGCGCGCGCGCAGAACGGCGCGCCGACGCAGCTCAACGAGAAGACGGTGGTGGAGCTGCAGGCGATGATGGCCGCCGGGCAACTCACCTCCGTCCAGCTCACGCAGTACTACGTCGACCGCATCCTCGCGCTCGACCAGAACGGGCCCGGCGTCAATTCGGTCATCGAGCTCAACCCGGATGCGCTGGCGAGCGCGCGGAACGCCGACACTCTCCGCGGCAAGGGCAAGGTGCTGGGCCCGCTGCACGGCATCCCGGTGCTGCTCAAGGACAACATCGACACTGGCGACAAGATGCAGACCACCGCGGGATCGTTCGCGCTCGCCGGAAAGCCGGCCGTCCGCGACTCGACCGTCGCCGGAAAGCTCCGGGCCGGAGGCGCGGTCATCCTCGGAAAGACGAACCTGAGCGAATGGGCGAACTTCCGCTCGTTCTTCTCTACCAGCGGCTGGTCCGGCCGCGGCGGGCTCAGCCACAATCCGTACTCGCTCGACCGGAATGCGTGCGGATCCAGCTCCGGGTCGGGCGCGTCGGTCGCCGCCAACTTCACCGCGGTCGGGCTCGGCAGCGAGACCGACGGCAGCATCGTCTGCCCCGCGAACGTCAACGGCGTGGTGGGTCTCAAGCCGACCATCGGGCTCATCAGCCGGGCGGGAGTGGTCCCCATCTCCCACACGCAGGACACGGTGGGCCCGCACGCGCGCACCGTCGCCGACGCGGCGGCGGCGCTCAACGTGATCGTCAGCCGCACTCCGGACACGGGCGACGCCGCGACCAGCGGCGTGCCGCTCGGCTGGCAGGGCACGGGCCGCGCGCGCCCGCCGCTCCCGGCTGATTACACCGCGTTCCTCGATCCGAACGGCCTGCGCGGCGCGCGGGTCGGCGTGACCCGCCAGGGCGTCGACAATGGCCCGCCGCAGGTAGTCGCGGCGTTCGATGCGGCGATTCAGGCCATCAAGGACGCCGGTGCCACGGTCGTGGACCTCGACGGATCGGGCTTCAAATTCGCCCCGGCCGACGGCGAGTTCCTGGTGCTGCTATTCGACTTCAAGTTCGACGTGCAGAAGTACTTCGCCACCCGCATCGGTGTTCCGATGGCAGGGAAGACGCTGGCCGACGCCATCGCGTTCAACAGCGCGCACGCCGCCGAGGAGATGCCTTACTTCTTCCAGGAGATCTTCGAGCTCGCCCAGGCCCTGGACACGAGCGGCCCCAATCCGGGCGACAATCCTCAACCCATCTTCGGGGGGCTGACCTACAACCAGGCCCTGGCGATCGACCACAAGGCCGGCACGGACGGCATCGACGCGGCGCTCAGCCAGTTCAACCTGGATGCGGTCGTGGCGCCGACCGACAGCCCCGCGTGGACGACCGACCTGCTCCTCTCGGATCACTTCCTCTTCGCCAGCTCCGGGCTGGCGGGCGGTCCGGGGTATCCGATCATCAACGTGCCCGCGGCGAACGTCCTCGGCCTTCCGATGGGCATCAGCTTCCTCGGGACCGCGTTCAGCGAGCCGGCGTTGATCAAGCTCGCTTCCGGATTCGAGGCGGCGACGCACGCACGGTTCGAGCCCACCTTCACCGGGAACGTGACGACGGCGAACACCAGCGGCACCACGTTGAGGCCGCCACGCAAGTCGCCGGACCAGGATCGCGCGGAGAAGCGCGAGCAGGCGAAGCGGCGGCCGCGTCACCTGTAGGGTTTCAGGATCTGCTCTCTGGATCGTAGGGAACGCCGTCGGCGGCGGGAGCGCGGATGCGCCCCGCCCCGGCGGCGAGCACCAGCAAGGTGAGCGCGTAGGGCAGCGCGAGGAAGACGCCCGACAGGCGCAGATCGGCGGCGTGCAGCGAGAAGGAGAGCTGCCGCTGCAGCGCATCGCCGGCGGCGAAAAAGAAGGCGGCCCCCGCCGCGCCCAGCGGCGTCCAGCGGCCGAACACCATCGCGGCGAGCGCCATGAAGCCCTGGCCGGCGGGCATGCGCGCGTCGAACTGCCCCAGGATGCCCACCGAGAGCGCGGCTCCGCCGAGCCCGGCGAGCACGCCGCTCCCGAGCACGCAGCCCGCGCGGAGCCGCAACACCCGCACGCCAGCGGTCGCGGCGGCGTGCGGGTTCTCGCCGGTTGCGCGGATCCGCAGGCCCAGCGGCGTCCGCGCGAACGCGAGATGCAGCAGGAGCGATACCGCGACCGCCACCCAGGCAAGGACCGTGTGTCCGGCCGCGTTGCGCGGCAGCGCCGGTACGGGCGGGCTCACCCCGGACGAGCCGAACGTCGCCTCGAGCAGGAAGGTGGTCAGGCCGAGCGCCACCAGGTTGAGCGCGATCCCGCTCACCACCTGGTCGGCGCGGAAGCGCAGCGATAGGACGGCGTGCACTCCCGCGGCGGCCGCGCCCGCGAGCGCGCCGCAGGCGAGCCCCAGCCAGGGCGAGCCGGTGAAGAATGCGCCGACCGCGGCGGCGAAGGCGCCGAAGCGCATCATCCCTTCCAGCCCGATGTTCACCACGCCGGCGCGTTCGCTGAGCACTCCGCCGAGCGCCGCCAGCACCAGGGGCGGCGCGAACTCGAGCACGCTGGACAGGGCGGCGTTCACGGCGGAGCGCCTGGCGGACGCGCCAGCGCGCGGAGACGGACCAGGAGCGGCGCGAACAGTCGCGGAGCGGCGACGAGGAGCACCGCGATGCCTTGGATCAGCTCGGCGAAGCTGGGATGGATCCCGATCAGCTGCAGCCGCGTCGCGCCCGCGCGCACCGCGCCGAAGACGACGCCGGCCGCCACGACACCCGGGGCGGTACCGCCTCCGATCAGCGCCACGGCGATGCCGTCGAATCCATACCCGGTGCGGAAGATGCCCGGATAGCGGTGCTCGGTCCCCAAGACGAGCAGGGCGCCCGCGAGTCCCGAAAGCGCGCCCGAGAGCGCCATCGCTTCGCAGACGCGCCGCCGGATCGGGATGCCGCTCGCCTCCGCGGCGCCGGCCCCGGCGCCGACCGCGCGCCACTCGAAGCCCGCCCGCGTGCGCGTGAGCAGGAACCAGGTCGCGGCCGCGCAGCCGAGCGCGATGGGAAGGCCGAGATCCAGGCGCGATCCAGGGAGCAGCCGCGGGAGCCAGGCGGCCGTGCGGATCGGCTCGGTTCCCGCCATGCTGATCGAGCTGCCGGATCCGCGCGCGGCGAGCGGTCCGGTGACCAGCCAGCCGTGCACCAGGTGGATGGCGATCCAGTTGAGCAGGATCGTCGAGATGACTTCGTGGACGCCCCGGTGGACCTTGAGGACCCCGGCCAGGAGGCCCCACGCCGCGCCCGCCGCCGCTGCGGCGAGCAGCGACGCGGGAACGAGGAGGGGCGCGGGTAGATCGAGCGCGCGCCCCACGACTGCCGCGGCCAGCGCGCCCCAGATGAGCTGTCCTTCGCCCCCGATGTTGAAGAGCCCGACCGTGAACGCGACGGCGACGGAGAGGCCGGTCAGGATCAGGACGCCCGACTTGACGGCTGTCTCGCCGAGCGGTCCGGGTCCGCCCAGCGCGCCTTGGAGCAAATGGGCGAAGCCCAGCGGGGCGTTCTTCCCGGAGGCGGCGACGACGAGGAACGACACGGCGAGCGCGGCCACCACCGCCAGCGAGGCCGCCCAGAGCGGTTCGCGCGCGGGCCCGAAGAGACGGTCGCGCAGCGTCATGCGGTCTCGCCCAGCATGAGCCGGCCGAGCGACTCGTCGCTCGCGGTGGGCGGCGCCTCGCCCGCGGCGCGTCCTTCGTAGAGCACCAGGATCCGGTCCGCGACGGCGCGCAGCTCGTCCAGATCGAGGGAGACGAGCAACACCGCGGCGCCGCCGCTCGCGGACGAGCGCAGCGCACCGTGCACGCGCCGCGCGGCGCCCACGTCGAGACCCCGGGTCGGCTGCACGGCGATCACCAGGCGCGGCTGCGGCCCGCCGCACAGCTCGCGCGCGGCGACGAGCTTCTGCTGGTTCCCGCCCGACAGGTCGGCGGCTCGCGCCAGCGGGTCGGGCGGACCGATCCGGAACGCGTCGATGAGCTCCACGGCCTTGCGCCGCCGTCCCGCGCCGTCGATCAGCGCGCCGCGCGCGTACGGGCGCCTCGCCTGCCACCCGAGCGACAGGTTCTCCTCGACGGTGAGCGGCAGGCACAGCGCGCGGCCGCGGCGGTCCTCCGGGAGGTGGACGATGCCACTGGCTCGTGCCTCGCCGGGGTTGCGCGCCCAGCCGCGCGGTGCCAGGCCATCGTGGCCGTCCAGCTGGAGCGCGCCGCGCGCGCGGCGCAGGCCGGCAAGCACCTCTGCGAGCTCGGTCTGTCCGTTGCCGTCCACGCCCGCGATGCCGAGGATCTCGCCGGCGCGGACGTGGAAGGAGAGGCCGCGCAGGGCAGGGCGCGCCCGCGCGTACTCGCAGCGCAGGTCCCGGGCGAGCAGCCACGGCGGCGAGGTGGAGGTTTGCCGCCCCGGCGCACGCGCGGGCGCGGCAAAGTACGTGGTGGCTCCGCCAGCGGAGCCACCCTCGTTCGAGGTCGAGGTCGGGGTCGGGCTCGCGGTCGACGTCGCGGTCGGGGTCGATTCTTCGGGGCGACTCATCGCCGCCTCGGCGACCTGGGTCGCCGACGTCTCAGATGCCGCGGTCACCTGCACCAACTTCCCGCGCCGGAGCACCGCGATCCGATCGGCTA
>DASQBG010000250.1:0-2487 GCA_035635335.1 Myxococcales bacterium | reverse complement strand
GGCGCGCAGCGCCTCCTCGGCGCGCTTGCGCTCGGTGACGTCCAGGAAGGTCACCACGCGGCCGACCAGCTTTCCCTCCCGGAGCACGGCCGCCGCCGAGTGCTGCACCGGAACCAGGATTCCGTCGCCGCGCACGAGCTGCAGCTCGTGCTCGAGGCGAGCGTAGGTATGCATCGCGGCGTCGATCCAGACCGCGGGCAGCGCCTGGTCGGCGCCCGGCAGCCGCGCCATCGCGTAGAAGCTCCGCCCCAGCAGCTCCTCGGGCGCCGAGAGCCCCAGCATGCGCAGCGCGGCTGCATTGGAGAAGGTGATCATGCCGTCCAGGTCGAGGCCGCAGATCGCTTCGACGGTGGAGTCGAGCAGCAGCCGCACCCGGTCCATGCTGTCGCGTGCCTGCGCCGCCGCGTGCCGGGCCCGCTGCGCCACCTCGCGCAGCGCGCGGGCCTGGCGGTCGCGGCGCGCCTGAAGCCACGGGAGGAGTCTCCGGACCACGAGGGCGAACGCCGCGCACAGGCCAGACGTGGCCACCAGCGCGCGCAGAGGCACGCCCACGTGATCGGCAGGATTGGCGGCCCCTTGAGACGCCGCGGCGAGGATCGCCGCGGCGAGTTCGGCGTGCGTCACACCTTCCTTGGATATCCCAGTTTCCGCAGGACGCCGCGAATCTCGTCGAGGATGGCGGGGTCGTCGATGGTGGGAGGCACGCGCACCTCCAGCCCGTCGGCCATCCGACGCATGGTTCCGCGCAGGATTTTCCCCGATCGCGTCTTGGGCAGGCGCTTGACCACGCTAGCCGTCTTGAAGAACGCCACCGGGCCGATGCGATCGCGCACCCGGTCGACCAGCTCGCGCACCACCTGCTCCTCGGGCTTCTGCACTCCCGCCTTGTAGACCACGAACCCGACCGGCACCTCGCCCTTGAGCTCGTCTTGCACGCCGATCACCGCGCACTCGGCGACGTCCGGGTGCGAGGCGAGCACCTCCTCCATCGCCCCGGTGGAGAGGCGGTGGCCGGCGACGTTGATCACGTCGTCGATGCGCCCCATCACGAAGCAGTAGCCTTCCGCATCCTTGTAGCCGCCGTCGCCGGTCAGGTAATGGCCGGGGAAGCGCGACAGGTACGCGCGCTGGTAGCCCGCGTCGTCCTTCCACAGGGTCGGCAGGGTGCCGGGCGGGAGCGGAAGCTTGATGGCGATGCTCCCCGTCCGTCCGGCCGGGACCTCCTGCCCCTCGTCGTCGACGATCCGGACGTCGTATCCGGGCATCGGCTTGGTGGCCGAGCCGGGCTTCACCGGGAACCTGGTCAGCCCCACCGGGTTGCCGCAGATCGCCCAGCCGGTCTCCGTCTGCCACCAGTGGTCGATCACCGGAATGCCGAGACGCTGCTGCGCCCACTGCAGGGTGTCCGGATCGCAGCGCTCGCCGGCGAGGAACAGCGTGCGCAGGCGCGAGAGGTCGTACTTGCGGATGTGCTCGCCGCCCGGATCGTCGCGCTTGATGGCGCGGAAGGCGGTGGGCGCGGTGAAGAAGGCGTTCACCCCGTGCTGCGAGCAGACGCGCCAGAACGCGCCCGGGTCGGGCGTGCCCACCGGCTTTCCTTCGTAGAGGATGCTGGTGCAGCCCGCGAGCAAGGGCGCGTACACGATGTACGAGTGGCCGACCACCCAGCCGATGTCGGAAGCGGCCCAGAAGACCTCCCCCGCCTTCACCCCGTACATGGCCTTCATCGAGTACTTGAGCGCCACGGCGTGGCCGCCGTTGTCGCGCACGGTGCCCTTCGGGTTCCCCGTCGTGCCGCTGGTGTAGAGGATGTAGAGCGGATCGGTGGCCGCGACCGGCACGCACTCCGCCGGCTCGGCGCCCTTCAACGCCTCGGAGAATGAAACGTCCCGGGGGCCGAGCTGGGCCTGCTGCTGCGGCCGCTGCAGGATGATGCACCGCTCGGGCTTGTGCTTCGAAAGCTCGAGCGCCTTGTCGAGGAGCGGCTTGTACGGGACGATGCGCGGGCCCGGTTCGATGCCGCACGAAGCGCTCACCACCAGCTTGGGCTGAGCGTGGTCGATGCGGGCGGCCAGCTCGTGCGAGGCGAAGCCGCCGAACACCACCGAGTGGATGGCGCCCAGGCGCGCGCAGGCCAGCATCGCCACCACCGCCTCCGGCACCATCGGCATGTAGAGGATGACGCGGTCCCCGCGCTGGACGCCCTGGCCGCGGAGCGCACCGGCGAAGCGGGCCACCTCGTCGCGCAGCTCGCGGTAGGTGATCCGGCGGACCTCGCCGGCGAGCGGGCTGTCCCAGATCAGCGCCGCCTGCTCGCCGCGGCCCTGCTCGACGTGCAGGTCGACGGCGTTGAAGCACGTGTTCAGCTCTCCGCCGCGAAACCAGCGGTAGAAGGGCGCCTTCGACCGGTCGAGGACCTCGTCCCAGCGCTTCGTCCAGTGGACGTCCTGCGCCACCTCACCCCAGAAGCCCTCGGGATCGTCGAGC
>DASQBG010000249.1:0-11826 GCA_035635335.1 Myxococcales bacterium | reverse complement strand
GTGGCGCAGCGCCCCGCGCGGTGGTAAGCCCCGCGCATGCCCGAATCAGCGCTCACGCTGGCCGTCGATTCGTTCTGGATCAGCCCGTACGCGTTCTCCTGCTACGTCGCGCTCAAGGAGAAGGCCTTGCCCTTCGAAGTGCGGGCGGTCTCGCTGCCAGACAAGGACCACCACCGCCCCGAGTACCAGCAGAAGTCGCTCACGGGGCGGGTGCCGATGCTTCAGCACGGTGACTTCGCGCTCTCGGAGTCGAGCGCGATCGTCGAGTACCTGGACGACGCGTTCCCCGGGACGCCGCGCGCGCTGCCGACGTCGGTGCGGGACCGCTCCCGCGCCCGGCAGATCATGGCCTGGGTACGCAGCGACCTGATGCCCATCCGCGAGGAGCGCCCGACGACGACCATGTTCTACGAACGCGCGACGAAGCCCCTCTCCCCGGCGGCGCAGGCTGCGGCGCGCCGCCTGATGGCGTTCGCGCAAGGCGTGGTTCCGGAGGGGCGCACCTCGCTGTTCGGCGCCCCGTGGAGCGCGGCGGACACCGACCTCGCATTCATGCTGCAGCGACTCAACCTGAACGGGTTCGAGTTGCCGCCGGCCGTGCGCCGTTTTGCCGAGACCCAGTGGCAGCGGCCGTCGGTGCAGGACTGGGTGAAGCGCGAGCGGCTCCCGTACCGGTCATACTGAAAATCGCGCAGCTCGCTCAGCACTCCAACCTGACGCCCGGTGACGCGATCGCGTCCTGCACCCGCTCCCCTGCCGCGACGTGGGTGCCCGCCCAGCAGACCGCCCGCACCACGGAGCCGCCCGCGTCCACGCGCACGCCCGTGCCGACCACCGCGTCGGGGCCGATCTGGGCCCGCGGGCCGATCACCGCGCCGGCGTGCACGAGCGCCGGGCCCGTAAAGGTCGCGCTCGGATCGATGATCGCCTGCGGATCCGCGTGGACGCCGGGCGCCATCTCGCGCGTGCCGGCGAAGGGGTCCGCGAGAGGGCGGAAGCGCTGCAAGGGAACGTTGCCGCCCAGCACGTCGAGGTTGGCGCGCAGCAGGGACCGCGGCGCGCCGAGGTCGCCCCAGTAGCCGTTCTGCAGCCAGCCCAGTACCTTGGCGCCCTCGTGGATGAGTCGCACGTACGCGGTGCGGTTGATGTCGCTCTCGCCCTCGGCCGGCAGGCGCGAGAGCACCTCGCTCTCGAGCACGTGCACCCCGGTGAAATGCATCTTCGTCAGCCCAGGCTCCACCCCGGCGCCCCGCCCCGCGATGCGCCGCACGTCGAAGGAGGGGTTCACCTCGACCGCGCCGTAGGAAGCGCCGCGCGGATACGGAGCGAGCACCATCGTGGCCATCGCGCCGGCGGCGCGATGAGCCACGACCCCTGCCTCCAGATCCACGTCGAACAACATGTCCCCGTTCAGCAGGAGGAACGTCCCTGGCCCGAGGAGTTGCGCGGCGCGGCGCACCCCGCCCCCCGTCCCCAGGATGTGACCGACCTCACGGGAGATCGTCACCGACAGCCCGACCTCGCGCCCGACCTCCAGCGCGCCCTTCTCCATCTCGGCCGCGAGATGGTGCGTGTTCACGACCACTTCGCGCACGCCGGCGTTGTGCAGCAGCGCGAAGTTGTACCGTAGCAATGGGACGCCGCAGAGCGGAACGAGCGGCTTGGGCACGCGATCGGTGAGCGGGCGGAGCCGGGTGCCGAATCCGGCGCAGAGGACCATCGCCTTCATCGAAAGCAACCCTACCAGAGCACCGCGGGCGCGCTACTCCACGGCCGGGGTCGCTTCCGGCGGAGGTCGGCGCCGGATGCGCCAGAGACCGGCCATCCGGCCCTGCAGCAGGCTCATCAGACCGACGTAGATGAATCCCCACTGGAAGAGCAGCAGGAAGGGGAGCGAGAAGTACACGCCCTTGTCGAGCGCGAAATAGATCGCGCTGGTGAGGTACGCGCCGAGCGCCAGCTCCAGGAGCGGCTGCAGGCTGGTCATCGCCCGGTACTTCTTGCTCAGCCAGCTGCGGTCCTTGCCCGAGATCCCCATCTTGGGCGTCCGCGTGAACCCCGTCTCGTAGCCGACCAGCGCCTCGATCACCGCCTTCGCCTGGTTCACGCACAGGCCGATGCCGAGCGCCATGATGAACGGCAGGTACTTGAGGCGATGCCAGACCGGCATCCCGATCTCGCGCTGCGAGGCGACGTAGAACATCACCACGCTCATGGTGGCGGTCCAGAAGAACGGCAGGTCGAGCAGCAGCACCTCGTACCAGCCGTGCTTGAAGCGGATCACCATGCTCACCGGCATCAGCACCGTGAGAAGGATCATCAGCGGATAGGTCAGGTTCGCGGTGAGGTGGAAGAACGCCTCGACCTTCACGGCGCGCGGCAAATCGCTCTTCAAGATGCGCGGCAGGAGCTTGCGCGCCGTCTGGATGCTCCCCTTCGCCCAGCGGTGCTGCTGCGACTTGAAAGCGTTCATCTCCACCGGCACCTCGGCGGGGGAGACCACCTCGGGCAGGTAGACGAAGCGCCAGCCCGCGAGCTGGGCGCGGTAGGAGAGGTCCAGGTCCTCGGTCAGCGTGTCGTGCTGCCAGCCGCCCGCGTCCTCGATGGTGGCGCGCCGCCAGACACCCGCGGTGCCGTTGAAGTTGAAGAACCGGCCGCTCCGGTTGCGCGCCGTGTGCTCGATGACGAAATGGCCGTCGAGGAAGATGGCCTGGGCCTGCGTCAGGTGGGAGGAGTCGCGGTTCAGGTGCTCCCAGCGGACCTGCACCATCCCGATGCGCGGATCGGTGAAGAACTGCACGCTGCGCAAGAGGAAATCGCGCCCGGGCACGAAGTCGGCGTCGAACACGGCCACGTACTCGCCGTGCGCCCGCCGCAGGCCGTCCTGCAGCGCGCCCGCCTTGAAGCCGTCGCGGTGGTCGCGATGCAGGTAGGAGATGTCGTACCCAGCGCGGTGCGCCCGCTCGACGGCCGCGCGGGCGATGCCCTGCGTCTCGTCGGTCGAATCGTCCAGCACCTGGATGTCCAGCCGGTCGCGCGGGTAATCGATCCCGCACACCGCCTGGATGAGGCGCTCGACGACGTACATCTCGTTGAAGATCGGGAGCTGGATGGTGACGCGAGGCAGCTGCTCGAAGCGCCCGACCGGCGTGGGCAGGTTGCCCTTGTACTTGTAATAGAGGTACGCCATCACGTACCGGTGGGAGCCGTAGAGCGAGAGGACCAGGAGGACGCAGAAGTACGTCCCGAGGAAAAGCCCCTCCACCGGCGTCATCGTCCGCGCTCCCCAGTACCGCGAAAACATTACGTAAATCGCCGCGGAGGCGGCGAAGCGCGCGCAATGTACGAGAGAGTGGCAGCAAAGTCAAAGCTTGACGCCGTGCGGTGTCGAGGAGCGGCAGGGCTCCCGGAAGGCTAGCGGAGGCGCGAAGCGCTGACGGGCGGCGGAGCGGGCGGTGCGCTTGGCTGCGCGGGGGCGTCGGCGGGTGCGGCGGCAGGAGGCGCCGAGCGTTCCTTCTCGAGGTGCGCCCGGAACGCCTGCTCGCTCCGGTCGAGATAAGCGCCGCAGGCGGCCGGGTCGACGAACGGATTCGGCGCGCCGTCGGCCATGCGCGCCCGCCGCTCGTCCTGCTGGAAGAAGCTCGCATGGGGCCCGAGCAGGACGTCGCACGGCAGCGCGCGCAGGGTGCGGAAGCTGCGCTCGTAGTCGTCCACCGCGCGAGGATAGCGGGGGTTGCCGAGCAGCCGGTACTCGTCCGGGACGCTCACGCTGCAGTTGAAGACGACGTGCAGCGGCTGGTTCTCCTCCCGCTGGACCGTGGTCCAGGTGGTGCAGCCCTGAGTGTGCCCGGGTGTCACGTGCGCGACGAGCTCGGTCGGCCCCACCCGCACCACCCCGCCGTCCTGCACGATCCGATCGGCGTACACGGGCGCGAACGGGATCGAGTCGCCGAACTGCGGATCGCCCTTCCCTCCCCGCGCCATCGCCTCCGCGTCGGCCCGGCTGGCGACCACCTGCGCTCCCGTGCGCCGCTTCAGCTCGGAGAGACCGCCGGCGTGATCGAAATGCGCGTGGCTAACCACCAGCACCTTCACGTCCTCGAGCTTGAACCCGAGCTTGTCGATGTTGCGCGCGATCTGCGGGCCCGACTCCGCGAAGCCGCCGTCGATGAGCACGTGCCCCTTGGGCGTGGCGATGAGGAACGAGGTCACCTCGGCCGAGCCGACCGAGTACACGTTTCCCACCACGTGGAAGGGCTCCCGAGGCTCCGCCCAGGCGCGGGGCGCCGCTGCCACCGCCGAGAGGAGGAGCAAGGCGATCATGGCGAGGCGCTCGCGGCCTTGGTCCCGGCGGGGCCGTGGCCGAGCAGCGTGGCCCGGAAGATCTGCCAGGTGCGCAGCGTGTCGAGCGCGGACTTGAGCTGGAAGTCGTCGATGGGGTCTCCGGGCTGCTGCGGCAGCTTGTGCACGGAGGACGCCAGTGCGGGCACCACGGAAGCGACCGTGTCCTCCGCCTTGAAATGGTTGGGAAGGTTCCGCTCGCGCGGCGAGTCGTCCTCGCCGGCGGTCGAGGGGCCAGGCTGCTGGCGGACGTACAGGTCGGGCGTGATCCCCTTCTCCTGGATGCTGCGCCCGCTGGGCGTGTAGTAGCGGGCGATGGTGAGCTTCAGGCCGGAGCCGTCCTCCAGCTCGATGACGGTCTGCACGCTCCCCTTGCCGAAGGTGGGCGTGCCCAGCACCACCGCCCGTCCGTGGTCCTGCAGCGCGCCGGCGACGATCTCGCTGGCGCTCGCCGTGCCTCCGTCGACCAGCACGATCATCGGGTAGCTCGGCTCGGTGTCCTTGGCGTGCGCGCGCTCCACCTCGACGTGCTTGCTCCCGCGCCCCTTGGTGGTGACGATCACGCCGTCCACCAGGAAGCGGTCGGCCACCTTCACCGCCTGGTCGAGCAGGCCGCCGGGGTTGCGCCGCAGGTCCAGCACCGCTCCGGCGAGCTGGCCGCCCGCCTGCGCGCGCAGGGAATCGAGCGCCTTCCTCAGATACAAGTCGGTGCGGTCCTGGAAGTTCTTGATCTTCACGTAGCCGTAGCGCCGGTCGTAGAGGCGCTGCTCGACCGACACGACGCGGACCACGTCGCGCACCAAGGTCAGCGTGCGGGGCTCCGGCCAGGAGGCGCGCGACACCTTGATCACGCACTTGGTGCCCGGAGCACCCATCAGCGCCTTGACCGCGTCGGTGTCCTTCCAGCCGCGCGTCTGGGCGCCGTCGATCTCCAGCAGCTTGTCGCCGGGGGAAAGACCGGCGCGGGAGGCGGGGGAGTCGTCGACCGGCGACACCACCACCAGCTCGTCGCCGCGCGCGGCGATCTCCAACCCGACGCCGCCGTACTCGCCGTCCGTCTCCTGCTTGAGGGCCGCGTACGCCTTGGGCTCCATGAAGGTGGAGTGCGGATCGAGCGTGCGCACCATGCCGTCGATCGCGCCGTAGAGCAGCTTGGCGTCGTCGACGTCCTCGACGTAGTTGTTCTGGATCAGACTCAGCACATGGCTGAACACGTCCAGCTTGCGGTACGGGCCGGCCGGATCGTTCGCCGCCTGCGCCACCCGGACCGCGCAGAGCCCGCCCAGCGTCGCGCACGCGCAGAGGATCGCGAACCGGACCCGGCCGCGGCGGCTCGTCGCGGGCATCTCGTCCGGCGGCGGCGGCGGCATGCGCTGCATCGACGACCCTCCGGCCACAGCATAACGGCCAACCGCTAGGGACCGCGAGTAACTGGCGCGCTGGCCTGGGGACTCGGCGACACTCCCGGCCGGGCCCTGCGCGGGCGCGCCAGCCACTGCTCCGGGTCCAGCGGCGTCTGGCCCTGCCGCAGCTCGAAATACAGATAGGTGCCCTTGAGCGAGCCGCTGTCCCCGACCGTGCCGACCGCGTCTCCGCGGCGCACTTCGTCTCCCTTTGCCCGCGCGAGTGCGCCCAGGTGCGCCATCAGGGAGAAGTATCCGTCGCCGTGGTCGACGATGATCAGGTTCCCGTATCCGTGGAACCAGCCGGCGTGCACCACCCTTCCCCCGTGGATCGCGCGCACCGCAGTGCCCTCCTCGCAGCGCACGTCGATCCCGCGCTGCAAGGTCACCGTGCCGTGGCGTTCGTCCACCGACCGCCCGAAGCGCGCCTCGACGCGCCCCGACTCGACCGGGAAGAGAAGCTTCCGGCGCATCCTCCGAACGGGCGGCTCGTCCGGGTTCGACCGCGCGGCGGACGCCGACTGCTGCAGCTCGTGCACTTCGCCCGCCAGCGCGCGGGCGGCCTCCTCCAGCTCGCGGCCCGCCTGCTCATGCGCCGCCTTGTCGTCCTGGACCGAGGCGAGCAGCCGGCGCTGCTGCGCGGCGTGCGCTTCCAGCGCGGCGCGCTTCTCCGCCTCCTCCGCCGCGGCGCGTGCCGCCTCGTCGCGTACGCGGGCCAGCTCGTCGCGCGCGGCGTTCGCCGCGGTGGCGAGCGAGCGCAGCCGCAGCAGGGCGCCCAGGTCGGCCTCCAGCAACGCATCGAAGAGGCGCCGCCGCCTCAACAGATCTGGGATGGATTGCGCGCCGAGCAGGAAGCGCAGGTAGCCTTCCCGACCGAGCCGGTACCGCGCCACGAGGCGCGGCGCGGCGGCGTCGGTCGCGGCTTGCTGCTCCGCCTCGGCCTTGCGCGACTTCGCCTGCGCTCCGGACAGCCGGAGCTCCGCGCCGCGCAGCCTGACCTGCACGGCACGCAGCGCGCGCGCCTCGACGTCGACCAGCCGCTCCGCCTCGGCCAACTTGCCCAGCAGCGTGGCCTCGCGCCCGGCCAGCTGCTCCGCCATCGCGCGCTCCTTGGCGATCTGCGCGGCGCGGTCGCGCTGCGCCGCCGCCGAGAGCACCGCGGCCGCGTCCTCCTCGGACCTTTGCGGCGCGGCCGCGAGCAGGAGGAGGAGCGCGATCATGTGCGCAGGGACCGCCCGACGGCCAGGTAGCTGCCGCACAACCCGACCAGCGCGCCGGCGGCGGCAAGCACCGCGCAGTGCTGCGCGGCCAGGTGAGGCGCGGAGGCCCCGGAGGCGAAGGCGAACGCGGCGGCAGCGCGAGGCAGGACCAGGCGCTGCACCGCCAGGAGCCCCGCCGCGGCTAGAGCCGCCCCGCAAAGGCCCTGCAGCGCCCCTTCCAGCAGGAAGGGCGCGCGGACGTATCCGTCCGTGGCGCCGACCAGCTTCATGATCTCGATCTCGTCGCGCCGCGCATACACGGCGAGCCGGATGGTGTTCGCCACCACCAGCAAGGCGGCCACGGCCAGCAGCGCGAGCGAGGCGGTGCCGAATCCCCGCAGCGCGCCCCCGAGCGCCTCCAGGCGATCGACCCACTCGCGGCCGTAATCGACCTCGGCGACGCCGCCCACGTTCGAGACCCGGTCCGCCAGCGCGCGCAGATCGCCGCCGCCGCGCGGAGTCAGCTCGAGCGTCGCGGGCAAGGGATTGCGCGAGAGCCCGTCGAGGGCCCCACCGAGATCGCCGAGCTGCACCCGCAGCCGGTCCAGCGCCTGCGCCGGCGAGACGAGGACCACCTCGACCCCCGGATGATCGGCGCGGAGGCGCTCGGCCACGGCGCGCGCCTGCTCCTCGGAGAGCGCGCGATCCAGATAGGCCGTCACCGTCCGCTGGGCGCCCCAGCTGGCCAGGAGGACGCGCGCTCCCAGGACGGAGAACGCCATCGCGCCGCCGAGGAAGAGCGCGAGCGCGATGGTGACCACCGCGAGCAGGCTCGGGAGCGGCGCCCGCCACAGGTTGATCAGGGCCCGCCGCAGGAGCCGCCAGGCGACGTGGGTCATGCGTCGGCCGTCACCTTGCCGTGGTGGAGCTGGATGGTCCGGCGCTGGTACCGGTTGAGCAGCCCGCGGTCGTGGGTCGCGACCACCACCGTCGCGCCGCGCGCGTTCGCGTCGAACAGCAGCTGCAGGATGCTGTCGGTGAGCGAGGCGTCGAGGTTGCCGGTCGGCTCGTCGGCGAGCAGGATGGGCGGCTCGTTGACCAAGGCGCGCGCGATGGCCACGCGCTGCTGCTCGCCTCCGGACATGCGCAGCGGGAGCGATCCTGCCTTCGCGGCCAGTCCGACCTGAGCGAGGCGTTTGTGGGCGCGCTCGCGGATCTGCGCGTCGGAGGCGCCCAGCACTTCGAGCGCGAATCCGACGTTCTCCAGGGCGGTGCGGTTGGGCAGCAGCTTGAAGTCCTGGAAGACGACGCCGATGTTGCGTCTCAGGAAAGGCACGCCGCCGGCGCTCAGGCGGTTCACGTTGCGCCCGCCGATGACGATCTGCCCGCTGGTGGGCTCGTCGGCGCAGAAGAGCAGCCGCAGCAACGTCGTCTTTCCGGCACCGGAGGGCCCGGTGAGCCACACGAACTCACCTTTCTCCACCTGCAAGGTCACGTCGTCGAGCACCGGTGGGTCGTCGGACCAGCGCTTGGTGACGTGGAACAGCTGGATCAAGGACTGCAGCCTCCGTCCCGACCGTCGATGCAGACCCGGATGATGCAGAACGTGTTGCTCGAGCCGAGGGGGCACTGGATGTCGCCGGGCAGAAGCGATCGTGCGGTGCACGGGAGCTGGCCTGCGTTCGCGCCGGTCACCGTGCAGGTCCCGCTGAACGCGTCTCCGGGTCCCGCCAGCGTCCCTTGGCAGATGGTTCCCAAGGTTGTGATGAGGGTCGCCTGCGAGCAGGAACCGACCAGCGCCGCGGGCAGCGGAGCTGGGGGCACCGTTCCGCCGGCGCAGCCGTCCAGCGCCAGCAGCGAGTTCGGCGGGAACGCGCACGTCTGCGGGCCCGCGTCGGGCACGGTGCCGCCGTCGGGACCGGCGTCGGCCGTGCCGCCGTCATCGAGGGGCGCGGTGTCGCCGGCGAAGCCGCGCGCCGGGTCGGTGGGTGAGAAGCTCGCTCCTCCCCTCCCGCAGGCGGCGAGGGCCACTGCGAAAGCGATTGCCGCTCGGGTTTTTGCGCTCATATCAGCCTCGGGGCTGACTTACTTGGGTGGCTCCAGGTCGGAGGAGAGGAAGGCGAGGATCACCTCGTCGAGGCTCTTCTCGCTGATCAGCTCCTCCGCGAAGAGCGTGGGAAGGTCGTCGTGCGGCGCCTCCACTGGCCGCGAGTCGTCCGCGAAGATGTTCTGCGGGCGCGCGGCGGCCGGCCGGGCCCCGGCGCGCGCGGCGGGGCGCACCACGGGCGACGAGGTGGGTGTCATCTTCGGCGGCGGCCCCTGCGGCGGCCTCACCTGAGGTGGCACCCGCGTGGTTTGCGGCAGCGGGCCCCCCGGGACGCGGGGCGCCGGCGAAGGCGAGGTGCCCGGAGGAGCGGGCTCCCACACCGGCTGTTGCGGCGGCCGTGGCGCCTGCCGCTGCGCAGGCCGCGGCGCGGACGGGATCATCTGCTTGGAGAGCGGAACCTTGGGCAGGAGTGGCGCGGGAGGGCGGCGAGGAGGAGGGGCGGCGCCCGCCGCGTTCACGGCCGCGGGCCCCGTCTGCCCGGTGGCGAGTACCCCGGGCTCGTAGTGCGGAGCAGCCAGGCGCTCCGCGAGGTCGTTGAACTCGCCGGAGATGAGACGCTTGAGCATCGCCTTGTGCTGCGCCTCCATGAGGATGCGCACGGCCTTGGGGAGGTCGGGCTCGGCGTCGATCAGGTCGACGTAGCTCGACTTCATGCTGGCGACGATGTTGCCGCCTACGAAAAGGTGGGTGATGTAATGCGCATGTGGGAGGCCGGAGTCCTCCGTCTGCACGTGATACAGCCGCGATCCGTATTGGATGTTGTGATTGAACCCGACGACCGGGGCTCCTGCTTTGGGCGCGCTCACGGGGTCTGTTCAGCTCTCCGGAAGGCCCTCGGGGCTCCTCTCATCATGTAGCAGAACATCGGGGTGGTCGCCACTGGCCGCCCCCACTCGCTGCCAATAGGTCGGCGATGCGCTTTTTCATTGGAACATCATGGGCTGAGATCCACGGCTTCCACGGCTCCGACCGGCCGGCCGAGGAAGCGCTCAGCCATGCTCTGGAAACGATCCGGGACGTCGGTGCAGAGCGTGCGGTGCCGGGCCTCTCCGCCGGCGCGCGCGAGGCCGCGCGCCCGCAGGAGCTCCGCGACCGCCTCCGCGGTCGCCTGGGCGGAGTCGACCAGCGCCGGCCCCGGCCCCATCGCCTCGGCGATCACGCCCGCGAGCAGAGGATAGTGCGTGCAGCCGAGCAGGACCGTGTCTGCTCCGGCGCGGCGCAGGCTCCCGAGATAGCGTTCAGCCACCAGCCGCGGGACCTCGCCTTCGGTCCAGCCCTCCTCCGCCAGCGGAACGAAGAGCGGGCACGCGCGCGCGACAACGGACGAGAGCGGCGCCAGCCGGCGGAGCGCGGATTGGTAGGCGCCCGAGGCGACGGTCGCGGGAGTGCCCAGCACGGCGATGGCGCCGCCGCGCGTCCTCGCCGCCGCCGCTTGGGCTCCGGGCTCGATCACACCGACCACGGGGATCGGCAGCGCCTCGGCGAGCGCGGGCAGGCTGTCGGCCGACACGGTGTTGCAGGCGACCACCAGCATCTTGATCCCCCGCGCCGTCAGATGGCGCGCGCACAGCAGCGCATAGCGAGTCACCACCTCGCGCGAGCGAGTTCCGTACGGAACTCGCGCCGTGTCGCCCAGGTAGATGGTGTGCTCGGCCGGCAGCCGCGCCGTCAGAGCGCGTAGCACGGTCAGGCCCCCGACCCCGCTGTCGAAGACACCGATGGGCGCGTCCATCCGCTGCAGGATGCCTGGACGGGCTACCTGGAGAAAGGAATCAGCCAGGAAGTGGAGGACTGGTTGGGCACGGCGAAGAGGACGTTCGAGTGGAACGAGCCCGAAAAGGCCTCGACGGACCACAGCCCCGAGGTCACGGCGGACAGCGTGGCGGTCTGGCACGCGGTGGCGGTGAACGACTGCTTGATTCCGGTCGGATCGGTCAGGGTGTACGCCACGTTGCCGGGGCAGGCGGCGCCGCCGAAGTCCCAGTTCAGCAGGGCAGAGCCTTGCACCGGAGGGACCGGGTCGGCGTCCACGTCCACGTTGGAGAGCAGGCCCACCTCGAAGCGCACGCTGGCGGGATGCAAGGTCTGGTACATCAACGTGGGTCCCAAGATCGTGTTGCGGATCCCGCTGATCGAGAAGGTGTGATTCCCGGCCGGGATGGGCGACACCTGCGCGCCTTGCACGCCGCTGCTATCGCAGGCGACCTCGCCCGCGAAGGTGCCGCCGCTGCCGTTGGAATTGGGATCGACGAAGATGCGCACCACGTCCACCTGCGCCTCGGAGCAGGTCATGGCGCCGAGCGAGCCGAGCGCGAAACCTCCGTTGCTCGCCAGCGGGTCCCAACTCACGTCAGCCGTGGCGAAAGTGGGCTGGGCCGGTTGCAGGTTGACCTGCACCTTCGTGTCCGCACGGTCCACGACGCTGACCTGCACGTTCTGCAGGGAGTAGAACGCCTGACCGCCGCGGATGCCGACCAGGTCGATGCGATGGGAGCCCGGAGCGAGCGGCGAGATGGAAGTGCCGTCCACCCCGTTGGCGGTGCACGGAACGTCGGCGCTTCCCGCCTGATCCGTGATGACGACCCCGTCCACGCTCATGCGGACCGAGGTGACGGACGCTTGCGCGCAGGTGAACCCGCCGAAGGTCCAGTCCAGCGAGACGGATCCGCCGGGCACGCGCTGCACGTCGATCTGGAACAGGTTGTTGCCGCGCTGGACGACGATGTTCTGCGTCGTCTGGTAGATCACCGCGCCGTTCGCATCGAGGCCGGAGATG
>DASQBG010000248.1:0-10382 GCA_035635335.1 Myxococcales bacterium | reverse complement strand
GCGGGAGTGGTGCACGGGTTTTCGGTGCGGACGGGCGGGGTTTCGCGCGGTCCGTACGCGTCGCTGAATCTGGGGCGGGGCGTCGGAGACGATCCGGCGGCGGTCGAGGAGAACCTGCGCAGGCTGGCGGAAGCGGCTGGGCTCGGAGGGGCGCAGACCTTCGCTTCCGTGCACCAGGTGCACGGCGATCGGGTGATGGGCGCTGCGCGGGGCGCGGCGATGACCGAGATCTTCGCGCAGAGTGGTGGCGGCGAGGCGGCAGCGACGCCCGAGCAGGACGGACCCGCGCGGGCCGACGCGGTCGTCGCGCTGGAGCCCGGCGTGGCGGCGGCAGTGCGCGTGGCCGACTGTGTGCCGGTGCTGCTCTACGCGCCGGACCGCGGGCTCGCGGCGGCAGTCCACTCCGGATGGCGCGGAGCGCGGGCCGCCATCGCCGGGCGCGGCGTGCGCGCGCTGCAGCACGTCTCCGGGGCCGACCCCGCGCGCATGCTGGCGGCGGTGGGCCCGTGCATCGAACGCTGCTGCTACGAAGTCGGCCAGGACCTCGCCGCGCTGTTCCGCTCGCTGTTCGGTCCGGAGGCCGCGGACGACCCGGCGACCACCGCGAAACCGCACCTCGACCTGCGTTTCTGCGTGGAGGCCGCGCTGCGTTCTGCGGGGGTGCGACAAGAGCGGATCGAGCACGCCGGAGGGTGCACATCGTGCGACATCTCCGCCTGTTTCAGCCACCGCCGGGATCGCGGAACTACGGGAAGACACTTGGCTTTCGCCGAGTCACGCACCCCCTGAGATCGCCTCTTCGATTCTTTGACACGCCCCAGTGCGGCAGCCATCATGCTGAGCAGATCCGCCCGCTTACTGGAGGAATCCCTTGCGGTTTTGGCAGCCGATCCTCGCCCTCGCGTCGTGCGCGGCGTGCGCCGGCGCGCAGGTGCAAAGGGACTCCCAACTGCTCGAGCTGAAGGGGCAGGTGGCAGCGCAGTCGGCGCAGATCGCCGGGCAGCAGCGCCGCATCGAGGATCTGGAAGTGAAGCTCGCCGCCATGGCGGCGCGGGCCGAGGCGAAGGCCGCGCCCGTTCCCCATGCCGAGAAGCCGGCGCCCGCATCCGGTCCGGTCGCCGCGCCGAGCCACGAGCCGCGGCCCAAGCTGAAGACGGTGAAGCTCGGCGAGGGCCGCCGCCGGCGCCGCGACTACAACCCGGTCGAGCGCGCCCCGCTCATCCCGAGCTCCATCTCGATCAAGGAGCCCGACCAGGAGACCCTCGAGCGCCTCGAGGCGGCCGCCGTGGATCCCGGGATCCGCGACGAGCTGGACGCCGACCACTCCTTTGCCCAGGCGGTCGCCAAGCTGAACCGAGGCGAGTTGCAGACCGCCGAGTCGGAGCTGCTCGCCTTCGCCGGCGAGCACCCGCGCCACACCGCCGCCGACAACGCGCTCTACCTTGCGGGGCTCATCCGCGAGCACAACGGCGACTGCCCCGGCGCGGTGGCGCTGTTCGAGCGCGTCCCGCTGACGTACCCGGCCGGCGACGCGGTGCTGCCGTCCCTGGTGGAGAAGGGGCGCTGCCTGACCAGGATGCAGCGCAAGGACGAGGCCCGCGAGCTGTTCGCGAAGATCGTGCGGGAACACCCGGAAGGGGTCGAAGGCGGCGCTGCCCGCCAGCTCCTGATGAATCTCGACATCGACTCTGGGAGGCATTGATGCGGACGAAAACCATCTCTCGCTTGCGCAGGGCGGCGCTCGCCACCGCTGCCGCGGCCTTGCTCGTCTCGCCGGCGCGCGCGGAGGAGCTGGAAGGCCCGAGCCGCCTGGCCGCGCCGACGCCGGTGGAGGGCCCCAGCCGCGTCGAAGCGCCGGCCAAGCCGGAAGGTCCCGCCAGGGCAGAAGCCCCGGCCAAGCCGGAAGGTCCCGCCAGGGCGGAAGCCCCGGCCAAGCCGAAGCGCCGGCGCAAGATGGAAGCTCCCGCGAAGGCCGAGGCGGCGCCCGCCATCGAGGGTCCCTCCCCATCCGACGGGCCCGCGCAGCAGGAGGAGCCGGTCGCGCGCGGCGAGACGCAGCCGCAGCGTGTGGTGCAGCCCGAGCACGTGGTGCCGCCCGAGGGTCCCGAGGGCAGGCTCGTCATGCCCAAGTCCGCCGAGGAGAAGGGCATGCAGGTCCAGCCCAACACTCCGGAGATCTACGTAATCGTGAAGGGCGACACGCTCTGGGACCTCTCGCAGAAGTTCCTCAACAACCCGTGGTACTGGCCCAAGATCTGGAGCCTGAACGCGTACATCGAGAACCCGCACTGGATCTACCCGGGCAACAAGCTGAAGATCATCCCCGGGCAGGGCGGCCCGCAGGCGCCGGCGCAGGTGGAGCAGGCCCCGGAGCCGATGAACGAGGAGCGGCCGCACTCGGAGATCGCCAACCAGGTGGACACCACGCCGCCCGAGGCCGCCGATCTCGCCGTGGTGCGCCAAGGCACCCGCGAGTTCGACCAGTCGAGCAGCGCGGTCTCCATCAGCGGCAAGCTCGCCTTCAAGCCGCCCGCGGTGCTCTCCGTGCGCGACAGCGGCCTCGTCTCCCCCGAGGAGATGCGCCAGGCCGGGTCGCTCGACGCGTCCTTCGAGGAGAAGGACATGCTCTCGACGTACGACACCGCCTACGTGCGGTTCCCGTCGGGCGTCGAGGTGAACGTCGGTGACCGGGTCATCTTCTTCCGGCCGACAGGCGAGATCGTGCAGCCGGTCACTGGCCGCAAGCTCGGCACCCAGACGGAGAGCATGGGCGAGGCGAAGGTGATCTCGACCGACGGCGAGCTGGCGACCGTGCAGATCACGCGCACCTGGGAGGAGATCGAGCGCGGCGATCTGGCGCGGCCCTGGACCGAGCAGAACCTGAAGGTGGCCCCCAAGCCGAACACGAGGGAGATGAAGGGCGTCATCGTTTCCGCCGTGCGCCGGGGACTGACCACCTACGGCGAGTCCAACGAAGTGTTCATCGACAAGGGCGCGAACGACGGCGTCGAGGTGGGCAACACCTTCGCCGTCATCCGCAAGGGCGACGGCCTGCGCGATGCGGCCGTGTACGGCAAGGCCTACAACATGGGCGCCACCGGCGGGCGCGCGGCCGGGGTCTCGGTGCCCAACGAGAACGTGGGCCTCCTGCTGGTGGTCGACGTCAAGGACCGGCTCAGCACCGCGGTGGTGGTGAAGAGCGTGAAGGAGCTGCGGGCGGGCGACGTGGTCGAAATGCACCCGCAGGGATCGGGCGGTCCGTAAGATGGCCGCTTGACCCTCCGGCCGGGATGTGGCTTTTCGCAGCACCTCGCGGGAGGGGCGTCGGCGGTGACGGGAAAAATCCACAGGGAAGCGGAGGCGCCGCGTGAGCCTGCAGCGGAGGTCGCCGCCGTCTGCGCGCTCGCCTGCGTGCCCGGCGTGGGCGCCGGAGCGCTGGCGCGAATCGCACAGGCGTTCGGATCGATGGAGGGAGCGCTCCAGGCCGGGCCCGAGGCGCTCGCCGCGAAGGCGGCGGAGCTGAAGCTGCAGAGGAGGACGAGCGAGTTCCTCGCTCGGCGTCCCGATCTCGAGAAGCTCGGCGCCTGGGCGATGTCCACGGCTCGCGCCGCCGGCGCGCGCATCCTCACGCTCGCCGACCCGTCCTATCCCCCGCTGCTCCGGCGGATCGAGAACCCGCCGCCCGTGCTCTACGTGCGGGGCGAGCTGGCAGGCGATGCCAAGCGGGTGGCGCTCGTCGGAGCGCGCGCGGCCGACGAGGCGGCGCTCCAGCTCTCGCGGGCGCTCGCCGAGGAGCTGGCCATCGCGGGCGTCGAGGTCGTTTCGGGTGGCGCGCGCGGCGTCGATGCGGAGGCCCACGCGGGCGCTCTGTGGGGCGGCGGCCGCACCGTCGCCGTGCTGGGGACCGGGATCGACGTCCCCTACCCGCCGGAGAATGGCGCCCTGTTCGAGCGCATCGCCGCCGACGGCGGAGCGCTGGTCAGCGAGCTCCCGCCGGGAACTCCCGCGTCGCGGCCAAACTTCCCCCGGCGCAACCGGACCATCGCGGGGTTGTCGCACGCCATTGTGGTGGTGCGAGCGACGGCTGAGTCCGGGGCGCTCATCACCGCGCGGCACGCGGCGGCGCAGGGCAGGGCAATCTTCGCCGTTCCCGGCGACCGGGGCGACGCGCTCGCGGCCGGCCCCCATCTCCTGCTCAGCGCAGGGTCGGCCGCGCCCGTGACCTGCGCGCGGGAGATCCTCGAGCTGCTCGGTTGGGCCGTCCCCGGCCAGCTCGCCGCCCGTGCGAGCGCAGTCCCTCCGTCCGGGGCGCTGGCCGAACCCGCGTCCACTGTGCCGCCTGCCGGGCAGGCGCTCGAAGGGCCGGCGTTGCGCGTGTGGGAGCTTCTCGACGGCCGGCGGCCGGTGCACGTGGACGTCCTCGCCACGCGGGCGCAGCTTGGCCCTCACGAGGCGCTCCGCTGGCTGACGGAGCTGGAGCTGAAGGGGCTCATCCACCAGACACCCGGGAAGTATTTCCTCCGCAGCCGGGGTTCGTCTTGAACCGAAACGGGAGTGCCGGCATCTAGAGCCGCCCCAGGAGACCATGGCAAGCGCCAAGACAACACCGAAGAAGGCCCCCTCCAAGGCAAACGGCCGCAAGGCGAAGGGCTCCGCCTCCGACGCGCCGGCCACCGTCTTCCGCAACACGCTGGTGGTGGTCGAGTCGCCGGCGAAGGCGAAGACCATCAAGAAGTACCTGGGCTCCGGGTACACGGTGAAGGCGTCGGTGGGTCACATCATGGACCTGCCGAAGTCGAAGATGGGCGTCGACATCGAGAACGGGTTCGAGCCCGTGTACGAGGTGATCAAGGGCAAGCAGAAGGTGGTCACCGAGCTGAAGGCGGCCGCCAAGAACGCCGACCGCGTGCTGCTCGCGACCGACCCGGACCGCGAAGGCGAGGCCATCGCCTGGCACGTCAAGCAGCAGATCTCGCGCAGCCGGGTGCCCACGCAGCGCGTGCTGTTCAACGAGATCACCAAGAAGGCCATCCAGGAAGCGATCTTGAAGCCCCTGGAGCTGAACAGGGACGTGTACGACGCGCAGCAGGCGCGGCGCGTGCTGGACCGGCTGGTCGGGTACCAGATCTCGCCCATCCTCTGGAACAAGGTACGGCGCGGCCTCTCCGCCGGGCGCGTGCAGAGCGTGGCCGTGCGCCTGGTCGTGGAGCGCGAGAACGAGATCGCCGCCTTCGTCCCGGTCGAGTACTGGTCGATCGAAGCCGACCTCAAGGCCGCCCTGCCGCCGCAGTTCCGCGCCAAGCTCATCAAGCTGAACGGCGAGAAGGTGGAGCTGGGCTCGGCAGAGGTGACGCAGCCGCTCGTCGACGAGGTGCGGAAGCTCCCCTTCACCGTGCAATCGGTACAGAAGAAGGAGCGCCGCCGCAACGCGCCCGCGCCCTTCATCACCAGCAAGCTCCAGCAGGAGGCCGCCAACCGGTTGGGCTTCTCGGCGAAGAAGACGATGACGCTGGCCCAGCGCCTCTACGAAGGGGTGGAGCTGGGCGACGAGGGCCAGGTCGCGCTGATCACGTACATGCGCACCGACTCCGTGCGGCTCTCGCCCGATGCGGTCACGGCGGCGCGAGAATACGTGGCGGGGAAGTTCGGCAAGGAGTACCTGCCCGCCGAGCCGGTGCAGTTCAAGACCAAGAAGAGCGCGCAGGACGCGCACGAGGCCATCCGGCCGACCACCGTGGACCTCGAGCCGGCGCAGGTGCAGAAGCACCTGGAGCGCGACATGTTCCGGCTCTACGAGCTGATCTGGAACCGGTTCATCGCCTGCCAGATGGTGCCGGCGGTGTTCGACCAGACCATCGCGGACATCGAGGCCAAACGCGTCCTGGAGGCCGCGCCGACGCATCCGGCCGAGGCCGCAGCGGCGCTGCGCACGGCGAGCAAGCAGGCGCGCTCCTTCATCTTCCGCGCGACGGGGCAAACCCTGAAGTTCCCCGGCTACCTGGCGGTGTACGGCGCCGTGGTGCCCGAAGAGCCGGAGGCCGGCGCGGAGAAGATGGAGGGCGAGGACGAGGAGAAGGGCGACGTCGCCCGCCAGCTCCCGCCTCTCGAGGAAGGCCAGCGCCTGGAGCTCGTGCAGCTCCTCCCCGAGCAGCACTTCACCCAACCGCCGCCACGCTTCACCGAGGCGTCGCTGGTGAAGGAGCTGGAAGAGAAGGGCATCGGGCGCCCGTCGACCTACGCGGCGATCCTCTCCACCATCCAGGACAAGGAGTACGTGGAGAAGAAGGAGAACCGCTTCTTCCCCACCGACCTGGGCAAGATCGTCAACGAGCTCCTGGTCGACGCATTCCCGCGCATCCTCGACGTCGAGTTCACCGCTCGGATGGAGGACGAGCTCGACGAGGTCGAAGAAGGCAAGATGCAGTGGGTGAAGGTGCTCGACGAGTTCTACGAGCCGTTCAAGAAGAGCCTCAAGATCGCCGAGAAGAACATGCGCGACGTGAAGCGCGAGGAGCAGCCTACTGATCTGAAATGCGAGAAGTGCGGCTCGCCCATGATCATCAAGTGGGGCCGGATGGGGCGGTTTTTGGCCTGCTCGGGGTATCCCGACTGCAAGAACACCAAGGACTTCATCGAGAAGGACGGCAAGATCGAGGTGGTCGAGGACCTGCCCACCGACGAGACCTGCCCGACCTGCGGCAAGCCGATGGTGAACAAGCGCGGGCGGTTCGGCCGCTTCCTCGCCTGCAGCGATTACCCGAACTGCAAGACGACACGCCCCATCACCCTCAAGGACGTGGTCTGCCCCGACGATGGCGGCGGGCTGGCCGAGAGGCGCACCCGGTTCGGGAAATCGTTCTTCGGCTGCGTGAACTACCCGAACTGCAAGTTCGCGGCGTGGGACCGGCCCATCCCGGGTCCGTGCCCGCAATGCGGCAAGCCGTACCTCCTCTCGAAGTACTCGAAGCGCGAGGGGCCGTACATCGCTTGCCCGGACAAGACCTGCGGGTACCGGCGCGAGGCGCCGGACCCCGGCGGCGAACAGGCGCCTCCGCAGTCGGCCGTTCCCTGAAACCAGGGCATTCCGAAATGCACTTCCAGGGGCCCGCGTAGATCCACGGCTGGCCGGAGGAGCGCATGCGAACGCACGTGGCCGTTCTTTCAGGAGTTTTCCTGGCCGCCTCGGGGGCGCTGGCCGCCTCCGAGGAGCGCGAGGTGCCGGACTTCGACTCCGTGCACGTCGCCTCGGGCATCCGCGCCACGATCGCGGTGGGCGCGCGCAAGCCGGTGCACCTCGAAGCCGACAAGGACGTGCTGGACGCGATCGAGACGCGCGTCGAGCAGGGGACGCTGCACGTAGGGTTCAAGCCGCGCTCGCGCATCTGGAACACGGGCGAGGTGGTCGTGACCGTGCAGACACCGGAGTTGCACGCCGTCGCCGGCAGCGGCGGCGCGGTGGTCCGCGCCACCTTCACGCGCGCCCCGGAGAGCGCCATCGCGGCGAGCGGCGGCAGCGAGGTGCACGTGCGCGGAGTGGACGCGCGGCAGCTCGCGGTGGAAGGGTCGGGTGGCGCGATCGTCGACGTCTCCGGCCGCGCGGACGAGCTCGAGCTGCAGCTCTCCGGAGGGTCCCATTTCGACGCGCGGCAGTTCGAAGCGCGCGACGTCCACGTGCAGGGCAGCGGCGGATCGGTGGCCGAGTTGCGCGCCAGCGGAAAGGTGCGAGGCGGCCTGTCGGGCGGATCGGAGATGCACGTCCGCGGCGGGGCGCGGGCGAGAGTTGCCACTTCGGGCGGCTCGGAAATCAGCGTGGACGACTAGCCGCCACGCGTTTCAGGCAGAGCTCGCGGAGGCGATTGATCAGAAGAAACTCTGCGCGCTCCGCGTGCTCTGCGTGAACTCTTGTAGGCTGATCGGGGTGGCGGCCAGGTCCCGCGCCGGCCGGCTGAAGCCCACCCCCGCCTCGGTACCCGACCCGCGCCCTGCGGGGAGCGAATCCCCGCGGCGAGCGACCGGCCCGGCTGCGGAACACGCCTGAAGCTGGGCACCGGCGCGGGAGCGGCAAGAGGCGGGCGCCAGCCCGGCTGGGGAGGCGGTGTGGACCGCCCGATTCTGCGCATCCAGGCGCGAACCCGTTGCGGCTACGGTCGCGTGAGTGTACGCACATCCGCCGTGCAGCGCGTGATCGTCATCGGAGGCGGGCTGGCCGGATCGGAGGCGTCGCTCCTGCTGGCCGGGGCCGGCGTGCGCGTCGTGCTCGTCGAGCAGAAGCCCGTGCGGCGTTCGCCGGCGCACAAGTCGGACGGGTTCGCCGAGCTGGTGTGCTCGAACTCGCTGCGCTCGGACAACCCCGAGAACGCCATCGGGCTCCTCCACGAGGAGCTGCGCCGCCTGGGGTCGCCGGTCCTGGAGGAGGCCGATCGCGCCCGCGTGCCGGCCGGCGATGCTCTGGCGGTCGACCGCGTTGCCTTCAGCGAGGCGCTCACGCGCCGAATCGCGGAGCATCCGGACATCGAGGTGCGCAAGGAAGAGGCGACCGCGCTGCCCGAGGAGACCTGCATCGTCGCCACCGGCCCGCTCACCGGCGAGGGGCTGGCCCGATCGCTGGCGGACGCTGCCGGCGATTCCGCGCTCGCCTTCTACGACGCGATCGCGCCCATCGTGGCGGGGGACTCGGTCGACCAGTCGGTCGCGTTCCGCCAGTCGCGCTACGGGAAGGGCGGCGGGGACGACTACCTGAACCTGCCGCTCTCGCGGGAGGAGTACGAGCGGTTCGTCGAGGAGCTCCTCGCGGGACAGAAGGTCGAGCCGCACGCCTTCGAGGAGCCGCGCTATTTCGAGGGCTGCTTGCCCATCGAGGTGATGGCGGCGCGCGGGCGGGACGTGCTCGCGTTCGGTCCCATGAAGCCGGTCGGGCTCGTCGACCCGCGCACGGGCCGCCGGCCCCATGCCGTGGTGCAGCTGCGCCGCGAGGACCGGGCCGGGACGGCATGGAACCTGGTCGGCTTCCAGACGCGGCTCACCTGGCCGGAGCAGAAGCGCATCTTCTCGGGCTGCATCCCGGGCCTGAAGGCGGCCGAGTGGATCCGCCTCGGCCAGGTACACCGCAATACGTTCCTCGACGCTCCCCGCGCGCTGGCGCCTGACGGCAGCCTCCGCGCCCGGCCGCACGTCTTCTGCGCGGGCCAGATCACCGGCGTGGAAGGATACGTGGAGAGCGCGGCCTCGGGCCATATCGCGGCGCGCCGGGTGCTGGCGCGGCTGCGCGGCGAGGGCTTCGCTCCCCCGCCGGGCACCACCGCGCTCGGCGCGCTGCTGCGCCACGTGACGGGCGAGGCGCATCCTCCGGGGTACGACTACCAGCCGACCAACGTGGTGTTCGCCCTGTTTCCTCCGCTCGAGGAGCGGCACCGCAAGCACGAACGCAAAGCGCGACTGCTCGCGCGCGCCCGCCGCCACCTCGCGGAGTGGGGCCGCGCGCAAGGCATCCCGCTCGCCCCGGAACCTCCTCCCCGCCCGGTGCACCCGCCTCCACGCGAGGCGCCACGGTGACCGATCAGATCCGGGGACACCATACGCAACTCGCCCGGTTGGCAGGGAGTTACGTATGGTGTCCCCGGATCTCGGCAGGGAGTTACGTATGGTGTCCCCGGATCTCCGTATCGGGACGGCCGCTGGCGGTCGGATTGCTGGCAGTTCTCGCGACGGTCGCGTTCGGCGCTTGCACCAAGGGCGGTCCGCAGGGCAAGCGACTCGCGTCCGGCCTCGCGCGCGAGGTGATCGTCGCCCCGGGGGGTGGAATGGCCGCCTTCCTCCAAGGCGCGTCGCACCCCGAAGACCGCGGCGTGCCGGACGATCTGCTGCTCGGCAACCTGATGCTCGCCTCCACTTCCGGGGACTCGCCCGCGCAGCGGGTGGGTGGCGGCGTGCCGACGCTGGCCGGAGCGCGGGCCTTCTCGCCCGGCGGAGAGTGGCTCGCCTTCCTCGCGCGGTGGCGGTTCCGCGCCGGGGAGGGCGAGCTGTGGCTGGCCGGGTCGTCCGGCGGACCGCGCAAGGTGGCGGACGCGGTCTCCGCGATGAGCTGGGCGCCTGCGGGATCGCTGCTCGCCTTCGTCTCCAACGGCAAGCTGATGGTGCTGGACGCGGCGAAGGAGCCGGCGCCGGCCTCGCTGGCGCTCGACCCGGTCCAGACGTTCGCGTGGGCGCCCGGGGGCAACCGGCTCGCTGGGAGGGCCCCGAGCGTAGAGGGCGGCCGCGTGGAGATGATGGAGGTCCGGACCGGCCGCCGGCGCGAGGTGGCCAAGGCCAGCTCCGATCTGGCCTTCGGTCCCGACGAGGCCCTCTACTTGCTCGGTCCCGCCGGCACGAAGGGTGGCGACCGG
>DASQBG010000247.1:0-8184 GCA_035635335.1 Myxococcales bacterium | reverse complement strand
GGGAGCAGGCTGTAGAGGAAGAGCGCGGCGATCGCGGGCCGGGCGCCGATGCCCAGCAGCGGGATCATGAAGACGAGCAGGGCGAGCGAGGGGATGGTCTGCACCAGCCCGACGGCGCCCAGCAGCACTTGCCCGGCGCGCGGCTTGCGCGAGGCCGCGATCCCGAGCGGCACGGCCACGATCAGCGCCGCGGCCAGCGAGATCGCCACCAGCTCGAGGTGCTCGACGGTGCGCGCGGCGATGCGGCGGGCGCGTCCCTCGATCTGCGCCGCGCCGCGCACCCCGAGGGCGCCGGCGAGGAAATCGGCCGCGACCACGGCCTCCGGATCGTGGCGGAACTTCACGCGCGCGTTCATCTCGATCATCTCGCGCGCGGAGACGCGCCCCTCCAGCCTGCGTAGCGCCGCCGCCGCGCCCGCGGGCAGGTCCTTCCGCCACAAGAGCACCGCCTCGTAGTCGGGGAAGAACCGGCGCACGTCCTCGAGGACCACCAGGTCGTAGGCCGCGATCTCGGCATCGGTCGTGTACAGGTCGGTCGCGTCGATCGCGCCGCCGGCGAGGGCGCGCAGGGCGAGGTCGTGCTCCAGGCCACGGACGTCCCGCTGCGGCAGCCGGTAGGCGGCGCGCAGAGCGGGCCAGCCGTCCTTGCGGTCCATGAACTCGTTGCTGAAGCCGAGCCGCAGCCGCGGGTGGCGCGCGAGGTCCTCCAGCGTCCGGATCCCGAGCCGCTCCGCGGCGGCCCGCTGCATGCCGATCGCGTAGCTGTCGGAAAACCCGAGCGAGCGCGACATCACCACGCCTTTGCCGGCGACGCGGTCGCGCAGATCGCCCTGCCCGGGGAGCAGCTCCTGCGCGATCGTGCCGGTGTACTCGGGATACGCGTCGATCTCTCCGCGGAGGAGCGCGTCCCAGAGGATGCGCGAGCCACCCAGCTCGCGCCGGTGCACCGCCTCGATGCCCGCGCTCCGGGCGAGCTGCGCGGCCATCTCCGCCACGATCACCGACTCGGTGAACGCCTTGGAGCCGATCTGCACCACGGCGAGCAGCGCGAGGATCATCGCAACCGCTCCAGCGGAGCGCGCTGCGCGTGGATGAATCGTGCCACGTAGGGGTCCGCCGGAGCGCGCGCCAGCTCCTCGAAGGTGCCCTCCTGCGCGATGCGGCCCTCGTGGAGCAGGGCGATGCGGTGGGCGAAGAAGGCGGCCTCCCCGAGGTCATGCGTGACCAGCACCACGGTCTTGCGCAGCTGCTCGAAGGCGGTCCGCAGATCGGCCTGCAGGTCGAACCGGGTCACCGGGTCGAGCGCGCCGAGCGGTTCGTCCAGCAGGAGCACCTCCGGGTCGAGCATCAGCGCGCGCAAGAGGCCCACCCGCTGCGCCTGCCCGCCGGAGAGCTGCGCCGGGTACTGCTGCAGCGCCGCCTCCGGTAGCCGCGCCAGGTGCAACAGCTCGTCCAGCCGGCGGGCGATGCGTTCCTGGGGCCATTTCAGGAAGCGCGCGACCAGCGTCACGTTCCCCTCGGCGGTGAGATGCGGGAACAGCCCTCCTCCTTGCACGACGTACCCGATGCGGCGGCGCAGCGCGGCCGGATCGACCGCGCGGACGTCCTCGCCGCGGAAGCGCACGGTGCCCTGGTCCGGCGCGAGCAGCCCGAGCAGGAGGCGCAAGAGCGTCGTCTTCCCGGCGCCGCTCGGACCCAGCACGGCGAGGGTCTCCCCCTCCGCGACGCGCAGGTCCAGCGGCCCCAGCCGTCCGAAGCGATGCGCCACTCCTTGGAGCTCCAGCACGGCGGGCACGGCTCCTTGTACTGCACGGAGAGCGGACGTGCAGGTTTGCAAAGCGCCCGGGGGCGCGGGATGGTGCGCGGCCCGGAGGTGTTTGCAGATGAAGCGACTGCTGCCGCTGCTGTTCGTGCTGGGCTGCGTGACCGAGCGTGGAGCGCCCGTGCGCCCGACTCCGCAGCCGGGCCCCAGCGCCAACCCGACGGCCTCGGCGAGCACCACGGCGAAGGCGCCCGACGCCCCGGAGGAGCGGCCGCCCGCGCTGCGGCTTCCGGACACGGTCCGTCCCGTCCGCTACCGGCCGACCCTCACCGTGGTGCCGGACCAGGACGGCTTCACCGGCACCATCGAGATCGACCTCGACGTGCTGGCCATCACGCCCGTGCTGTGGCTGAACGCGCAGGACCTCCAGCTCTCGCGCGCCGAGGCGCGGGCGGGCGGAGCGACCTTGCCGGGGCGCGTGCTCGCGCAGCCGAGGGACTTCGTCGGCATTGCGTTCGAGAGGCCCCTGCCTCCCGGCCAAGCGACGCTGCGCCTGACGTACTCGGGCCGCGTGTCGCGCCGCGACAGCGCCGGCGTCTTCCAGACGGAGGACGGCGGCCGGTGGTACGTCTCGACGCACTTCGAGCCGATCGACGCGCGCCGCGCGTACCCTTGCTTCGACGAGCCGTCGGTCAAGGTGCCCTGGCAGCTCACCCTCCGGGTCAAGACCGGGCAGCGCGCGTTCGCCAACACGCCGATCGAGTCGCAACAGGACGACGCGGATGGCTTCACCACGGTACGGTTCGCGCCGACGCGGCCGCTGCCCAGCTATCTCACCGCGTTCGCGGTCGGTCCCTGGGAGCGCATCGACGCCGGCAAGGCGGGCGAGGGCGCGACGGCGGTCGGCGTGATCGTGCCGCAGGGACTGGTTCCGCAGGCCGGATGGGCGAAGGAGATCACGCCCCAGATCGTGCCGAGGCTGGAGAGCTGGTTCGGCATCGCGTACCCGTTCGACAAGCTCGACGTCATCGCGGTGCCGCTCGGGCGCGGCGCGATGGAGAACGTGGGGCTGGTCACCTACGGTTCGACGCTCCTGCTGGTCCCTCCCGGCGAGGACGCCCCCGCGTTCCGCCGCGCGCAAGCGAGCGTCTCGACGCATGAGCTCGCCCACATGTGGTTCGGAGATCTGGTCACCAACGCCTGGTGGGACGACCTGTGGCTCAACGAGGCGTTCGCCACCTGGATGACCTACAAGGCGCTGGAATCCTGGCACCCGGAATGGGGCGCGGCCTTGGATCGGGTGGGAGCGCGCGGGCGCGCACTGAAGGCGGACAGCCTCCTCACCGCGCGCCGCATCCGCCAGCCGATCGATTCGAACGACGACATGCTCAACGCGTTCGACGCGATCACCTATCTCAAGGGCGCTTCGGTCATCCACATGTTCGAGCAGTTCGTCGGCCCCGAGAAGTTCCGCCGCGGCGTGCAGCGCTACCTGAAGGCGCACGCGTATTCGAGCGCGACCGCGAGCGACTTCCTCTCCGACGTCTCCTCCGAGGCTGGCCTGGACGTGCAACCTGCCTTCTCCACCTTCCTCGATCAACCCGGCCTCCCGCTCGTCACCGCGCAGGTGCGCTGCGAGCCGGGAAAGCGGCCGCGGCTCGAGCTGTCGCAGGAGCGGTACGTCCCGCTCGGCGTGGAGCCGACGCCGGAGCAGCGGGAGCAGGTCTGGCAGATCCCCGTCTGCGCGCGTTGGCGCGGCGGCCGGCACTGCGCCCTGCTCGCGGCAAGGTCCGGTTCCTTCGAGCTGGCGGCCAGCGGCTGTCCGACGGACGTCGTCGCCAATGCGGGCGGGGCCGGGTACTACCACCTTTCCGCGAGCGAAGAACGCCTGCTGGCGGACGGCGGGCGCCGGCTGGTCCCGGCCGAACGCGTCGCCGCCTTGCAGGACCTGATCGCGCTCTCTCGCGCCGGAAAGCTGGACCACGGCGAGCTGCTGCGGGTGGTCGCGCCGCTCGCGCGCGATCCGGATCGGCACGTGGTGGAAGCGACCATCGCGGTGGCGAGCGGGGTCCGCGACGACGACCTCCTCCGCGAGGCGGAGCTGCCGCAGTACCGCCGCTGGATCCGCGATCTGTACGCGCCCCGGGCGCGCCAGCTCGGCTGGACGCCACGGCACGGGGAGGCTGACGAGCTGAAACTGCTTCGCGCGGCGCTGCTCAAGGTGCTCGGGCACGCCGCCGACGATCCGACGATCGTCTCGGAGGCCCGCGCGCGGGCGCGGGCGTGGCTCTCGGACCGGCGCGCGGTCGATCCCACCGTGGTCCCCGTCGCGCTGACCGTCGCGGCCGAGCACGGGGACCGGGCGCTCTTCGACGAGATGCACACCGCCGCGCGGAAGGAAGGCGACCGGCACCACCGGCTCCTGCTTCTCGAGGCGATGGGAAGCTTCCGCGACCCCGCGATCGCTCGCGACGCCATGCGCATCGCGCTCTCCACCGAGTTCCCCGCGCGCGAGGCGATCACGTTGGTCTACGGGGCCACGCGGTCCGTCGAGGCCCGCGTGGCCGCGTATGATTTCGTCCGCGCCAACTTCGGGGAGCTCGCCGGCAGGCTGCCGGCCCGCGAGGCGGCGGGCCTGGTCGCCGCCGGGTCCGCCCTCTGCGACGAGGCGAAGCGCGCCGAAGTGGACGGCTTCTTCCGGGAGCGGATGGCGACGTTGCCGGGCGGCCCGCGCCGCCATGCGCAGGCCATCGAGCAGTTGCGCACCTGCGCCGCCTTCCGGGCCGCGCAGGCGCCGGCGGTGTCACGTTTCTTCTCCACGGCGCACGCATCGCGGTAGATTGGGGCCGTGGCGACCAGCAAGGAAAAGAGAAGGTACACGCGCGTGAGGCCCCGCGGGGTCGTCGCGCACGTCCGCGGGCCCTCGGCAGCTTTCGCTTGCCAGGTGGAGAACCTCTCCGCGGGAGGGCTGTTCCTGCGCACCGAGCAGCAGCTCCCGCAAGGGACCGCGCTGCAGATCGACCTGGTCAAGCCGGGTGGGCGCAAGCCGCTGCACCTGGCCGGCCTGGTCGCGGGCGTGATCACTGCCGAGGAGGCGGCCACGGCGCGCTTCATCGCCGGGCTCGGCGTGCAATTCACCGAGATCGAGGCGGACGAAGCGGACCGGCTCGAGGAGCTGCTCACGGCGCTCGGCATCGATCGGGTGCAGGCGGTGGTCGCGCCCGAGCTGCGCCGCACCAACCCAGGCGGGGAGGAGGCCGAGCAAGTCCCCTCGGCGTTGTCCGCTCCCGCGCGCGCGCCGGCCCAGGGCGCGGGTCCGGCGACTCGCGGCCAGGCGCCGGCGGGCGATCCCGAGGCGATCCTGCGAGACATCAGCGAGGCGCTCGAAGCGGACGAAGCGCCGCTCGCCACCTCCAAGCCGGCGCTCCCCCCGCAGCCCGCCGCGCCGCCGCCGCCCAACGCCGAGCCGCAGCAATCCGAGGCGTCGCGGCTGATGACCCAGATCCGCGGGCTTCTCTTCCAGCTGGCCGACGTGCAGGGCCGTCTGCGCCAGCGCGAGTCCGAGGTCCAGGACCTGCGCGCGCAGCTGGACGACGCGCGGGAGCAGATCGAGCAGCTCGAGCAGGCCGCCGAACCGCGCCGCCCGAACTGACATCTGAGCGACCGTGGCCGAAGTTCCCCTGCCCACAGAGCCACGGCCCCGCCGGGCCCTGGGAGTCGCCGCGGCGATCCTCTATGTGTTCCTCTGGGCGAGCGCCTTCGTCCCGAGCAGGATCCTCGCGCTCGGAGCCCCTCCGCTGACCATCCTGTGGATCCGGTTCCTCCTCGCCGGCGGGCTGCTCTTCGCGGTCGCGCGGATCGCCAGGCTGCCGGTGCCCCGCGACGGCGGGACCTGGCTGCGGCTGTTCGCGCTCGGGTTGGGCGGCAACGCCCTCTATCTCGGGCTCAGCTACGAAGCCCTGCGCCACATGTCGGCCGGGATGGGCTCCATCGTCGCCAGCACGAACCCGCTCATCCTGGCGCTGGTAGCGCCCTGGCTGCTCCGGGAACCGCTGACGATCCGCAAGGCGAGCGGGCTGGTCCTGGGTTTCGCGGGCGTGGTGCTTGCGATGCACACGCGAGCGGGATCGAGCGCGGCGCGCCCGGTCGACGTGTTGCTCTCGTTGGCCGGCGTCCTCTCGTTCGTGTTCTCGAACGTGCTCTACAAGCGGATGCGCGCGCGGCCGCACCCGGTGGTGCTCAACGCCGCCCAGCTGTTCTGCGCCGGTCTCGCGCTCGTTCCCGCGGCGCTCTTGATCGAGGGCCCGCCCCACGTCCAGTGGACGGCGCCCCTCACGGGCAGCCTCGCCTACCTCGTCCTCGTCCTCAGCGTCGGCGCGTCCATGCTCTGGTTCTGGATCCTGCAGCACGGCGAGGCGAGCCGCGTCAGCGCGTACTTCTTCCTGACTCCCGTGTTCGGCCTGCTGCTGGGTGCGATGCTGTTGGGCGAGCCGCTCACCGCGATGGACGGCGTAGCCCTGGTGGTCATCGCGACGGGGCTGTGGCTGGTCTAGAACCGAGTTGCCCGGACCGTAGACGTGTAGTCTGGCGCCGTGACCGCCGACGCCGGTTGGCATCCTGACGTAGCTTACGTGGTGCTCCCGTCGAAGGGGCAGGGGCAGGATCGTGTCGCGGTGATCCGCACGACGGAGGCCCTCGTGCTCGCCGTCGCTGACGGCTCCGGCGGCATGCGCGGCGGCGCGGAAGCGGCTGAGCACGCTGTGCGCATGATCTCGGACGCTGCCCGTCAGGCGAACGCACAGCACCCGGAGTGGTGCGCCTCGCTGATCACCCGCATTGACGCCACGCCTGCGGTAAGCCGCGGGCAATGCGCGCTCGTCGTCGCCGTCGTAGTCGAAAACACGATCGTGGGCGCGAGTGCCGGTGACTGCGGCGCGTGGCTCGTCACCGACCGTATCGACGAGCTGACAGAGGAGCAGGTGCGCAAGCCGCTCGTGGGGAGCGGTTCAGCAGTCCCCGTGGCGTTCAAGGCCGACTTGGGCAAGGGCACGCTGTTGTTGGCCTCCGATGGACTCCTGAAATACGCGCCGCGTGCCCGGATCGCAGCGCTCGCGCGTGGCCCCGACCTCGATGCCGTGGCACACCATATCGCGGAGCTGCCGCGATTGCGTTCGGGCGCGTTGCCAGACGATGTGGGCGTGGTGCTCTGTCGCGACCGAGCCCGGTGATTCGAGCCCACTCTCATCTCCGGCAATCGCGAGGACCAATTACCAGCCGCCCCGCCTAACGCGCTGCGTCCCGCCCCGGCGCGGATGCAGATCGGTGGCACGTGGTGCAGCATCGGACAAGTGACGTATGCGGGTGGTTTGCGATTGACAGGTTTGGGGCGTTTGTTTCGCAACGGCCGCAAGGGTTCGCAACAACGACCCTGTAGCTGCTGGAGATGCGTCGAGAGCGGCCGTTTGCCCCCCTTTCTCCTCGCGGGTCGCAGTGCCGCCCAGCGTTTACGTGTGGCGTCCGGAGAGCTCCGAAAAACGCTGTGCTACGACTGCGCACATGATCAACTCACGAATCGTTGTCGAATCGCTCAGCTCTTCGAACCTCCGTTCCGCTACGCGGGAGCTCGTGCGAACATCACACGGCGTCGACGCGGAGCTTCTCGTCCATCTCGGTGAGATCGACCAGCGGAAGCTCTACCTCGATTGGACGTTCTCCTCGATGTTCGCCTTCTGCGTCGGCGAGCTGAGGTTTTCCGAGGACGTGGCCTGCAACCGGATCGATCTCGCCCGCGCCGCCCGACGCATGCCGGTGATCCTGGAGGCGCTCCGCTCGGGGCAGGTGCACCTGGCCGGGCTGCGCTTGCTCGCGCCGCACCTGACCACCGAGAACCAGGAAAAGGTGTTGGCCGAGGCGGCGGGCAAGTCGAAGCGCCAGATAGAAGAGCTGGTCGCGCGTCTTTGGCCGCAGCCGCCGGTTCCGACTGTCGTGCGCAAGCTTCCCGGCCGCCCCAGCCCCGCGCCCGAGGCTTCACCCGGATTCTCGTTCGGCTCCACCACGCCGGTGGCGCAGCCCGAGTGGTCCCCTGCTCTCGCGTTGGCACCGCCACCCGCCGCGCCGACGCGACGCGATGAACGCCGGCCCGTGGTTGCTCCGCTCGCCGAGGACACCTTCAAGTTCCAGTTCAGCGCGAGTCGCGCGTGTCATGACAAGTTCCGCCAGGCCCAGGATCTGCTCCGCCACCGAATCCCGAACGGAGACCTGGCGACGATCGTGGAGAAGGCTCTCGACTTGCTCATCGAGCAGGTGAAGAAGGAGCGATTCGCCACGGGTCGGAAGGCGCGGCAGGCTCCGGCCGAAGACGCGGATGAATCGTCTTCGCGTCACATCCCGGACGCCATCAAGCGCGAGGTCTTCGAACGCGA
>DASQBG010000246.1:0-1594 GCA_035635335.1 Myxococcales bacterium | reverse complement strand
CCGCCGGCTCGGCGAAACGCGGCTGGTGACGCTCGGCCTGCTGTCCGGCGCCGCCGGATATGCGCTGCTCGGCTTCAGCTTCGGGATCGCCTCGCTGCTCCTGGCAGCGACCATCGCTTCCTTCGGCACCGGTGTCTTGCGGCCGGCGCTCACCAGTCTGATTACCCAGCAGGTCTCGCGATCCGAGCAGGGGGTGGTGCTGGGGCTGAACCAGTCGCTGCTCTCGGTCGCGCAGATCGTCGGCCCGGCCATGGCCGGCGCCCTGATCGATCGCGGCTACCTGACCTCCTGGGCGCTCTCCAGCGCGCTGGTGCTCGGAATCGCCTTGCTGCTCAACCTGCGCGCGCGCGGCCGGCGGGCAGAGGTGCCCGAGGCCACCTAGCCCCTTCCACCCCAGCCTGGCCCACCCGCCCAGCGCCAGATCTCCAGCAGCACCTCGAAGGCGATCAAGAGGAAGATCGCCAGCTCCAAGAGCCACATGCGGCGATCGCGCGCCACGTCCAGCACCAGCTCCAGCGCCTCCTGGACCCCCTGCAGCTTCTGCGTGAGCGCGCCGTACCGATCGAGCAGATCGAACTCCGCGCGCAGATCGTCGTAGATGCGGTCGAGCGCCGGATCGTCCCAGGTCGCATCCGGCTTGTCGAGAAACGACAGGACGACGATCACTTCGGAACGCGTGGCGATCGCCTGCCCGATGAAGCGGTGCAATCCGCGGGTGCGCAGCGAGACCGTCCCGTAGCGCTCGAGCGGCTCGACCAGCGCGCTGGTGCGCGAGAACAGGTCGGCGACGATGCGCTCGTAGTACTCCATCGCGGCGCTCTGGGCGACGATCAGCGCGACCACCGCCGCGCGGCTCGGCGTCAGCGCGTCCACCACCAGCACGCCATCCACGATGTCCACCCGCGCCCCGGCCTCCTCCCGGACCGTGAAGCTCTCCCGCACCACCTTGGTGGTCAGCCCGGGCCGGGCGCGGTGCAGGCGGGCGAGCTCCACCTCCCGCAGCGCGGGCGGCACGTTGTGGAAGACGATGGCGCCGAACGGATAGAGGAACATTTCGCCGCCGTTGCTGGGGACGACCAGCTCGCGGACCCCGAGGCGCGCGCCGGGAAATGCAGGGACCAGCTCGCGCAGCGAGAGGTTTTCTTCGAAAGCGATGGCTGTGAACTCGTGGGTCGTTCCCGCCATCAGATCGCCGGGCGCAGGCTAGAAACCGCGCGATGCCGGCGAACCGGGAACGTAAGCGGGACCAACTTGAAGGCGCATTCCGCCGGTGGCCGCGAGCAAGGTGAACGCGAACGGCAGGCTCACGGTTCCGCTCTCCTGGATCAGTCCGGGAGGCGGATTGGGGAACCGCTGCACCACCCGGAACGCATCCACGGCGACCTCGTCCAGATACTGGACTCCCGAGGAGGCGGCTACGTGGACGTCGGTGATCTCGCCCTGCCGGTCGAGGGTGAACTCGATCACCGTCCGGCGATCCTTGTACGAGTAGAGCTGCCCGGTGGGGTCGCGCTTGCCGCTGGCGTCGATCACCTTCTGGGTCCAGACGCGGCCGACGGTCTCCTTCACCCGGTTGAGGAAGCCGGCGAACTTG
>DASQBG010000245.1:0-29497 GCA_035635335.1 Myxococcales bacterium | reverse complement strand
TTCAACTCCCTCGGCGAGATCGAGTGCCACGCCCACGGCGCCCGCTTCGATCCCTCGTCAGGCTCCTGCACGGGCGGCCCCTGCCCCGGAACCTCGCTGCAGCCCGTACAGATCCATGAGCAGGACGGCTCTTTGTGGTTGGACTAGAAAGATTTCACGCAGAGAGCGCAGAGACCGCAGAGGGGTTCCTGGCGATCTCCGATCGGCGCATGGCGCACGACCTCGTTGATCAGAATGCCTCTGCGACCTCAGCGGGCTCTGCGTGAAACGCTTTTCGTCTTCAGCGAAGCCGTTTGAGGACGGCGTTGGTGAACATGCGGGAGGTGGCGCTGCCGCCCAGGTCGGGGGTGGTGGCTTCTTTCGAGGCGATGGTCTCGCGGATGGCCGTGACCAGCTTGTCCGCGGCGGTGCGCTCGCCGATGTGCTCGAGGAGCATCGCGCCCGCGAGCATCACCGCCGTGGGATTGGCGACGCCCTTCCCGGCGATGTCCGGCGCGGTGCCGTGCACCGCCTCGAAGATGGCCGCGTCGGCGCCGATGTTCGCGCCGGCCGTGAGTCCCAGCCCGCCGATGAGGCCGGAAGTGAGGTCGCTCAGGATGTCGCCGAACAGGTTGGTGGTGACGAGCACGTCGAACTGGTTGGGGTTCTTCACCAGCTGCATGGCGCAGTTGTCGACGATGATCTCCTTGAACTGGATCTCGGGATGCCTGGTCGCCACCTGACGCCCCGTCTCGAGGAAGAGGCCGCTGGTGGCCTTGAGGATGTTGGCCTTGTGCACCAGGGTGATCAGCCGCCTCCCGCGCGACTTCGCGTACTGGAAGGCGTACTCGACGATGCGCTCGCTGCCCTTGCGGGTGATGATGCTGATCGATTCCGCGGCGCTGCGCTCCTCGTCGACGTAGTGCTCCACGCCCGAGTAGAGGCCTTGGGTGTTCTCGCGGATGACCACCAGGTCGACGCCCGTGTAGCGCGTCTCCACGCCGGCGAAGCTGCGCGCTGGCCGAACGTTCGCGTAGAGGTCGAACTCCTTTCGCAGCGCGACGTTCACGCTGCGGAAGCCCTCGCCGATGGGTGTCGCGAGGGGACCTTTCAGCGCCAGCTTGGTGCGACGGACGGAATCCAGCGTCTCGGCGGGGATGGGCGTTCCGTGCGTCGGCACAGCGCTGGCGCCGGCGGCGGCGCGGTGCCATTCCAGCCGCGCTCCGGCCGCCTCGATCGCCTCGACGGCGGCGTTGACGACCTCCGGCCCGATGCCGTCACCGGGGATCAGCGTCACGGGGATGGCCATGGCGGTGGGCGCCTTCCTAACCCTTCGCGGGCTGGGGAGCAACCCACAGCGCCACGAGGAGCAGGAGGATCTCCACTCCCAACAGGGACGTCGAGATCGCGTGCAGCCGGCCGAACTCCGGCAGCTGCGTCTCCCCGGCCGCGCGGAGCGCGTGGATGCGCGGCGTGACGAACGAGGAGGAGATCAGCGCGCACAGGCCCGCCAGCAGCGCGGGGACCGCCGCCATCCGTGCCGAGGACAGCCCGGTGCGCGCCAGGACGATCGAACAGAGGGCCGCGACCGCGCAGAAGAGCAGCGTCATGCGGTCCAGCGCGGCGAGCTGCGTGCCCACCAGGTCGGCCGCCGCGCTGCGCAGGGGATGACCGGGGGGTAGCGCGGCCACCTCGCGCGGGAACGCGGCCGGAGCGGCCACCGCCGCGAAGAAGACCTGCGCGCCGAGCAGCAGCCCGGCGGACAGCCGGTAGAGGAAGGCGCAAAGACGCGTCATGGGGCAGCCATTTGCGCTACCTTCGGCTTTCCATGCAAGGCGACCTCGACATCGTCGACCCGCTCGTGGACGAGTACCTCGCGCGGCTCGCCGGCTCCCCGGATCCGGTGGAGGCGGAGATGCGTCGCTATGCCGACGAGCGGGACGGCTTTCCCATCGTGGGCCCGGTGGTGGGCGGGCTCCTCCACCAGCTGGCGCTGCTCCTGCGCGCGCGGCGGATCTTCGAGGTGGGCAGCGGATTCGGGTACTCGGCCTTCTGGTTCGCGCGCGCGCTGCCGGACAGCGGCGCGGTCACGCTGACCGACTACGACCCCGACCACCTCGAGCGCGCCCACACCTGGCTCGGCCAGGCCGGCCTCCTGGATCGCTGCCGGATCCTGGTCCCCGGAGATGGACTGGAAGCGCTCGCGCGCGTGGAGGAGCCGCAGGACCTCATTTTCCTCGACGGCAAGAAGGAGGAGTACCCGCGCGCGCTTTCGCTGGCGTTGCCGAAGCTGCGCTCGGGTGGCCTGCTGGTGGCGAACAGCGTGCTCTGGGGAGGCGCGGTGGCGCGCGGCGAGACCGACCCGGCGACCGCCGGCTTGCGCGAGTACACGCGCGTCGCCTTCGGCTCCGAGGGACTCGTCTCCACCCTGCTCCCCCTGCGCGACGGCGTCGCGCTCACCTGGAAGCGCTGAGATGGAGCTGCGCGCACATGCGGCGGACCGCAGCCCGGGAAGGGACGCCGCGCGCGTCAAAGCGAAAGCGCGGGACCTGGGCTTCGACCTGTGTGGGATCGCCCGGGCCCGCGCTCTCGACCCAGCTCGGCTGGACCGCTGGTTCGAGCGCGGCTGGGACGCTCCCGGCATCGCCTACGTCCGCGAGCGGCGCGCCGAGCGGCTCGATCCCTCGCGCGTGTTGCAGGGCGCGCGCAGCGTGATCGCGCTCGCGGCGAGCTACGCGCCCGAGATGCCCGAAGCCGCTCCGGCCGGCGACCTGCTCGTCGCGCGCTACGCGCAGGGCCGCGACTACCACAACGTGGTGCTCAAGCCCGCGCGCAAGCTCGCCGCCTGGTTGCGCGCCGAGCTGGGCGCGCGCGTGTACTGCGAGGTGGACGCGGGAGCGGTGCTGGAGAAGGCGTGGGCGCAGGAGGCCGGGATCGGCTGGATCGGCAAGAACGGCTGCCTCATCCACGAGAAGCTCGGCTCCTGGCTCTTGCTCGGCGCGCTGGTCACCGACGCGGAGCTTGCGGCCGGCGAGCCGCACCCGGACCGCTGCGGCGAATGCAGCGCGTGCATCCCCGCCTGTCCGACCGGCGCGATCCCCGAGCCGCGCTACGTCGACGCGAATCGCTGCCTCGCGTACCACACCATCGAGCACCGAGGGCCGATCCCGCCCGAGCTGGCGCGAGCAGCGGGAGGGCGCGTCTTTGGTTGCGACGCGTGCCAGGACGCCTGCCCGTGGAACCGGCGCGCGCCGCCGGGAAAGCTGGTGCAGCTCCGCGCCCGGCCCGAGCAGCGCGCGCTCGACATCGGGGACGTGCTGCGTCTCACGCCCCAGGAAGCGCGGCGCCGCTACGAAGGAACACCTCTCTTGCGGGCGGGCCGCGACGGCCTGGTGCGCAGCGCGCTCGCGATGGCCTCCCGGCCCCTCTCGCCCGAGGTGCGCGCGCTCGCCGAGCGCCTGGTCGACGATCCGGCGCCCGGAGTCCGCGCCGAGGCACGCCGCGCGCTGCAACACGTGCCCTGACCGCCGCTGAAAGGCGCAGCGCCGCCCTGGTGGCACCGACTGGAGATCCGGAGATCCGGAGATCCGGGGACACCATACGTCAATGAACGTATGGTGTCCCCAGAACCTCAGGACCTGAGCTCAGATGGACGGCAGCGTGACCACCGCGCCGTTCACGGCGGCCGAGCGCGGATCGCAGAGGAACGCGATCGCCTCCGCCACGTCCTCGACCTTCACCCACCGCGCGCTGCCCACGCCCGGCATGGCGCGCTCGTTCTGAGGAGTGCGCATGGTCCCGGGCGCCACGCAGTTGGCGCGGACGCCGGAAGCCGCGCCCTCCTCGGCCAGCGCCTTGGTCAGCGCGATCACTCCCGCCTTGGCCGCCGCGTACGCGGCCCCCCCGCCGATGCCGATGAGGGACGAGACGATGGCCGCCGAGACGGTGACGATACGCCCTCCTTCGGTCCCGAACCTTCGAAGAGCCGCGCGGCTGACCAGGAATGCGCTGCGCAGGTTGGCGCCGATCATCGCCTCGAAGACCTCGACCGATGTGTCCTTCACCGGCGAGCCTCCCTTCCACCCTCCGGCGCAGTTCACCGCCGCCCACAGTCCGGAGATGCCCTCGAAGCCGGCCTCCACCGACCGCTCGTCGGTGAGCTCCACCGCGCGCTCCTCCGGCGAGCGCTTCGTGTGCACGAACGGCACCACACGCGCGCCCTCCTGTGCGAGGCGCGCGCAGACCGCGCGGCCCAGGTTGCCCGAGGCGCCGGTGACCACGACCGATCTTCCCGCGAGACCCATGGAACACCTCCTTGACAGCGGCGCGCGATACTTGCAGATCCACGCGCTCGATGGCCACCCCGCCGAGGCGTGCCCTGCTCTACGGCGGGTTGCTCTTGCACACCGCTCTCTCCGCCGGAAGCTACCTCTGCGGAAAGACCGCGCTCCGCGAGATCCCGCCCTTGCCGCTCGGCCTGCTCCGGTTCCTCGGCGCGAGCGTGCTCCTCTCGCTCCTGCTCCTGCGGGTCCGCCCACCGGGCCAGCGGATGCCGCCCAAGAGCGCCTGGCCGCAGCTGCTCGTGCTCTCGTTCGTCGTGGTGCCGGTCAGCCAGGGATTCTTCCAGACCGGATTGGCGCTCTCGACCGCCGCGCACGCGGCCCTCCTGTACTCGCTCACGCCCCTGTTCGTCCTCCTCCTCGCCCAGGCGCTCCGCCGCGAGCTCCCCGGCCTGCGCACCGCGCTCGGCACGCTGATCGCGCTCGCGGGAACGCTCTACGTGCTCGCCTGGCGCGGCCTGGACCTCTCCCGCGGGCCGCTCGTGGGCGACCTGCTGCTGCTGGTCGCGGTGATCGCCTGGGCATTGTTCACGGCGGAGGGCCGGCCGCTGGTCACCGCCCACGGGCCGCTCCCGGTCATCGCCTGGACGCTGATCGCCGGCACCGCGATGTACCTGCCCCTCGGGGTCGCCTCGCTCGCCGCGCCGGGCACCGTGCAGCGCATCGTGCACGCCTCGCGCGCCGCCTGGCTCGGCGTCGGCTACCTGATCCTGGTCACCAGCGTGATTGCCTACCTGCTCTGGTACTGGGCGCTGGCGCACCTGCCGGCGGCGCGCGTGGCGGTGTTCACCAACCTGCAGCCGCTGGCGACCGCCGTGCTCGCCCACCTCTTCCTGGGCGAGCACGTCACTCCGCAGTTCATCGGCGGCGCCCTGGTGGTGATCTCCGGAGTCGTCCTGGCGCAGCTGCGCGCTCCGCGCACGGCCGCCGAGGTCCCTCCAGAGCCTGCGTGACGGTCAAACCATGAAGTCGTGCCTGCGGACGGTCTTGCGGCCGTTCGCCTTGGCGCGCTTCGCCGCCTGCTCCAGCAGCCAGTAGAGATACCCGTTCAGCGCCTGGAACGCGTCGCCGGCGGTATTGCAGCCCGCCTTCTTGAGGATGCCCTTGGCCTTGCTCGCGATGACGAGCGGCTCTTGCGACTTCTTCGCCATTCTGGATCTCCGTGGTCGGACGTTTGCTCGCCCTCGTGGAGCGATCGATCGCTTCTACCCCGGAGCCTGCGATTCCACCATTTTTTGCGATGGCCGCCGCTGCATCGCGGCGAGGTAGAAACCGTCCGTGCCGTGCCTGTGCGGAAGGAGTTGCACGTCTTCCGCGCGCGCGCCCATCGCGGCCGCGCGCTCCTCGCCCAGGATCTCGGAGCTCGGCACCGGTGCGAACTCGGGATGCTCCGCCAGGAACGACGCGCGCACCTCTTCGTTCTCGCTCCGGTTGATGGAGCACGTCGCATAGACCAGCCGTCCCCCCGGCCGGACCAGCGCCGCGTAGCGCCGGAGGATCTCCCGCTGCCGGGGCGGGTACGAATCGACCTCGCCCTGGTCCGTCCGCCAGCGCGCGTCCGGAGTGCGTCGCAGGGCCCCCAGGCCGCTGCACGGGGCGTCCACCAGCACCACGTCGGCCTTGCCCCGCAGATCGTCGAGGCGCGCCTCGCCGGCGGGTCCCTCGGGCACCGCGCGCGCCTCCCAGTTGTGCGCTCCGTTGCGCCGGGCGCGCTGCCGCAGCTCGTCCAGCCGGCGCCCGTCGCGGTCGCACGCCACCAGCTTGCCGCGGTTGCGCATTTCGGCGGCGAGCGCCAGCGCCTTCCCTCCCGCGCCGGCGCAGGCATCGACCACCACTTGCCCCGGCCGCGCGCCGCACGCCTCGGCGATCAGCTGGCTCCCCTCGTCCTGCACCTCGAAGAGGCCCGCCTTGAACGCCTTGAGCGCGAACACGTTGGTGCGGCCGGTGAAGGTGAGGGCGTTTGGTGACCAGCGGGTGGGCTCCACCCGCGCGCCCTCCGCCTCGAGCGCCGCGCGCAGCTCGTCGCGTGTGGCCTTCAGGAGGTTGGCGCGCACGGTGAGCGGGGCGCGCTGGTTGAGCGCAGCGGCGAGCGAGCGCGTCTCGTCGGCTCCAAGCTGCTCCCCCCACAGTGCCGCGAGCCACCGGGGCAGGCTCGTCTCCGCGGCCAGCGCGTCGGTCGGGTCCGCCGGCGCGGCGAGCTCCTGCGGCCGGGCGACGAGCTGCAGCGCCCACAGGTACGGCGCCACCTCGGGTCCGGCCAGGTTCGTCGCCGACTCGGGACCCTGCCCTTCCCCCACGATGAGGTAGGCCGCATAGCGCAAGAGGTGCTGTGTCGGCGTGGCCAACCCGGACATGCGCAGCTTGCGCGTCGCCAGCGCCCCGTCCAGCAGGTGATCGACGCGCCCTTGCAGGCGGAGCAGACCGTACACCGCGTCCGCCACCGCCCGGCGCTCCACGCTGCGCAGCGCCTTCTCTCGCCGGAGCACCCGCTGCATGGCGTCGTCGGCGCGCGCCGCCTCGCGGCGCACCTGCTCGTAGATCTCCAGCACCGCGGTGCGGACCAGCTGCGTCCTCATGACGCGGGTGCGATTCCGCCATCCCGAGGCGGCTGTCAACCACCCACTCCGGAGCAGGCGCACGCACCGCCGCGCATCGGTCTCCCGGCCGAGTGGACGTTGGTTGGACGGACCTCCCTCGGAGGGCGCGACGTCGCTGCCCGTCCTAGAAGCGATCCATGCCGATTCTCGTGCTCGCGTTGCTGCTCGCCGTCCCCGCCGAGCCGCCGCTGCCGGCGGTGCTCACGCTGCCGGACGCGCTGCGGCTGTTCCGTGAGCGCAGCCTCGATCTGCTGCTGGCCGACGCGCAGGTCGCCGCGGCGCGAGGTGACGAGGCGGCTGCGCGCGGATTGCCCAATCCCGCGCTGAGCGGCAGCATCGGGCGCAGCTTCGACTGCTCAGGCTGCTCGGCGCTCGCGTTCGGCGTCGGCGTCTCCGATCAGGCCGCGCTGTCGGAGGTGCTCTCCGGCAAGCGCGGGCTCCGCATCGACGTCACCCGGGCGGCGCTGGAAGCGGCGCACCTCTCGCGCGAGGACGCCGAGCGAACGCTCCGGCTCGCGCTCCAGCAGGCGATGGTCGACGCGGCATTGCAACGCGCCCAGGCCGATCTGACGCGCGAGTTGCTCGAGTTCGCGCTCGAGACGGAGCAGCTCGATCAGACGCGGTTCCGGGCCGGCGCGATCAGCGAGGCCGAGCTGGCCCGTGCGCAGGTCGCCGCGCAGGAAGCGGAGCAGGCCGTCGACGTCGCGCAGCAGGCCGACCGGGCCGCGCGCGCGCAGGTCGCCTTCCTGCTCGCAGTGCGCGGGCCGCTGCCCGACTTCCGCGTCGACCCGGAGCTGCTGGAGCAGGCCGCTCGGTTGACCCTCGCCCCGGTCGATGCCGTCGCGCTGCTCGAGACCGCCGAACGGGGGCGGCCCGACCTGCGCGCGCTCGAGCGGCAGGAGGCGCGCGCCCGCGCTGCCGTGGACCTGGCGCGGCGCCAGCGCATCCCCGAAGTCACGCTCTTCGCGCAGTACGCCCAGGAGGGCACGGGCGCCGCCGCGGTGACTCCTCCCACCGTATTTTTTGGAGCTTCGCTCCCGGTGCCGATCTTCTACCAGCAGCAGGGCGAGGTGCAGCGCGCGGAAGCGGACCTGCGTACCCAGGCGGTGCAGCGCGACAAGGCGGCGGCGCAGCTGGCGGCGGAGGTGGTCAGCGCCTACGGAGCGTTCGCCGCCAGCCGCAAGCTGGTCGACCGCATGCGCGGCGGCCTCCTCGAGCGCGCCCAGCGGGCCCGCGACCTGACCCGGATCCAGTACGAGAAGGGCGCGGCGCGCCTGCTCGACCTGCTCGACGCGCAGCGCGCCTTCGCCCAGGTGCGCGTCGAGTACCTCCAGGACCTGCACGACCTGTGGGTGAACCTCTTCAAGCTCGAGGCCGCCGTGGGCCGGGAGCTGCGCTCGTGAGGCGCTTTGCGCTCGCCTGGCTCTTGCTCCTCGCCTGCTGCAACCGCGAGCAGGTCGCCGAGGCGCGCCCGCCGCCGGGCGAGGCGTGGCTCTCGCAGGAGCAGATGCAGGCCGGGCAGATCCAGCTCGCCACGGTGGAAGAGCAGCCCGTCGCGTCCGAGCTCGCCGCGCCCGGCCGGATCGCCTTCGACGATTCCCACGTGGCACACGTCTTCTCGCCGGTGAGCGGCCGCGTCAGCCGCATCGAGGCGCAGCTCGGGCAGCGGCTCCGCAAGGGCGCGCCGCTGCTCACGCTGGAATCTCCCGACGTGGGGGTCGCCGCGGCCGACGTCGGCAAGGCGGAGGCCGACCTCCAGGCGGCGGAACGCGAGCTGCGCCGGCAGCGCGAGCTGTTCGAGGCCCGCGCCGGAGCGCAGCGCGATCTGGAAGCCGCGCAGGCCGCCCGCGACCGAGCCGCCGCGGAGCTGGCCCGCGCCCGCCAGCGGGCGCGCCTCTTCCACGGCGGGCCCCCGAGCGTCTCGCAGAGCTTCACGCTGCGCTCGCCGATCGACGGCGAAGTGGCCGCGCGCGCGGTCACGCCGGGCATGGAGATCGCCGGCCAATCCTCGGGCGGGACGTCTCCGGAGCTGTTCACCGTCGGCGACCTGGGCCAGGTCTGGGCCATTGCCGACGTCTTCGAGATGGACCTGCCGCGCGTGCAACCCGGCGCCAAGGTGACGGTGAAGGTCGTCGCGTATCCCGATCGCGAGTTCCCGGCACGCGTCGACTGGATCTCCCCCGCGCTCGATCCGCAGACGCGCAGCGCCCGGGTGCGGGTGACGCTGCGCAACCCGGGGCGCGAGCTGCTTCCCGAGATGTACGCGACGCTCCTCATCTCCATGCCGCCGCGCACCGCGCTGGCAGTGCCGCGCAGCGCGCTACTCCACCTCGGCGACCAGAGGGTGGTGTTGGTGCAGACGGGCCGGACCGAGAACGGCCTGCTGCGGTTCCAGCAACGCCGCGTGCAGGTCGAGTCCGACGATGCGGACCCGGTGGTGGTGCTCTCCGGCCTCTCGCGCGGCGAGCAGGTCGTCGTGTCCGGAGCGCTGCTCCTCTCCGGGATGCTCTGATGGGCCGCCTGGTCGACGCGGTGCTGCGCTTCCCCGGGCTCGTGCTGGCCTTCGCCCTGGGCCTCTTGGGCGTCGGTCTCTATTGCTACACGCAGCTCGACGTCGAGGCGTATCCAAACCCCGTCGCCCCGATGATCGAGGTCATCACCCAGCCGCAGGGGCTCTCCGCCGAGGAGGTGGAGCGGTACGTCACCATCCCGCTGGAGAACGGGCTCGCCGGCATGCTCGACCTGGAGCACGTCCGCTCGCAGTCCCTGTTCGGCCTCTCCGACGTGAAGTGCTACTTCAACTGGAACCCGAGCTACGTGGACGCGCAGCAACGGGTGATCAACCGGCTCCAGTTCATCCAGCTCCCCAGCGGCGTCCAGCCGCAGCTCTCGCCCTGGAACGCGATCGGAGAGATCTACCGCTACGTCCTGCGCGGCCCCGGCCACTCGCTCTCCGAGCTGAAGACGGCGCAGGACTGGATCCTCGAGCGGCAGTTCCGCCAGGTACACGGCGTGGTCGACGTCACCGGGTTCGGCGGCGAGACGCGCCAGGTGCACGTCGACGTCGATCCCTATCGCCTCAAGGGCCACGGGCTGACCCTCCAGCAGCTCTCGTCCGCCATCGGCAACGCCAACCAGAACGTCGGCGGCCAGCGGCTCACGCTGGGCGAGCAGTCCTTCAACGTGCGCGGGCTGGGCCTCATCCGCTCCCTGCGCGACGTGCAGCAGGTGGTGGTCGCCGAGCAGAAGGGCGTGCCCGTGCGGGTGCGCGACGTGGCCGACGTCGCCGAGGGCGCCGCCCCGCGACTGGGGATCGTCGGCAAGGACCTGGAGCCCGACGTCGTCCAGGGCATCGTGCTGATGCGCTACGGCGGAGACTCGCTCAAGACCCTGCAGGGCGTGCACGAGAAGGTCGAGCAGATCCGGAAGCACCACCTGCTCCCGCCGGGCATGACGCTGGAGCCCTACTACGATCGCGAGCGGCTCGTGCACCTGACCACCCACACCGTGATCGAGAACCTGCTGGTCGGCATGCTGCTGGTCACCCTGGTCCTCTGGGGGTTCCTGGGACAGGCGCGCGCGGCGGTCATCGCGGCGGTGAACATCCCGCTGGCGCTCCTCGCCGCGTTCTGCGGGATGATCGCCACCGGAACCCCGGCGAACCTCATCTCGCTGGGAGCGGTCGACTTCGGCATCATCGTCGACTCGACCGTCATCATGGTCGAGAACATCTACCGCCACCTCGGCGGGGCGGGTCGCGGGAGCGTGCGGGAGCGCGTGCGGGCGGCGGCCGCCGAGATCGGCCCCGCGATGCTGTTCTCGGTGCTGATCATCATGGTCGCGTTCTTCCCCCTGTTCACGCTCACCGGCGTCGCCGGCGTGATCTTCTCGCCGATGGCGCACACCTACGCCTTCTCCATCGGGGGCGCGGTGCTGCTCAGCGTCAGCCTCACTCCGGTGCTCGCGGCGCGACTGCTGAAGGCCGACCTGAAGGCGCACGCAGCCGAAGGAGCGCACGAGGCCGAGCACGCGCACGACAACGCCTTCCTGCGCTGGCTGGACCGCACCTACCGGCCGCTGTTCGCGTTCTCGCTGCGCCGCCCGATCGCGGCGCTCCTCCTCGCGCTCGCGCCCGTGGCGGCGGCCGGGGGGCTCCTGCGCTTCATCGGCACCGAGTTCATGCCCAAGCTCGAGGAAGGCAACTTCTGGATCCGCGCCACGCTGCCGCTCTCGATCAGCCTGGACCAGTCCGCCAAGCACGTCGGGCGCATGCGGCGCATCCTTCTCGGCTGCCGGGTGGATGGTCCCTGCGACCTGGCGCGAAGATCGATCCCGGAGATCCGCACCGCGGTTTCCCAGGTCGGCCGACCCGACGACGGCACCGACGTCTCGGGGTTCAACAACATCGAGCTGTTCGCGCCGCTCGAGCCGCCCTCCGCCTGGCGGCGCGGGGTGACCAAGGAGTCGCTCCAGCGCGAGCTGTCGGAGAAGCTGCGCGACGCATTCCCCGGCGTCGACTTCAACTTCTCGCAGGCCATCGCCGACAACGTCGAGGAGGCGATGAGCGGCGTGAAGGGCGAGAACACGGTCAAGGTGGTCGGTCCCGACCTGCGCCTCAACGAGCAGAAGGCCGCCGAGGTCGCGCGCGCGCTGCAAGGGGTGCGCGGAGTCGAGGACCTCGGGGTCTTCCGTACGCTGGGCCAGCCGGACATCCGCATCGTCCCCGACCGCGACGCGGTGGGCCGCTACGGGCTCAACGTGGGCGACGTGATGAACCTGGTGCAGGCCGCCATCGGCGGCGCCGCCGTCACCCAGGTCTACGAGGGCGAGAAGCATTTCGACCTGGTGGTGCGCTGGGCGGAGCCCTACCGCAAGAACCTACAGGCCATCCGCCAGATCCTGGTGCCGACTCCGGCCGGCGCGCAGGTGCCCCTCGGGCAGGTGGCGCGGATCAGCGAGGACCAGGGGCCCTCGCTGGTGTACCGGGAGGACCAGCGCCGCTATGCTCCGGTGAAGTTCAGCGTGCGGGGACGCGACCTCGGCTCGACCGTCGCGGAAGCGCAGGCGCGCGTGGATCGGGAAGTCCGCTTGCCCTACGACACCCACCTCGAATGGGCCGGCGAGGCTGACCAGCTCCGCGAGGCCGCCCAGCGGCTGCGGGTCATCATCCCGCTCACGCTGCTGCTCATCGCCTTCCTGGTCTACAGCGCGGTCGGCACGCTGAAGGACACGCTGCTGGTGCTGCTCAGCATCCCGGCGGCCTGCGCGGGCGGCGTGTTCGCGCTGCTCGCCACGCGCACCCACCTCTCCATCTCGGCGGCGATGGGGTTCATCTCCATCTTCGGCATCGCGGTGCAGGACGCCATCATCGTGGTCACCTACGCGCAGAAGATGTGGCGCGAGGGGCGCTCCCTGGAGGAGGGCGCGCGGCTCGCGGCGGAGCGAGGCTTGCGGCCGGCGCTGATGACCGCGTCGGTGGCGCTGATCGGCCTTTTGCCCGCCGCCTTGTCGCGCGGGATCGGGAGCGAGACGCAGAAGCCGCTGGCCATCGTGGTCATCGGCGGGATGCTGGTCCTGGCCCTGCTCCCTCGCCTGCTCCAGCCGCCTCTCTTGCTCCTCCTCCACCGTGGTATGGAGCAACGGGCCCATCGAAGCGCCTCAGAGCGCAGCGCCGCCCTGTAGGCGCCGACTGGAGGAACGGCGGAATGGCCAAGGCCGAGCGGAGCATCGTGATCCAGGCGCCTCCCGAGAAGGTCTTCGCGGTGATCACCGACTACGAGAAGTACCCGGAGTTCCTGCCCGAGGTGAAGAAGGCGACGGTGGAGTTCGGCTCCGGCAACGTCAAGCAAGTCACTTACACGGTGGACATCAAGGCGAAGGTCATCACCTACACCCTCAAGCACACCGCCCGCCCGCCGGACGAGCTGGCCTGGACGATGGTCCGCGGCGAGATGATGAAGGGGAACGACGGCGCCTGGCTCCTGAAGGCCGTCCCCGAGGGCACCGAAGCGACCTACAAGATCGACCTGAAGCTCGGCGCGCTGGTGCCCTCGATGGTCGAGCGCATGCTGGCCGAGCAGTCGTTGCCCGGCCTCCTGGCGAACTTCAAGAAGCGCATCGAGTCCCAGAATCCGGGGAAGGCGTGATGGCGCGGCTCGACGAGCTGCGCCTCATGTCCGTGGACGAGCTGCGCACGCGGTACGCGGACGGCGACGAGGAGCTTCCCCGGGGCGGCTTGACTGCTTTGCGCGAGGACCCGCGCTCGGGCGCACGCGGCGTCGCGGAACGTATCTTGAAGCGCATCCACGCGGCGCAGGCCGAGGGGCGCAGGCTCTCGCGGCTGTGCGCCTTCGAGCAGCCGCTCTGGGAGCAGGGCTTCACCCTGGTGGCGGGGGTGGACGAGGTCGGCATGGCCCCGCTGGCGGGCCCGGTGATCGCGGCGGCGGTGATCTTGCCGCCGGGGACGCGCATCCAGGGCGTGAACGACTCCAAGCAGCTGACGCCGGAAGAGCGCGATTCCCTGGAGCCGGAGATCCGCGCCGTCTGCGTCTCGGTGGGGATCGGCCGGGCGGAGGTGGCGGAGATCGACTCGCTGAACATCTACCATGCGGGGCTTCTGGCGCTCCGCCGCGCCGTGCTCGCGCTCCTGCCCCGCCCCGAGCACCTCCTCGTCGACGCGCGCCGGCTGCGGGACCTCGACATCCCGCAGCAGCCCATCGTGAAGGGGGACGCGAAGAGCATCACCATCGGGGCGGCGAGCATCGTCGCCAAGGTGCACCGCGACCGGCTGATGTGCGAGCTCGACCGCGAGCACCCGGGGTACGGGTTCGCGCACCACAAGGGGTACCCCACGCCGGACCACCTCGACGCGCTGGAGAGGATCGGCGCTTGCGCCATCCACCGGCGCAGCTTCGCGCCGGTCGCGAAGGCGCTGGGGCTCATCCCCGAGCAGCAGGAGCTGTTCGGGAAACCCGGGCCGCGGGTTGGCTGAGCTGAGCGGCAAGCAGCGCCGCCACCTCCGGGCGCTGGGTCACCACCTCTCCCCCGTCCTGCAGATCGGCCACGAAGGCCTGACCGACGCGGTCGTCGCCCAGGCGAACGCGCAGCTGGACACGCACGAGCTGATCAAGGTGAAGGTCTCCGAGTCCTCCCCCCTCCCCCGCCACGCCGCCGCGGAGCAACTCGCCTCCGCCACCCACTCGGAATTGGCCCAGGTCCTCGGCCGCACCTTCCTCCTCTACAAACCGCGCGACAAAGACCCGGCCATCCTCCTGCCGAGTAAAGACTAGATGCGTTTCACGCAGAGCACGCGGAGCCCGCAGAGTTTTTTTCGAATCAGTCCCTCTGCGGTCTCTGCGAGCTCTGCGTGAAACTGTTTTTGGCTCAGGCTTTCTTGCCCATCAGGCGGAGCTCGCGTTGGGCCTCGACGTGCTTGTCGTCGAGGTCGAGGACTCGCTGGAAGGAGGAGGCCGCGGCCTTCACGTTGCCGACCACCTTCTGCATGTGGCCCAGGAACAGGTGGGCGGGGAGGCAGCGCTCGACCAGCTTCAAGGCCTTCTTCACCTCGCCGGCGCAATCGTCGAAGGCCTGCTTGCGATCGCCCGCGAGGAGGAAGCGCGCGTACCCGCGCCAGGCGTAGAACTCCGCCTCCTGATCGTTGAGCTGGATGGCCTCGTCGAGCAGCGCCAGCCCTTCCTTGTACTTGCGCGCCTTGATGAAGATCTCCGCCTTCTGGAACTTCTCCTCGGCGTCGAAGATGCGCCCGACGTCCACGTCCTTCTTGTCGCCGATCAGCTCCGCCTCGTACTCCTTGCGCTGCGCGTCGTCGCCCAGCACCTGCGCGGCCTCGTTCACGCGCGCGAACAGGCTTTCCTTCACCCCGCGCAGCTCGGCCTGGGAAGGATCGGTCACCGTGTCGGGATGCAGGTCGCGCGCGAGCAGCACGAAGGCCTTCTTCACCTCGGTGGGGGTCGCCTTGCGATCCAGGCCGAGGGCCTCGAAGTGCGTGCCCTTCTCCAGCCTCGCCACGACGCCGCGCAGCCGCGCGAGCTGCGCCTGCGGCGTCTCGTCCAAAGGCGGCGTCGCATAGGTGCGGGTGGGCGCCGCGGGCTTGGGCGGCGGCGGCGCGGGCCTCGCGACCGGTGCGGATCCGCGCGCCGGAGTCGGCCGGGCGGCGGCCGCGGGCCTGGGCGGCGGGGGCTTGGGAGCAGGCGGAGGCGCGGCTCGGACCGCCGGCTCCGGCTCGGGGGCGGGCGCAGGCGGCGGCGCGGGTTGGGGCGCAGCGCTGGCGGGACGCGGCTCCTCGGCCGCCTCTCCGAACGACAGGTGCTTCAGCTCCGTCAGGAGGTGGAAGAGGCGCAGCGTCACCGGCGCGCCGTGCTGCTCGACCAGATCCTCGCCGAGCCGGGTGCCGTCGATCGAGGCGTACAGGCGCGCTTCCTGCGCCGTCAGCGCCAGCTCCTCGAGCTTCCCGATGCTCGACCCGCCGGACCGCTGCACGTGGCACCCGAGCTGCTTCCCCAGGCGGGCGCGCAGCGGGGACGGATCGAGCCGGCGCACCGCCTCGGCGAGCAGCGTCCATTTGTGCCCGAGCGCGAACGCGCCCGGCGGCGACGGCGCGTCCTTCTCGAAGGTGAAGGTGCCCCGCGAGCTCTCGATGACCCGGTCGAGCAGGAACAGGGCGTGCTCACCGAGCAGCTTGTGCGCGTCCGCCGGTGGGATGAATTGCAGCTGGAACAGGGCGGACACCACGTCGACGCCGCCCTTGGTGGCGTGCAGCTCGGCCTGCGAGGCTTGCTCGGCAGTGAGGGTTTTGCGGCCCTGCAGGAAGCGCAGCAGCGACAGCTCCGGATCGTCGCTGGAGACGTGGTCGGGGGTGCCCCGGCGGAAGCTGACCGTGATCATGCGCCCCGACTCGAGCTGGAGCTCCAGCCAGCCGTTCGCGCCGGCGATCGCGGCGAGCGCGTACAGCCGGACCGGGGTGATGTCGGCAAGGTCGCCCTGCTCGGCCAGCTCCAGCTTCTCCGACTGCATCACCGCCGCGGGCCGCATCACCGGCGGACCGGACGGCTTGGGAGCGGGCGGGGCGGGCTTCTCGGGCGGCGGCGCCGCCGCCGGCTCCTCGGGCGGCTTGCGTCCCGCCGCGCCCTCGATCATCGCGCGCAGCGCCGGCCCGACGTACATGCCCGCCGCGGGAGTCGGGTGTGCCCTCGGCGGCGGCGGGGTGGACGGCGGGGCGGGGGTGACCTTGCGCTCCGTCAACAGGGATCGCAGCTCGGGGAAGTCCATCCCGGAGCGGAACTCCTTGCCGTCCAGCGAGGCTTGCGCCTTCTCGGTGAGCTGCCCGCGCAGACGCTCGAGCGCCTCGATCGGGTAGGGCCCCCAGACGCGACCCTGCTCGGTCCGGATCCAGTACTGCTTGCCGCCGGGAGGCATCCTGCCAATCTACCGAACGCGCGAAAGGGGTGGACACCCTCGCGCGTGCTACCATGGAGGGAGAGGTGAGCGCGGAGGCGCCCGAGGTGGCCATCGCCAAGGTGCGCGCGCGACGCGCCGAGCGTCCCAACGCAACCCTGCTGTGCCGGCGCGTGGTGGCGGACATGGTGCGCACGCTGCCGGAGCTCTCCCACATCCGGGCCGCGGGCATCCTCTTCGTCGCCGGAGAGGCGCGGCGGGGGTCGCGAGCGACCATCCGCCCGCTCGGAGGCAAGGGGCGCGCCCACGTCTCGGTCAAGGGACGGCGGGCGCTCTACTGCGTCACCCTGCGTCCCAAGTTCTTTCGCGCGTCCACGCCCGAGCAGCGCGTCGCGACCCTCCTGCACGAGCTGTTGCACATCAGCCCGCGCTTCGACGGCGGGCTCGATCCCGAGCGCCGCCACTCGCACCTCGGCCAGGAGCAGTTCGAGGCCCTGCTCCGGCCGCTGCTCAAGCGCTACCTCGCCGGCGGGGACACCTCCCTGATCGGCGGCCTGGCCCACCACGGGGAGGTGGTCGCGCGCCAGTGGCTCGAGCGGCCGACCGGGCGCAGCAGCGCCGGCCAGCTCTACACCGAGAAGCACCTCTTCCTGGGGCCGCTGATGATGATGACGCGCAGGAGGCTGCACTCCTGAACGCCGGCGGGACGCCAAGGTCTTGCGAGCCGCGGGAATCGGCGCGATGGATGGATCGTCTTCGCTTTCCAGGAGGCCTACTCGATGAAGATCGCGGTCCTGACGGGCGGAGGCGACTGCCCGGGTCTCAATGCGGTCATCCGCGCCGTCGTCCGCCGGGGCGAGCAGCACGGCCTCGAGGTGATGGGAATCCGGGAGGGCTGGCGCGGCCTGCTCGATCCGGCGCTGCACGATCGGCTCACGCGCGAGGCCACCAGCGGCATCCTCCACCTGGGTGGCACGATCCTGGGCACCTCGCGCACCAACCCGTTCAAGAAGCCCGCCAACGGCCCCGAGATGGTGCTGAAGAACCTCAAGGCGTTGAACGTCGGCGCGGTGGTGGCCATCGGCGGCGAGGACACGCTCGGCGTCGCCACCAAGTTCTCCGCCATGGGCGTGAACATGGTCGGCGTGCCGAAGACCATCGACAACGACCTCTCCGGCACCGACCTCACGTTCGGTTTCGACACCGCGGTGAGCATCGCCACCGAGGCGATCGACCGCCTGCACTCGACCGCCGAGGCGCACAAGCGCGTGATCGTGTGCGAGGTGATGGGCCGGCACGCCGGCTGGATCGCCACGCACTCCGGGATGGCCGGCGGCGCCGACGTGATCCTCATCCCCGAGCGGCCCATCGACATCGAGAAGGTCTGCGAGCACATCCGCAACCGGCACCGCACGCAGGGGAAGAACTTCTCCATCGTGGTGGTCGCCGAGGGCGCCAAATTCGCCCAGAAGGAGAGCACGGTCAGCGAGAAGCTCGACGAGTTCGGCCACGTGCGGCTGGGCGGCATCGGCCAGCAGATCGCCGACATGATCGAGCAGCGCACCGGCTACGAGACGCGCGTCACGGTGCTCGGCCACACCCAGCGCGGCGGCACCCCGACGGCGTTCGATCGCGTGCTGGCCACGCGCTTCGGCGTGCACGCGGCCGACATGGTCGCGCGCAGCGAGTTCGGCAAGATGGCCTCCCTGCGCGGGACCCAGATCGTCAGCGTCCCCCTGCAGGAGGCCACTGCGCAGCTCAAGACGGTGGACTCCGGGCTGTACGCCGTCGCCGAGGTGTTCTTCGGATAGCCGCCGCCGTATCCGGCGCCACTGAGCTTATGCCTTGCTCATGGCACGCTCGGCGAACCAGGAAACGGACCCAGTACGGTCTTCGGGTAGTAGGATGTCCGGCCCCGATGGAGACGCGGCGACATTTCCTGAGGAAAACGCTGGGCGGGGCGGCGCTGCTCGCTGCCGCGGGAGCGGTCCCGCTGGCGCTCCGCAAGACGCGTCTGCGCGAACCCCGGCAGCAGCTCCGATTCTTCACCCCCGCCGAGTACTCCGTGTTCGCGGCGGTGGCGGAGCGCGTGCTGGCGCCGGGCGCAGCCGACCTCCCGCAGGAGCTCGCGGGCGTGCTGCGCGCGCGGCCCGCCGCGCCCGCTCCCGCCGCGCTGGACGTGGCCGGCAAGGCCGACGCGTTCCTCGCGCCGCTCGACCAGGCCAGCACGAAGGAGCTCAAGCAACTCCTCGCCCTGTTCGACAACGCGCTCTTCAGCTTCGTGACCGGAGGACCGCCGCGGCCGTTCACGCGGATGAGCCCGGCGGAGCAGGACGCGCACCTCGAGCGCTGGGCCACCTCGCGCATGGCGGTGCGGCGCACCGGGTTCCAGGCGCTGAAGCGCCTCTCGGCGGCGGTCTATTACGGCTCGCCGGAGACCCATGCCTCGGTCGGCTATCCCGGTCCGCCGGACGAGCTGGTGCGCACGGTCAACGCGTCGAGGGGGCGGCCGTGAGCGGGATCGTGCGCGGCGACCAGGTCGCCACGGACCTGCTGCTCACGCCCGACGTCTGCATCGTGGGGAGCGGCCCCGGCGGCGCGATGATCGCCTCCCGGCTCAGCGCGGCCGGCGCGCGGGTGGTGGTGCTCGAGGAGGGCGGCCACCATTCGAAGGAAGAGTTCGACATGCAGGAGGCGACCGCCTATCCGCGGCTCTACCAGGACCGCGGCAACCGGGCGACCGCCGACCTCTCCATCGCCGTCCTGCAGGGCCGCGCGGTCGGCGGCGGCACCGTGGTGAACTGGACCACCAGCTTCCGCACTCCCGACGACGTCCTCGCCTTGTGGCGCGAGAAGGAAGGCGCGGCGATCACGCCGGAGGCGCTGCGGCCGCATTTCGACGAGATCGAGGAGCGGCTCGGCATCCGGAAGGTCGACGTCGAGGACGTGAACGCCAACAACCGGGCGCTCTACGACGGATGCAAGAAGCTCGGCTGGGCGGTGGACACCATCCGCCGGAACGTCCGCGGGTGCCTGCGCACCGGCTACTGCGGGATGGGCTGCCCGGTGGACGCCAAGCAGAGCGCCGCCCTCACGTACCTGCCCGACGCGGTGTCTCGCGGCGCGACGATCTACGCGAACTGCCGCGTGCGGCGCATCGAGTGGAGCGGGAAGCAGGCGCGCGCGGTGGTCGGCGAGGTGCTGCATCCCGGGACCCAGGAGCAGACCGGGCGGACCGTGCGCGTGGAGCCGCGCATCGTGGTGGTGAGCGCCGGCGCGCTGAACTCGCCCGCGCTGCTCTTGCGCTCCGGACTCGCCCAGGGGCCGGTGGGCAGGAATACCTGGCTGCATCCGACGGTCGCGATGGTGGCGCTGTATCGCGAGCCTATCGAGGGTTTCTATGGCGCGCCGCAGAGCGCGGCCTCGCACCATTTCGCGCACCGCGGAAAGGACGCCGGCTTCTTCCTGGAGGCCGCGCCGGTGCACCCGATGTTGGCGGGCCTGGCGCTGCCCGGATTCGGCGCCCAGGTGACGGGCCAGATGGGCCTGCTCCCGCACGTGTCGGTGAGCATCGCCCTGATGATCGACGGGTTCGGAGAGGGCGAGGAGGGCGGCACGGTGACCCTGCGGCCCGACGGCGGCCCGAAGCTGACCTATCCGCAGGGCGACCGCCATTTCGAGTGCTTCCGCGCCTCGATGAAGGCGCTCGCCCGGGCCCATCTTGCCAACGGGGCGCTGCGCCTCTCCAGCCTGCACGTTCCGGCCGTGACCGTCTCCTCCGAGAAGGACCTGGCGGCGCTGGAAGCAGCGCAGCTGGGGCCGAACCGCTGCGGCGTGTTCACCGCGCACCAGATGGGTGGCTGCAGGATGGGCGGCGACCCGGCGCGGTCGGTGGTGAATCCGGAGCTGCGGCACCACGTGGTCGAGAACCTGTTCGTCGCCGACGGAAGCGTCTTCCCCACCGGCCTGGGCGTCAACCCGATGGAGTCGATCTACGCGGTGAGCTCCTGGGCCGCGCAGCACGTCCGCTCCGCGCTGGCCAAGGCGTGAGCGAGGAGCTGGACGAGCGCACGGTCCCCGGCGGCGACCCGCGCGACCGGCTCGACCGCGCCCTGGGGCGCCTGTTCGGCGTGAGCCGCGGGCGCGCGATGGAGTGGATCGCCGAGGACCGGGTCCGCGTCGACGGACGGAGGGCGGCGAAGGGCGCCCAGGTGGGACCGGGCGCGCGCCTCTCGGTGCGCAAGCCGCCGCCGGACGCGCCGGCGCCGCAGCCCGAGCTTCCCCTGCGCATCGTGCACGCCGACGGGAATGTGGTGGTGGCGGACAAGCCGGCCGGCATGCCTTCGCACCCCCTCAAGCCGGGTGAGACCGGCACCGCGGCCAACGCCCTGGTCGGGCGCTTCCCGGAGCTCGCCTCCGTCGGCCCGGCGCCCCGCGAAGGAGGCCTGGTCCACCGGCTCGACACCGACACCTCGGGCCTGTTGCTGGCGGCGCGGACCGAGGCGGCGCACGCGCTGCTGCGGGCCCAGTTCGCCGCGCGGACCGTGGAGAAGGGGTACCTGGCGCTCGTCGCCGGAGAGCTGCACGCGGGCGGCGAGATCGACGTTCCGCTGGCCCACGATCCGCACGACTCGCGCAAGGTGCGGGCGGCCAGCGATCCGGAGTGGGCGGAGGCCCACGGCGCCCGCCCGGCCTCGACACGCTTCACGCCGGTCGAGCGCCGGGCCGGTTTCACCCTGGTGGACGTGGAGATCGCCACCGGCGTGCTCCACCAGATCCGCGCCCACCTGGCCTTCATCGGGCATCCGCTGGCCGGAGACGCGCTCTACGGCGGCCCCGAGCTGCCCGGCCTCTCGCGCCACTTCCTGCACGCGGCGCGGCTGGCCTTCGCGCACCCAGACGGCAGCCGACCGCGTTTCGACAGCCCGCTGCCGGAAGACCTCGCCTCGGCCCTCGGGGCGCTGCGCTGAAACGGTGTCTGGCTGCGATCGATCGCCGCACCGGAGCATGGAACCAGACCGGCGACGTTCTACGGCGTTGACAGCAAATATGCGCGTGTGTAGGCTCCGCCGCCTTTTCGCTCCGGGCGGGTGCGCGCTTCAAGTCGCAGTCTCAGGTTTCAGGAGGAAGTTTCCATTATGGGTGGCGCAGATTTCAGTCTCATCGGGATGTGGAAGTCCATGGGCATTCCTGCCCGACTGGTCGTGATCGTCCTCGGGATCATGTCCGTCTATTCACTGAGCGTGATGGCCGAGAGGCTCTTCTCGTTCGCGCGCGCCAAGGAGCAGAGCCGGCGGTACGCGGAGAAGCTGCGCGACCTGCTCCCCAGCCACCAGCTGGTCGAGGCAGCCAACGTGGCCAACACCCTGAAGTACGGCCACATCCCCCGGGTGCTGGGCAGCGGGATCGCGGAGTACAACCGGGGCCGCGAAGCGCTCACGCACAGGGGGACCCACGACGTGGGTGAGTTCGACCTGGTGGAGGCCATCAACAGATCCATCGAACGAGCCACCTTGCGCGTGACGGCCGACCTGAGACGCGGGCTGTCCGGCTTGGCGACCGTCGCCTCTTCCGCTCCCTTCGTGGGGCTCTTGGGCACGGTGCTCGGCATCATCACCGCCTTCCAGCTGATGGCGACCTCCGGCTCGGGCGGCCTTGCCTCGGTGTCGGCCGGCATCTCCGAGGCGCTGGTGACCACCGCGTTCGGCCTGCTCGTCGCGATCCCGGCGCTGATGATGTTCAACTACCTGACCAACCGGGTCGAGGAGATGACGGTGGACATCGCCGACGCCTCCAACGAGCTGGTCGACTTCTTCCTCAAGGAAGGCCGGTTCGACGAGCCGCTGACGAACCCTGGCGCGAACAAGCAGCCCGCGGCGGCAGCAGCAGCCGCGGCCCCCGCGACCGCCCGGCCTCCGCTGCCGAAGGCGTAAGGAGCAGGACACATGGCGATGGACATCGGGGCGAAGAGCGGGGTCCGCTCCGACATCAACATCACGCCCCTGGTCGACGTCGTGCTGGTGCTGCTGATCATCTTCATGGTGATCACGCCCATGCTCCAGAAGGGCAAGAGCGTCGAGCTGCCCAAGGCCAAGAACGCGATCCAGAACAAGGCGCAGGGGGCGGATCCGCTCTTCGTCAGCGTCACCGCCGACGGGAAGGTCTACATCGAGAGCGACAAGCAGCCGGCCTCGCCCGAGCAGCTGGTCGACGCGATGAAGGCGGCGGTCGCCGAGGGCAAGCGGGTCATGGTCAAGGCCGACGTGAACACCGATTACGGCGCGGTGAGGCCGGTGCTCGACCGGGCCTCCAAGGCGAAGCTGAAGGGCGTCCAGCTCGCCGCCGAAGAATTGAAGGGGAAGTAGCGCATGGGAATGGACGTCGGCGCCAAGAAGGGTCCGCGCTCGGACATCAACATCACCCCGCTGGTGGACGTGGTGCTGGTGCTGCTCATCATCTTCATGGTGCTCACGCCGCTGATGGAGAAGGAGATCGCGGTCCGCGTGCCGGAGGAGCCGGACCAGACGCAGCCGGTGGAGCCGCCTCCTCCGGACCTCCTGCAGATCCTCTTCAGGGTGGACGAGGCAGGCGTGTTCCACGTGAACAACGAGACGCTCACCGACGACAACGCGGTGGACCGGCTCAAGGTCTGGTATCGCGCGGCCAAGTCGAAGGAGGCCATGCAGGGGCCGCCGGTGATCTTCTTCGACGCGGACGACAAGGCAAAGTATGCCCGCGCCATGAAGGGCCTGGACACCATCCGCGACAGCTCGCCCGGCTGGACGATCGGCATGATGACCGAGAAGCTCGCCTCGGCCACCACCGGCACCGAACCCACCCCTCCCGGCGGCGCCCCTCCCCCTCCCGGCACCGCCCCCACTCCCCCCAGCCCGCCCCAGTAAGAGCCGTACCGGCCTGGTTGTTTCACGCAGAGCCCGCAGAGACCGCAGAGGGATTTTGGTTTTTCCTCCAATCGGGCCAACGCGCCCGATCGGCCGGTTAAACCAACCTTCTCTGCGCCCTCTGCGTGCTCTGCGTGAAACGCTTCTGGTCGATACTCCGGCCAGAGGGCGGGGTCAGGCGCGGGATTTGGGGGAGGGGCGGTGGGAGCGGCTGCGGCCACCGCGGCGGCGGCGGCGGCGGGGCTGGCCAGGGGATGCGGGGGCGGACCGGCCAGGGCGGCGGTGATCGGTTTCGGGCTCCAGCTGGGAGAAGTCCTGGCCGGCGAAGACCGACTGCCACTTCTGCAGCTGGTCCGCGCCGCGGCCGGTGGCCGCGACCGACAGCTCGAACACCGCCAGCGCCTCGGGGAAGATGCTCTGCCGCGCGAACGCCTGCGGGGAGAAGCGGCGCTTCTTGCGCTCCCCCGAGAGCAGCGGCTGCGCGGCCAGGACGAGCCTGGCGCGCTCTGCGATACGGCGAGGGAGCCGGGCCGTCCGGACCATCTCGGCCAGCACGATCTCCGGCGCCACCGCGTCCTGCGGGAGCGACCATGGCTCGGGCTGCACGCCGCCCGCCGAGAAGGCCGGCGGCACGCTGGGCTCGAGCCGGTCGTCGTGCGGCTCCTCGGCCCGCAGCGCGCCTTCCGGGAGCGGCGCGTGGGCCGGATCCCCGTCGCCCGTTTCGTCCAGCTCGCGAGACAGCTCGGACAGCTCCTCGTCCAGCTCGTCGGCTTCCTCGGGCGGCGGCTCCGGCGTTTCCGCCACCGCTTCCCCCGCCGCGGGCGCCTGCTGCGCCGGGTCTGGCCGGCGGCCCGGCCGCGGGATTGGCCCGCGAGGCCCCTTGCCGCGCGGCAGCGAAGCCAGCAGCGTGGCGAGCAGCACCGCGTCGGAGGGGATCTCGCCCAGCCGCACGTGGGCGTCGAGCGCGTCGAGCGCGCGCAGGTGCCGCTCCGCCTCCTCCGGTCCGCGCCTCTCGATGTGCTCGGCGACCGGCGGCAACAGGACGCGCAGCGCGCCCACGTCGCGCATCAGCTCCAGGCAGCGCCGGGAGGCGCCGCTGCGCAGGAGCTTCAAGACCTCCTCGAGCACGCGGGGCGGCGCGCAGCGGGGGATCTCCGTCACGTGCTGCTTCATCGCCAGCAGCGTGTCCGGCTCGATGCGCAGCCCGCACTTGGCGGCGAATCGGATGGCCCGCAGGATGCGCACCGGATCCTCGCGCATGCGCACATCCGGGTTTCCGATGGTGCGCACCAGCCGCTCGGAGAGATCCGCCTTTCCCGCGACGTAGTCCACCACCCGGCCCTCGTCCACGTCGTAGAAGAGGGCGTTGATGGTGAAGTCGCGCCGGCGCGCGTCCTCCTCCGCGTTCCCGAAGACGTTGTCGTGGCGGATGAGCAGGTCCTGCGGCAAGTCGGCCAGCTCGTCGAGCGGGTTCTTCCGGAAGGTGGAGACTTCGACGATCTTCCCGCCCCGGAAGAACACGTGGGCGAGCCGGAACCGGCGGCCGATCAGGCGCGAGTTGCGGAAGGTCTCCTTCACCTGGTTGGGGTGCGCGCTGGTGGCGACGTCGAAGTCCTTGGGTCGCATGCCCAGGAGCAGGTCGCGGACGCAGCCCCCCACCAGGTAGGCGGTGAATCCGGCGCGCCGCAGCCTGCGCACCACCTTGACCGCCTCCGGGTCGAGGCGCTCGTCGGGGATCTCGGGTGGGAGCTTGCGCTCGGCGTGCGTCGCTTCGGCCTTGGCGTGGTGCGCGGAGTCGTGAGGCATGAGAACTTGGGCAGGCTACCTAGAGGAAAGGCCGCGCCCGGTCAACAGGGGTTCTACCCGGGAGGCCACTGCATGGTGCGGCCGCCCAGGAGGTGCAGGTGGACGTGCCCCACGGTCTGGACGCCGTCCGCGCCGGTATTGATGAGCACCCGGAATCCGCTGTCGGCGACCCCCTGGTCGCGCGCGACGCGCAGCGCCAGGGAGTGCATCCGGCCGACCAAGGACCAGTCCCTCACGTCGTGCAGCGAGGGAACGTGCTGCTTGGGGATGACCAGCACGTGCACCGGCGCCTGCGGCTCGATGTCCGGGAACGCGAGCAGCTCCTCGTCCTCGGCCAGCCGCTTCGCAGGGATCTTGCCTTGCGCGATCTTGCAGAAGATGCAGTCGTCCATGGGCACCTCACTCACCCGCCGTCCTCGGCGGTGCTGCGCTTCCGGCTGTCGAGCAAGAGCGTGACCGGTCCCTCGTTGACCAGGCGGACCTGCATGGTGGCGCGGAACACCCCTTCCGCGAGGCGGACGCCCCGCTCGCGGCAGAGGGCACAGAACCTCTGGTAGAGCGGCTGCGCCTCCTCGGGCCTCGCCGCCGCCGTGAAAGCAGGCCGGCGCCCCTTCTGGGCGTCCCCGAGGAGCGTGAACTGGGAGACGGCCAGCATCTCGCCGCCCGTATCGAGCAGCGAGCGGTTCATCTTGCCGGCGGCGTCCTCGAAGATGCGCAGCTCGACCGCCTTGGCGGCCAGCCACTCCGCGTCCTGCGCGGTGTCGCCCTGCGCCACTCCGACGAGCACGCACAGGCCCGGGCCGATGCTGCCGGCGACCTTGCCGTCCACCGACACGCTCGCCTCGCTCACCCGCTGCAGCACTGCGCGCATGCGGGCGAGCCTACCTCAATGCACCTCGCCCTTGGCGGTGTCGCCCGGCTCGCGGGGATCGAGCGTCTCGAGCAAGGTGGCCATGTCGTCGGCGTGCTCCTCTTCCTTGGCCAGGATCTCCTCCATCATGCGGCGCGAGGTCGGATCCCGGTCGCCGAACCAGCGGACCATCTCCGTATAGGACTCGACGGCGATGCGCTCGGCGATGAGGTCCTCCTTGATCATGTCCACCAGCGAGCTCCCCTCGGCGTACTGCGCGTGGCTGCGCGTCAACAGGCCCTGGGGGTTGAAGTCCGGCGCGCCGCCGAGCTGCCGGATGCGCTCGGCGATCTGATCGGCGTGCTGCTGCTCGTCCTCGGAGTGCTGCTTGAACTCGCCGGCGACGCCCTCGCGGTGGATCCCCGAGGCCATGAAGTAGTGGCGCCGGTAGCGCAGCACGCAGACGATCTCGGTGGCGAGCGCCTCGTTGAGCAGCTTCAGCGCCGTGTCCAGGTCGGCCTTGTAGTCCGGCGTGACCGCGCCCTTCTCCACGTGCTCGCGCGCGCGGCGCCGGATCTCCTGGATGTCGCTGAGGAACGGCGTCGGCTTCTGGTCCATGTCGTCCTCCTTCGCCCGGACGGGCAACGGGGGAAACTACAGCGTGGAGGCAACGAGCGCGAGTCCCGCCGCAGCCATTTGACCGGAAGCCGCTTGCGTGACACGAAGCGCGTTTCCGATGTCTCTTCCCGCGGGCTTCCTCGAAACGGCGCGCGCCTTGATCCGCGCCGACACCTCGCCGGGCCGGGGCACGCGGGCGGCTGCCGGGCTGCTCGGCCCGCTGTACGAGGCGGCCGGCCTTCCGGTGCGGCGCCAGGAGGACCAGCCAGGGGAGATCAACCTGCTCGCCGGCCCGGGAGGCGCGGGGACCGGGGCCGCGGACGCTTCCCGGGTGGCCGCGGCCGGCGGAGCGCTGCTCGTCACGCACCTCGACACCGTCCCCGCCGGCCCGACCGATCGCTGGACCGAGACGGGCGGCGACCCATGGGCGCTGACCGCCAAGGATGGGACCCTGTTCGGTCTCGGCTGCGCCGACGTGAAGCTCGACGCCCTCTGCAAGATCGAGGCGGCGCGGCGGCTGCGCGGCAAGAAGCTCGCCCGGCCCTTCTGGCTGCTCGGCACTAGCGGGGAGGAGGTCGGGCTGCGCGGCGCGCGGCGATTCGCCGCGAGCGCGCTGTTCCAGGAGATCCAGCCGCGCTTCGTGCTCTGCGGCGAGCCCAGCGAGCTCCAGCTGATCACCGCGCACAAGGGCTATGCCGTGGTCCGCTGCACGGTGACCGACTCGAAGGCGCGCCTGGTTTCCAGCGCGGGTCCCGGCGTGGAGCGGCTCGTGTTCGCGGGCAAGGCCGCGCACAGCTCGACGCCGCACCTGGGCAAGAACGCCATCCGCGGCGCGCTGGCCTGGGCCCGCTCGGCGGGGACGCCGCTGATCGTAGCCGCGGGAGGCACCTCGGCCAACGTGGTCCCCGCGAGCTGCGTGCTGGAGGTGCCCGCGCCCCGAGACTCGGGGAGTCCGGCGCCGGACGAGGTGCGCTTCCTTCCCGCCGCACCGCCCCGGCCGAACCTGTGGCGTGCGGTGATGACCGCCGGAGCTCTGGAAGACCTGTGGCTGGGTCTGTTGCGGGACCTGTCCCCGCGCGAGGACGCGCGCTTCGACCCGCCCGGCGCGGTGGGCGGCCTGAACGTGCTCGAATCCGAAGGCGAGGCGGGCGGCGGGGAGGTCTACGGGCGCGCGATGGCGCACGCCACCCTCGACGCGCGCCTCCTGCCGGAGCAGGACCCCGACGCGCTCCTCCGCGTTTTCGAGGACAAGGCGCAGGAGTGGGTGCGCGGCCTGGGCGGCGGCGAGCTGTCCCTGCGCGTCGAGGTGACGCGGAACGCGGGCGGCATGTCGCTGGACGCCGGCGCGGAGCTGGTCGCGTCCATCGGGCGCGTCCTCTCCCGCTCGGGCCTGGACCCGGCCCCTCACGCCAAGCCGACCAGCACCGAGGCCGGTGTGTTCGCGCGCAAGGGATGCCAGGCGGTGGTGATCGGGCCGGGGCGCTCCACCGGGAACGCGCACACCCCCAACGAGCGGATCGAGACGGCCCAACTGGAGCGCGCGATCGAGGTATACGAGCAGATCCTCCTGGAGCTGTGCTCGTAGCTCGAGGATCGAATCCGTCGGTTCAACGGAGGCTCGGGGACTGCATGTACGTGATCCGCGACGTCCAGAAGAGCGACCTGCCGGCGCTGCAGAAGCTGGCGCGCGAGCTGGACACGGTCAACCTGCCCGACGACGAGCGCGAGCTGCTGCGCATCCTCGACTGGTCGGCGCGATCCTTCGACGCGCGGGTGAAGAACGTCTTCCAGCGCGAGTACGTCTTCGTGCTCGAGGAGCCGCGCTCGGAGCGGGTGGTGGGCGCCTCGCTGATCATCGCGCAGCACGGCACCCGGGACGCGCCGCACGTCTTCTTCGACGTGTACGAGAAGGAGCACTACAGCGCCAACGTGGACCGGCACTTCCGCCACCGCGTGCTCTCGATCGGCTACAACTTCGACGGGCCGACCGAGATCGGCGGCCTGGTGGTGGACTCCGGCTACCGGGGCGGGCCGGACAAGCCCGGCAAGCAGCTCAGCTACGTCCGCTTCCTCTACATCGCCATGCACCCCTCGCGCTTCCGCGACCGCGTGCTGGTCGAGCTGCTCCCCAAGCTCGAGGAGGACCGGCGCAGCCCGCTCTGGGAGGCGCTGGGGCGCAAGTTCACCGGCCTCTCCTACCAGGAGGCGGACCGGCTCTCGCGGCAGAACAAGGAGTTCATCCAGCAGCTGTTCCCGCCCGGTGAGATCTACGCGACCCTGTTCACGCAGAAGATCCAGGACGCCATCGGCGAGGTGGGCCCGGAGACGGCCGGGGCCAAGCAGATGCTCACCAAGATCGGCTTCCGCTACGACGAGCGCATCGATCCGTTCGACGGCGGCCCGCACTTCTCCGCCGCGACGCGCGAGGTCGAGCCGATCCGCCGCTACCGGCGGGCGCGCCTCGGGGAGGAGGACCTCCCTGCCGGGGCCGAACGGACCCCCGGCGAGATCGAGCCATGCCTGGTCGCCTTCGAGCGCGGGCAGGGCCGCAACCGCTTCCGCGCGGTGCGCGCGCTGTGCGGCTTCCGCGACAGCGAAGTGCGGCTGCCCGCCGCCGCCCGCGACGCGCTGGGCGCCCGCCCCGGCGACCGCCTCCACACCATCCCCTTCGAATAGCCCCACCGGGCAAACCGCATTCACCACGGAGAGCACGGAGGACACGGAGTTGATTCGGTTTTCAAACAGCCGATTCTCCGTGACCTCCGTGTGCTCCGTGGTGCAATCAGTCTGGCTAGAGCGAACTGCGGGCTTGATCAGCTGGCGCGCTGGAAGGTCTGGCCTACCAGGCGGGCGGGGAGGCGGAGGGTGAAAATGGCCCCCTTCCCGAGCTCGCTGGCCACCTCGATGCGGCCGCCGTGCGCCTCGGCCAGGCGCCGCGCCACGTACAGGTTCAGGCCCAGGCCTCCGTAGGAGCGCGCCGAGACGGCGCGT
>DASQBG010000244.1:0-5771 GCA_035635335.1 Myxococcales bacterium | reverse complement strand
AGAAAGATCTGACTTCTCAGAGACGAAAGCGGGGGTTTGTATCAGCTCCGGAGCGCTGTGTCAAGTGAACGGCCCCCCCGGGCCTTGACGGGCGCAGGCGACGGCCTAAAAGGGAGGCGCTGGAGCCCTGTCTCGGAGGAGAACCACATGGAGACACGGGATTTCTACCTCATCCTCGGCGTGGCTCCGGGCGCGGGCTCCGAGGCCCTGCGCGCTGCCTACCGGCAACGCGCGCTGGGCCGTCCAGGCGGCCCTGGTCGTGCCCCGCGGCCCGCCTCCCTCGAGGACCTCGTGGACGCCTACCGGGTGCTCTCGGACCCGGAGCGCCGGGGCTCCGACGAGGAAGCGCGCGGCGCGCCGGCCGAGGTGCGGAACGTTCCCGGGCCGGCCCCCCGCCCCGAGCAGCTGGTGCCCGAGGCGCTGTCGCTGACCCGCGACTTCGAGGCGCGCGATCCATCCGTGGACGAGGTACTGGATCGGATCCTGCGGAACTTCACCGGGCTCAACGTGCCCAAGTCCGAACGCCTCGAGGCGCTCGACCTGACCATCGCCGTCTCGCCGGAGCTGGCGGCGTTCGGCGGGGTGGTCGAGCTGGCCGTGCCGGTCTTCTACCGCTGCCCGGAATGCCGCGGCGAGGGGCACGACGGGCTGTACGCCTGCCTCGCTTGCGGGCAGACCGGGATGATGGAGGACACCGAGCCGGTGCACTTGCAGGTCCCGCCGGTCACGCGGGACGGCGATTCCTTCGCGGTGCCCCTGCACGGGCTGGGCATCGACAACCTGTTCCTAGACGTGCATCTCCGGGTCGCCCGGTAGCCGGCTGCGGCCGCGAAGCGGGACGGTCAGGCAAGACTGCGGAACGCGCTCGCGTCCGCGAGCGCGTTTGTTAGCGAGCGCGTTTGTTACCAGCGGTAGTGGGCGAAGGCCTTGTTGGCCTCGGCCATCTTGTGCGTGTCCTCGCGCTTCTTCACCGCGTTGCCGCGGTTGTTGGAAGCGTCGATCAGCTCGGCGGCCAGCTTCTGGTCCATCGTCTTCTCGCCGCGCTCCTTGGCGAAGTCGATCAGCCAGCGCATCGCGAGCGCGGTGCGGCGGTCCTGGCGGACCTCGACCGGGACCTGGTAGGTGGCGCCGCCGACGCGCCGGCTCTTCACCTCGAGCACCGGCTTCACGTTGTCGAGCGCCTTCTTGAACGTCTTCAGCGGGTCGTCGCTGGTCCGCTGCTGGACCAGGTCCATGGCCCGGTAGCAGACGCGCTCGGCGACGGCCTTCTCGCCCTTGCGCATCATGTCGTTGATGAACTTGGCGAGCAGCCGATCCTGGAACTTCGGGTCGGGGAGGATCTTGCGCTTGGCGACTTCCCTGCGACGAGGCATGTGGGATCGATCCTTAGGTGGGGCGCTTCGCGCCGTACTTGCTGCGGCCCTGCTTGCGGCCCGCGACGCCGACGGAGTCGAGCGTTCCGCGGATGATGTGGTAGCGCACGCCCGGCAGGTCCTTCACGCGGCCGCCGCGGATCATCACCACCGAGTGCTCCTGCAGGTTGTGGCCCACGCCCGGGATGTAGCTGGTGACCTCCATCCCGTTGGTGAGCCGCACGCGCGCGACCTTGCGCAGCGCCGAGTTCGGCTTCTTCGGAGTGGTGGTGTAGACGCGGGTACACACTCCGCGCTTCTGCGGGCAGCGGGTCATCGCGGGCGCCTTGCCCTTGTAGACCACCTTCTCGCGCCCCTTGCGGATGAGCTGGCTGATCGTCGGCATCAGTGCCTTTCAACACATGAGCCGCCTCGGGAAATGCCCGCGGCGGCCTGGAAACAAAAGGGACCCTGGCCCCACCGGGGCCGAAAGGGCGCGCCATGATAGCGGCGAGTCGCGCTGTGTCAAGCTCGACCGGGGCGAGCCGGCAACGGCGTCCTTTTTTGCCGCCCGCGGCGCTGCCCGGGTATCCTGCCGGCCGCTTGCGGACACAGGAAGGGGTCGACCGCATGGACTCGTGGCTCGCGAAGAAGCAGCTCGGGTGAAGTCCCGGCTCACGCTGGTCGACTGCCTCGGCATCGGCATCAACGGGATCATCGGGAGCGGCATCTTCCTCCTCCCCGCGCGCGTGTTCGCGCACGCGGGCGGGCTCGCCTGGGCCTCGTGGTTCGCGGTGGGCGGGGTGTGCCTCCTGGTCGGGCTCTGCTTCGGCGAGGCGGCTTCCGGGACCGAGCGCAGCGGCGGTCCCTACGCGTATGCGCGGGCCGCCTTCGGCGACTGGGTCGGATTCGCGGTCGGCTGGATGGCCTTCGCTTCGGTGGTGCTCTCCTACGGAGCGGTCGCGCGTGCCCTCGGCAGGAACCTCTCCTACATCGCCCCCAGCCTCTCCGCGCCGCTCGCCCAGGGCGCGCTGGCGGCCGGCGTGGTCGCTGTGCTCGCGCTGCTCAACTGGCGCGGCGTCAAGCCCGGCGCGGTGGCGAGCGACGTCTTCAGCGGCGCGAAGCTCCTCCCCCTGCTCGCTTTCGTCGCGGTGGGGCTCTTCTTCGTCGAGCCCCACCGCCTGGCCGTGCCGCCGCCGAACGGCGAGTCGACCTGGACCGCTCTCCGCCTGGGAGGGCTGGCCGGGCTCTTCGCCTGCACCGGGTTCGAGTACGTGCCGGTCCCCGCCGGCGAAACCGACAACCCGCGCCGGAACGTGCCCCTCGCCCTGCTCGGCGCGTTGCTCGGGGCCATGCTCCTGTACGCGCTGGTCGAGATCGTCTTCATGGGCACGCACCCGGATCCCGCGCACGCCGACAAGCCGCTCGCCGAGGCGGCCGCGGCGTTCGGGGGACCGTGGGCGGCGCGGCTCCTCACCGTGGGCGCCGCGGTGTCTTCGTTCGGCTTCTGCACCGGGGTGGCGCTGGTCGCCCCGCGATACCTGTCCGCGCTCGCGGACGACGGGCTCGTTCCGGCGTCCCTCGGCCGCCGCCATCCGAGGTTCGCGACCCCCGGGGTCGCCATCATCGTGACGGCCGTCGTCACCATCACGCTGGTCCTGTGGGCGGACTTCGACCGGCTCTCCGATCTCGGCAACGTCGCCGTGTTCGCGCAGTACCTCTCCACCTGCCTCGCCGTGCCGGTGCTCCGCTGGCTCAAGCCGGACATGCCGCGGCGGTTCCGGCTGCCGTTCGGACCCTTGGTCCCGGCTGCCGGGACCGCCGGGTGCCTCCTGTTCCTCAAGGACATGAAGTGGGAGGATCTGCGGTTCGCGCTGGTGACCCTCGGCTGCGGCCTCCTGTTGTTCGCGGTGCTGCGCCGGGCCCGGCGCCCCGTTCCCGGCGGCGCTCCCTGAGGAAGCCGTTTCCTCGACGGATCCCGGGGGGCAGGTATCCTGCCCCGGATGCACCATCGCGCGGCCGGCGCGCTGCTCGTCCTGCTCGCAGCGCTGCCGGCGGGCGCGCAGCCGCCCGAGGTGGACCTGTCGCTGTTCCGGCCCGCGAGCGGTGGCGACGGCACCCTGGGTGTCGAGGGAGCGAGGCCGCTTTCCGAAGGCGCCGAGCCGATCGAGCTGCAGCTCCTGGTCGATTACGCCTCGAACCCGGTACGCGATCCGCTGGCTCGTATCGAGCGCCGCGTGGGCGGCTGGGTCTCGATGGAAGGCCGCGTCGACCCGCGCATCTCGCTGTCGGTCCAGATCCCCATCACCTGGCGCGAAGAAGTGCGCGTGCCGGGAGCGCCCTCCCCCGGAACCGGCCTCGGCGACCTGCGCGTCGGCGTGCGCGGAGCGCTCCTCTCCACCCCCCGCTTCGCCCTCGCGGCGCAGGGAACGCTCGAGCTGGCCACTTCGCAACCCGACGCCCTGACGGGTGACGGCCGCCTCGGGGTGGAGGCGCTCGTGTCCGGCGCGCGCCGCCTGTCCGATCGATTGGAGCTCCTGGCCAACGCCCTGGTGCGGTTCCGCCCGCCCCGCGATCTCGGCACGGCCCGGCTGGGCAGCCAGATCGGCTTGCGCGGGGCCGGAATCTACTCGGTGTCTCCGGCATGGCGGGCGTACCTGGAGCTGGAGGCGCAGACCTCGGTACGCGACCTGTCGGTGCTCACCGCGCCCGCGGAGTGGCGGCTGGGCCTCCGCGCCTGCGCGCTCGGCTTGCTCGCGTTCGACGGGGCGGCGGGAACGCGCCTCAATTCCGGCCTTGGCGCGCCTGACCTGCGCGTCCTCGTCTCCGTCCGGTACGCGCCGTCCAACTGCACGGCTGCCGCCGCCGCCGCCGCCCCCGAGCCGCCCGTCGACGCCCTTCTCGAGCAGCTCGCCGCCGCGCGTAAGCTGCGCGACGGGCTCGCCCGCGCCGAGGAGCAAGCGGCCGCCGACGCCTCGCGCGCCGCGGTCCGGGACGGCTTGAAGGACTCGGAGGAGCAGGCTGCCGCGCGGGCCCGGGCGCTGCGCGAGGCGGAGGAGCGCGACAGCGACGACGACGGCATTCCCGACATCGTCGACAACTGCCCGTCCGAGAAGGGCCCGGTGATCAACCGCGGCTGCCCGATGTCGCGCCGGCAGAAGGTCGCCATGCGCGAGGACCGCATCGACATCCTCGAGAAGGTCCAGTTCGCGCCCGGCAGCGCCCGGATCCGCCCGCGCTCGTTCGCCATGCTGGACCAGGTGGTGAGCGTGCTGAAGACGCACCCGGACGTGGTGCGCGTGCAGGTCGAGGGCCACACCGACTCGACCGGCAGCGACCGCACGAACACCGCGCTGTCCCAGGCGCGGGCCGAGTCGGTGGTCGCCTACCTGGTCTCGCACGGGATCGACCCGTCGCGGCTGATCGCGCAGGGGTTCGGCCCCTCGCGGCCACTCGCCACCAACGTGACCCGGACCGGGCGCGAAGCGAATCGCCGGGTCGAGTTCCGCGTCCTGGAACGCAGGCAGCTCCTGGACACCGTGCCCGATGATCGCTGAACGAGCCGAGCGCTAGAAGGCCATTCGCTGGCAGCGGCACAGCTCGCAGGAGCGCTTGTCGTCGGCCTCGCACCTCAGGCCGCCGGAAGTGCACTGCGAGGCCATTTCCGAGTCGGGGCAAGCGGCCCGCCGCGGCGCCTCGGGCGAATGCGCGCACCCGAACAGACAAAGGACCGCGGCCAGCGCGAGAGCGATTCTCATGCGGGCAGTGTCGGGCGCGGAGGCGGGGCCGTCAACGTCGAAGCGCGGAGGGCGCCCCTTCCGGAGCGCCCTCCCCGCAAACGATCCGCGAGTCCGACCGCCTACTCTTCGGCGCGCATGGCCACCGGCGACGGGGGTTCCGCCCCTGCGGCGATGGCCAACGCCTCCTCGGCGGCCTCCACCTCGTCCACCGGCGTCTCCACCTCGATGTCGAGGTGCTTGTACGCCGTGAGGCCGGTGCCGGCCGGGATCAGGCGGCCCATGATCACGTTCTCCTTCAGCCCGCGCAGGTAGTCGACGCGCCCGGAGATGGCCGCCTCGGTGAGCACCTTGGTGGTCTCCTGGAACGAGGACGCGGAGATGAACGACTCGGTCGAGAGCGACGCCTTGGTGATGCCGAGCAGCAGCGGCTCGCCGGTGGCCGGCTTCCCGCCCGCCGCCACCACCCGCTCGTTCTCGGCGTCGAACTGGCCCTTCTCCACCTGCTCGTCGATGAGGAAGGTGGTGTCCCCGACCTCGGTGACGCGCACGCGGCGGAGCATCTGCCGCACGATGGTCTCGATGTGCTTGTCGTTGATCTTCACGCCCTGGAGCCGGTAGACCTCCTGCACCTCGTCCACCATGTAGCGGGCCAGCTCCTTCTCGCCGAGCACCTTGAGGA
>DASQBG010000243.1:0-9241 GCA_035635335.1 Myxococcales bacterium | reverse complement strand
CTGAGAAGAGAAGCAGCGTTCGTCCTGTGGTCATCGAGAAAGGCAAGACAACCCACGCGAGGCCGCCTCCCTAGTGCGGACTCCAACCACCGAACGGTAAGGAGAGCAGTCCATGGCAACGTCGTATCTGTCCCCCGGCGTCTACATCGAAGAGGTGGACCGCGGTTCGAAGCCCATCGAAGCAGTCGGGACTTCGACCTGCGCGTTCATCGGCGAATCGTCCGTCGGCCCCACCAACGAAGCAGTGCTGGTCACCAACTGGGCGCAGTTCACCCGGACCTTCGGCGACTTCCAGCATTCGACCTTCCTCGCGCACGCCGTCTACGGCTTCTTCAACAACGGCGGCACGAAGGCGTTCGTCTGCAACGTCTCGCCCAAGACCATCAGCCCTGAGCAGGCGGCGAAGGACGCCGAGAAAAAGGAAGCCGACGCGAAGAAGGCCACCGAGACGGGCAAGCCCGCCATCCCGGCAACCGCTCCCGCCCAGGCCGCCGCGCTCGGCGCCAGCCCGGCGCTGTTCATCGGCAAGGACGAGGGCCCCGGCCGGCGCAGCGGCCTCAACGTGTTCAACGACATCCCGGAGATCTCGCTCGTCTGCGCGCCCGGACAGGCGGATGCGGCGATCCAGGACGCGGTCATCTCGCACTGCGAGAACAACAAGTACCGCTTCGCGATCCTCGACTCGGCTGAGGAGCTGGGCAAGGATGGCATCGCAAAGATGCCCAAGCCGCGCGACTCGCAGTACGCGGCCTATTACTTCCCCTGGATCCAGGTCTACGACCCCGAGAAGGGCAACGTCTTCGTGCCGCCCTCCGGACACGTGGCAGGCATCTACGCGCGCAGCGACGCCGAGCGCGGAGTGCACAAGGCGCCGGCGAACGAGATCGTCCGTGGCGCGCTGGGGCTGCGGTACAGCATCAGCCGGCCCGAGCAGGACTTCCTGAACCCGCGCGGCATCAACTGCATCCGCAACCTGGGGGACCGCGGCATCCGCGTGTGGGGCGCGCGCACCGTCTCCAGCGACCCGTCGTGGAGGTACATCAACGTCCGCCGCCTGTTCCTGATGATCGAGCAGTCGATCGAGATCGGGACGCAGTGGGTGGTGTTCGAGCCGAACGACGAGAGCCTCTGGAAGCGCGTGACGCGCAACATCTACGCCTTCCTGCTGCGCGTCTACAACTCGGGCGCCTTGATGGGCAAGACGCCGGAGGAGGCGTTCTTCGTCAAGTGCGACGCGGAGACCAACCCGCCGGAGGTCGTCGACGCCGGCCAGATGGTCTGCGAGATCGGCATCGCCCCGGTGAAGCCGGCCGAGTTCGTCATCTTCCGCATCGGCCAGATGGCGGGTCAGAGCAAGTAGCGATGAGGGGACGGGAGGCTCCCGCAAGGAGCCTCCCAAGTTTCACAAACCAATCCCGCAAGGGAGCAGGCAAAGAGGAGAACGCAGATGGCAGGATGGGCCAGGGCAGAGAAGAGCGGTGAGAGAGGCGGCGACCACAATCTCAGCAGCCACTTCGATCTCGAGATCGAAGGCACCCGGCAGAAGGGCGTGACCCAGATCTCGGGCCTCGAGAGCGCGCTCCAGACGGTCGATTTCGTCAACGGGAACGACACGACGGTCCGCTCGCGCGTGGCGCGCAACAAGTCGGGCAACCTGGTCGCGAGGCGGCACTACACGTCGGCCGACAACGACTGGGTGGAGTACTTCCAGCTGCACCAGAAGGGCGACACCAAGAGGGGCACCGCCAGCGTGATCCTGAAGAACATGGCGGGCGACGACACGGGCCGGTTCGACCTGATGGAGGTGCAGCCGATCCGGTGGAAGCTCGGCGACCTCAAGTCGGATCAGTCGGGCAACCTCGAGGAGGAGTTGGAGCTCAAGTTCGAGACGGTGAAGTACACGTCGATGGCGAAGTAGCCGCCGGCGGGGGGAATCCACCTGGCCCCGAGGGTCCTCCGCGAAAGCCGGGGGCCCTCGGGCCGGACCCACCACCGACCTTCCAGCAAAGGGCGTCTCCGCGATGGCGTTCAAGACCGAGTTCGAGTTCACCCTCCCCAAGGGCTATGTCGACGAGAAAGGCAACTTGCACCGCAAGGGCGTGATGCGCCTGGCGACGGCGAAGGACGAAATCATCCCGCTGCAGGATTTCCGGGTGAAGAACAACCGGGCATACCTGGTCATCATCCTGCTCTCGCGCGTGATCACCAGGCTGGGCGACCTCGACTCCGGCGCGATCAACCCGGGCGTGGTCGAGTCGCTCTTCTCGGCCGACCTGTCGTACCTGCAGGAGTTCTACCGGCAGATCAACGAGAGCGGCACGGCGAACGTGAGCGCCAAGTGTCCCGGCTGCGGCCAGGAGTTCCAGGTCGACATCGGCAGCGGGGCGACCGCCCTGGGGGAATCATAAGCTACCCGCTGGACAAGCTCGCCGGCGAGGTAGCGTACATCGCCTACCACTTCCACTGGCAAATGGACGACATCCTCGAGATGGAGCACGACGAGCGGCACATGTGGATCGAGGAGATCAGCAAGATCAACAAGAAGATCAACGAGACATCGAAGACACCCTCGGAACGAGTGAGCTGAAGGCCGCGGCTCGAAGCCTTGAGCGCGGGAGGATCAATGCCGAGCCTGTACAAGTCACCGGGCGTCCACATCGAATCGGCCGGCGACCGGTACATCCCGCTGGAAGCGGTCGAGACGGGCGTCACCGCGTTCCTGGGCGTCACGCGGCAGGGGCCGCGGCAGCAGCCGGTCCGCATCGGCTCCTTCGAGCAGTTCGAGCAGCTCTTCGGCGACGAGCAGGGCTTCTTCTCCGCCGCGGTGCGCGGGTTCTTCGACAACGGCGGCCGCACCGCCTACGTGGTCAACGTGGAGCCGGAGGGCGGTCTCGACGCGACCCCGGACGACTACATCGGCGCGATGGGGGCCGAGTGGCGCGGCCTGCGCGCCCTGGAGCGCCTCGACGACGTCGATCTGCTCGCCGCGCCCGATCTGATGCAGCAGTACGGAAAGTCGCTCGGGTTCACCCAGCCCGAGCACGTGCTCGCCGTGCAGCGGGCCATGGTGGACCACTGCGAGCGGATGCACGACCGGATGGCGCTGCTCGACGCGCTGCCGGGGATGGACCTGCGCGCGGCCGTCGAGTGGCGCGGCCATTTCGACTCGAGCCACGCCGCCTTCTACTTTCCCTGGATCCGCATCCGCCGGGGCGAGGACGTGCTCCCGCCGGTGCCGCCCTCCGGGCACGTGGCCGGGTCGATCGCGCGCAACGACGCGGCGGAGGGCGTGCACCGCGCTCCGGCCAACCAGGCGCTGCAGGGACTCGTAGACGTGGCGCAGCGGGTGCGCAAGCGCGACCGCGACTGGGCGTTCGACCACCGCGTCAACACGCTGGTGGCGTTCCCCGGCCGCGGCATCCGCGTGTGGGGCGCCCGCACGCTCTCCTCGGACCAGGCGTTCAACCAGATCAACGTGCGTCGCATCTTCATCCTGGTGCGCAAGAGCGTCGAGCGGTTCTCCCAGTGGGTGGTGTTCGAGCCCAACGAGCCGGCGCTGTGGAAGAGGCTCGTCACCCCCATCGACGCCTTCCTCGACGGCCTGTGGCGCAAGGGCGCGCTGCTCGGCGCCACCGCCGCCGAGGCGTTCTACGTGAAGTGCGACGAGGAGACGAACCCGCCCGAGACGCGCGAGGTGGGCCAGCTCCTCTGCGAGATCGGCATCGCCCCGGTGCGGCCGGCGGAGTTCATCGTGGTGCGCATCCACCAGTTCACGCGCGAGCGCACCGACGAGGCGAAGGCCGAAGTCGCCGCTCCGCAGGCGGCAGCCGGTTAGACAGGCGCTCGCTTTCGTGGTATTCTGAAAACGTGAGGGCTCTCTCCTCGGATCCATCGAGGCGCGGGGCCGCGGAGGGGCGCGCGCGATGGGCAAGACAGGGGAGCGCAGGGATCCCGAGCTCGTTTCTCTCTTCCACGTCGAGATCGAGGGCATCGACGGCGCCGCCTTCAGCAAGTGCTCCGGCCTGAAGACGGAGACCGAGGTGTTCGAGCTGCAGGAGGGCGGGGAGAACTCGCTGGTCCGCAAGCTCATCGGCCAGTCCCGAGCGAGCAACATCGTCCTCACCTCGGGGTTCGTGAACGCCGCCGCGCTCTACGGCTGGCGCGACCAGGTGGTGAACTCCGGCGAGAAGGTGCGCAAGAGCGGCTCGATCATCCAGTACGACTCGAAGATGAACGAGGTCACCCGCTGGAGGTTCTTCAACGCCATCCCCGTCCGCTGGGAGATGGGCGAGTTCGACTCGATGGGGAGCGCGGCGCAGTGCGAGATCCTCGAGCTGGCGGTCGAGTCGATCAAGAAGGGCACCTAGGAAAGTCCGGAGTGGCGATGTCCGAGAGCGCGACCGAGCTGGGCGGACCCTCGCTGGAGGACATCCTCTGGCGGGCGATGGATCGGTTCGCCGAAGAGCCCGCGGTGCTCGACGCCGAGGAGTTCGCCGCCCGCATCGCCGGCGCGTTCGAGGGCGACCTTCCCGAGGAGGCGTTCGTCCACCGCTTCGTCGAGGGCAATCCCGAGCTCGCGCGCAAGGCGGACATGGCCGAGGCGATCGTCCGCTCCACGCCCTCCCGGCTGCACGTGTACCAGTTCGACCTCGGCCGTCTCGACTACGTCGTGATCGAGGAGGAGGAGCAGGTGGTCGTGGTGAGCGACTTCGGCCAGTTCGCGCTCACCAACGATCGGCCGGCGCAGCAGGCCATCGCCTCCGCCGTGGTCCGCGACCGCAGCGGGCTCGAGCGGCGCGGGGTGGATCGCGCCTCGTCGGAGCCCCGGGCCTACCTGGTCCGGCAGGACGGAGACCTCGTCGTCCTCGACGTGCAGAAGCTGGCCGCGGCCATCGCGCGCCTCCCGGTGAAGCAGGTGTCCGCGCCCGCCGTGGACCGCCCGCCGGTCCGGCTCCTTCCCTTCGAGCCGCGCGCGCGCCGCCTCACCGCCCGCCGCGAGGAGCGGGCATTGCGCGAGAACGACCGGCGCTTGTCGATGCCGGTCCCGCCCCGCGCGCGCACCTCGGGCCTCGACGACGGCCCCATCGCCGGCGCGCGCCCGAGCACCGCCGCGCCCGCGGTCCTGGTGCTGCTTCCCGACGGTTCCTTCGCCCGGCCCGAGATGGGATCGGCGGCGCGCTGGCACCGGATGGTGTCGGACTGGGCGCTCCGCGCGGGACTCCTGTCCAGCTCGGGCGGCTCGGTCGCCGTGTCCGGCAAGCAGCGCTTCACCGTGCAGGCGGGGAAGGTGACCGCCGTGTTCACCGGCGGCGAGTCGCGGCTCGCGCCGGGCGCGGTGGGCGGGAGGGCGGCCGCGCGGGGCGACGGCGTCATCGCCGCGCGGGCGGACTTCGCCCCGATGCGCGTGCTGGGCGACGACGAGCTGGCCCAGGCCGTCGCCGCGGGCGCAGCCAGGATCGTGGCGGGCTGGGCGGCGCCCGTGTCGACCGGGGCTGCGACGCGGGACCGGTACTGGGTGCAGCCGGAGACGGTCTTCGCGCCCACCAAGGAAGACCGCGAGCTGGTCGCGCGGTCCGATCCCTCCGCCGGGCTCGACGCTCCGTCCGGACCCCAGATCGCGGCGGGCGAGCCGCTGCGGCTCGGGCAGATCACCGGCGACCCGTGGGCCGACTGGGCGTTGCAGACCGGCCGATCCGGCCAGGCCGCTCCGCTCGCCGCCCGGGCGCTGCGCGAGCGGTTCCCGCGCGAGATCCGCGTGCGCGGAGAGCCGGTGGTGGCGTTCCGCGCGCCCGACGGCACACTCTTGCTGAACGGCGAGCGGGGATTCATCCGCCTGGCCGCGATCAATCGGGACCCGCAGGGGGGTTCGCCCGACGGCGCCGCGTTGGGGGACGCGGCGCCGTCGGGTGCGATCCATGGGCGGGGGCGGCGCACCACCGGCCTCGCCCCGCGCTCCGGGGCGCTCCCCGCCACCGCGCTGGCGGCGCTGCGGACCGCGCTCGAGCGCACCGCCTTGGCGGGAGGGTACAAGCTTCCGGTCGCGGGGCTGGTGGCCGCGCCCGACGCGGTCGAGTCGGGGCGCTCGCTGCCGCTCGCCTCGCGCGATCCGCGGCGCGGCGCCGCCTCGCTCGCCGGCCCGTCCTCGCTGACCGGCGATGCGGGCGCCAAGGTCGGGCGGCTCGTGCTCTCGATGCCGTTCCCCAACCCGGGCGAGGTGCACGTCGGCCCCGATCTCTCCGACGCGCTGAGCGCCTACCTCGCCGCTCCGGTCGTGCCGGTGTTGCCGGCCGTCGCGGCGCGGTCTTCGGGCACCTCCCCGACGCCTCCGCTTCCCGGCAGCGAGCTCGCCCGCGCGATTTCCCTGCATCCGCTCGCGCTGGCCCACGCGCGGCGCGCGCAGGCACAGCTCGGAGCCACGGCCGCGTTCCCTGCCGGCGCGTCCGAGACTCTCTCCTCCCTCCCGCCGCTGCTCCACCGGGCCGTGGTGGCATCGGGCGAGTTCCGCCCGGGCCCGGGCGCGCCCATGCCGGGCGCCGTCCGCCATTTCGCGCTGGCCGCTCCATTCGAAGCGCCGGAGCTCGTCTTCCCCCCGACGGTGGAGACTAGGCCCCTGGGCCCGGGCGAGGACGAGATCGTCATTCCCATGCCGCTGTGGGCCCAGATGGGCCGCGGGCAGGCCAGCTCTACCGATCACGTGATGGCTTCGCCGGTCGCGCGCACTTCCTATGCGCCCCCGCTCGGCACCTACAGCCTGGTGAGGCCTGCCGGCTTCGGCCTGCTGGAGCCGGGGGACGCGCCGCCTCCGGGCACGCCCGGCCTGGTCGAGCTGTCCGGGCCCACCGGGATCCGCCTGCGGCCCCGGCTGCAGGCCGGCGCCCGCGCCGACTCCACCGGCGGCAAGCTCGTCCTCGGCCACGTGCCGCTGGATGACGGCTCGACGCTGGCTTCCGCGCGCGGCCGCATGCGCGTCGGCGAGCCGCTCGATGGGCGGGCGGTGGCGGCGCGGCGCTCGGCGATGCGCCTCGCGGGCGAGGTCGAAGGTCGCGCTCTGCCCCCCCGGCCGGCGCGCGCGCCGGCGGCCGCTCCGGGCTCGACCGCACCGGACGGTATCCTCGTCTCCTCCGCGGCGGACGTGTCCGGGATCGAGGGCCTGCCACCGGGCGCCTGGAGCGGCGCTCTCCCCGGGGCAGCGGGCGGGTACGTGCCGTGGACCTACTCGAGCGAGCTCCGCGGGCGGGCGACTACCGCGGTCGGCGGCGTCGCTCTGTCCCCCCTTCCCCGGCGGGATCTTCCTTCGATCCCCACCGGCATGCGTTTCCGGTACGTCGCGGCGCCGCTCTGGTGGTCGAGCGCGCTCCGCGACCGCGCGCCGGACGGGGAGGAGCGCGCCTCCGCCTCGCGCGCCGTGCGCTCCGGCTTCCGGGCGGCCAACTCGGCCGCGGCGATCTGGCGCTCGATCTTCGCCCGCGCGCCCTCCGGCGATCTCAGCGGCGGCATGGACCGCGGCCACGACGAGCCGGCGCGAGGGTTGTCGGGCGTCGAGCGCCGCATGGACGTTCTCGTCGCGCTGGGCCTGGTCGGCGGCGCGCAGGCGGTGACGCCGGCTACCGCCGGGCGCGGGCCCGAGACGATCTACCTGGCCATGGACGAGCAGGGCCGCGCGGGCCCCACCACGGCCCAGCAGGTCCGCCGCGGGAACGCGCTCGCGCACTCGGTCGAGATGCGCATCGTCGCCGCCATCCCGCCCAGCCCGCCGCCGCTCCAGGCGATGGGCGGCGGCGCTTCGACCGCCCATTCCCAGGTCCTCGCCCGCCACCGGCAGGCGCCGGGCGGCGACCCCAAGGCCGACGAGGCGGTCAGCCAGTCCAGGATCGAGGGCTCCGTCGACGCCATCGCGCAGCGCATCTACCACCGCATCCGGCGCCGCATCGCGAGCGATCGCGAGCGCTTCGGCGGGTAATTGCATATGGGGGACACCATCGAGATGGTGTCCCCTCAGGAAGGAAGAGTCCCATGGCGCTCGTGAAGGCGAAGATCATCAATCTGGACAAGTCGGACGACGACCTGACGGTCCTCTTCAACCCGAAGGAGTTCTCCATCCAGAAGACGGTCCAGTGGGAGCCGCACAAGTCGCCGGGACTGGACCTGCCGGAGCACGAGTTCACTTCCGGCAACCCGCGCATCCTCTCGGTCGAGCTCTTCTTCGATACCTACGAGGAGAAGAAGAGCGTCCACGAGTACACCGACAAGCTGCAGAACTACGCGCTGGTGGACCCCGACAAGCACCAGCCGCCGGTGGTGATGTTCCAGTGGGGAAAGGTCAAGTTCAAGGGCGTGGTGGAGACGCTCAACATGCGCTTCACCATGTTCCTCTCCGACGGCACCGCCTGCCGGGCCGTGGCCACCGTCAGCATCAAGGAGTGGGAGACGGCCAAGGACCAGACCACGACCAAGAAGAGGAACTCTCCCGACCACAGCAAGCGCCGCACGGTCAAGACGGGCGAGACGCTGGCGCTCATCGCCCACGAGGAATACGACGACGCGGCCGAGTGGCGCCGCATCGCCGACGCCAACGGCATCGTGGATCCCAAGGACGTGAAGCCCGGCACGGTGCTCACGCTCCCGCCCATCCTCTAGCGCCGGCGCCGAGGCCCTCCGATGTTCTACGAAATCATGCAGAAGGCGAAGGAGACGGGCGCCGGCCACGACTCCAATCGCTACGGCGTCGAGGTCGGCATCGTCACCAACGTCAAGGACCCACAGAAGCTGGGGCGCATCAAGGTGCAGCTCCCGCGCCTGCCGGGCGGGCCCGAGTCGGACTGGGCGCGCGTCGCGCAGCCGGCCGCCGGTGCCGGGCGGGGGTTCTACTGGCTGCCCGAGGTGGGCGACGAGGTCCTCATCGCCTTCGAGCTGGGCCAGCCCAGCCGCCCGTACGTCATCGGCACGCTGTGGAACGGCAAGGACAAGCCGATGGCCGGCGCCTACGCCGACGACAACACCACCCGGATGATCCAGACCAAGTCCGGGCACAAGATCGTCCTGTGCGACAAGGCGGGCGAGGAGAAGATCGAGATCGCCGACAAGTCGGGCAACCGCACCATCACCTTCGACGTCAAGGCGAAGAAGTTCATCGTCGAAGCGAAGGAAGGCGACATCGAGCTGCACGCCGAGAAGAAGATCCTGCTCCACTGCGAGGATCTGGAGATCAAGACCTCGAAGACGACCAAGATCCAGGTCGGCT
>DASQBG010000242.1:0-4665 GCA_035635335.1 Myxococcales bacterium | reverse complement strand
GACCGGCGCGACGTTCGTCTACTCCGATACCGTCCACGTGCAGGGAACGATCACCGACCAGAGCGGCATTGGATCGGCGACCCTTCATCTCGACGGCATCGATTTCGACGGCGGCGTCTCGCTGGGGACGTCGCGGCCGCTCGGGTGCGCTCCGGGATCGTTCAGTTGCCCGTTCTCGATCGACGTCGTCCTGAACGATGCCGGAAGCGCGTTCCACACCGGCGCGTCGACCTTCGATGCAGGGACCACGGTCGGCAGCGTTCCGGCAGGAATGCTGCAGGTCACCATCCAGGCGCAGGACACGGCGGTGGCGTACGGCGGGACCGCCGCGTCCCATGCGGCGTCGAGCGCGACGGCGGCACGGGCGACCCGCCTGCTCTGGCAGCAGACCCTGGCGGGCGTCGCCGTGTCGGGACTGGCGGTGCATCCGAGCGGAGACCTGATCGTGACGATGGACGGCGGCGTCCTCCTCTCCGACGGTGGCATCAGCGATACGGTGTATGCCATCGCACCGGATCGGCCAGTCACGCATTGGGGCCACACTCTCGCGGCTACGTTGCCGCCGGCCGGCGTCACGGGCACTCCAGCCATCGGCGCGGGCAACGCAACCAGCGCGCGCATCTACGTGGCAAGCTCGATCGGAGATCTCTACGCGATCAATCCTGACGGGACCGAGGCCTGGCATTACGTCATCCAGACCGTCAACAACTTCTCGGTGGGACCTGCGGTTGCGCAGGTCACGATCTCTTCCAACACGGTCGACCAGATCGTCGTGCCCGACGGAGTGGGGAGCGGCAACTCCAGTCTGTGGCGAGCCACGTCGGGCACCGACGTCACCTCCGTCGCGAGCGACGACCGCGACTTCTACGCTGCGCCGCTGATCCTCAACGGCAGCGTCTACTTCGCCGTCCAAACCAGCGCCGGCACCACGACGCACGTGACGAGGCACTCGATCGCCGCAAACGGCGCTCTCGGTGCATCCTTCAGCTCCCCTGCGAACGGCGGCGCCCCTTACCTCGGCCTCGTCACCGACGGCACGAACCTCTATGCGGCTACGCGGCCCGCAAGCGGCGCCGGTGTGTTCACCGGCCTCGACGCCTCGCTCACCCCGCTCCCGGGCTGGACGAGCACCGCGATCGCTTCCGGGCTGACGGCAGAACCGACCTTCGGGATCGACGGCAAGCTCTACGGCGCGAACCTCGCGGGCAACGTGCTGACGTTTGCTCCCGCGACCGGCGCCGCGAGTCCGTTCCTCACCCTCGGGAGCACCACCCCGGGCTTGACCCCGCTGCAGGGCTCCGATGGGCACATCTACATCCCCCGGCGCCCGAGCCTCTTCTCCGCGTACGACGGCAACCAGCTCTCCTGGACCTTCGATCCGCCCAGCGCCATCCTGCGATTCGCGACCATGGACTGCTCCGGGCGCCTGTTCAGCGCCGCCGGCGCGACCGTATACGCCTTCCTGAGCGACGACCGCGGGCTCGCCGATGCTCCCTGGCCCTCGCTGCGCCGTGACTCGCGCAACACCGGCAACCACGGCGCTCTGAAATACGGCATCCGGACCGCCTCGGGCTGCACGCAGTAAAGTTGCCGGTCCGGCCGGGCGTGGCATTGCTGCGCCATGCGCGCGATCGACGCGTCCGTGCTGCAGGGAAGCGAGCTGTACCGCGAGGTCATCCTCGACAAGCTCGCGCACGCGCGCGAATCGGTGCTGATCGCCACGGCGAACGTGAAGGACATGCAGGTCGAGCGCGGCGGGAAGTTCGGCTCCGTGCTCTCGCTCCTCTCGGAGCTCGCCGGCCGCGGTGTCGAGCTCCGCCTGCTTCACGCGGAGCTTCCCTCGCGCCCCTTCCGCGCCTCCTTCGAAAAGCGCCGGCGTCTGACCGCGGGCGGTCTGTCCCTGAAGATCTGTCCCCGCGTGCACTTCAAGGCGGTGGTGGTGGACGGGGCCTGGGTCTACTTCGGGAGCGCGAACCTGACCGGCGCCGGCCTCGGCGCGAAGGGCGAGGGCAAGCGCAACTTCGAGCTGGGCCTCTGCACCGAGGACTTCGAGACCGTCGACCGGATCAAGGCCCTCTTCGAGGCGGTCTGGAGCGGAGCGGAGTGCGCGGCGTGCAGGCTCCGGAGCGTCTGCCCGGATCCGATCGGACAGCCGGCGCCCCGGTCGCTGGTGCGGCTCGGCCGCGCGCGCCGGCTGCGGCGCTGAGCTATACTGAACGCCCGTATGGGTCGAACCGGAAGCGCAGACCTTCCACTGCACGGAGGCCGGGTGCCGGAGTGGCTGGCCTTGCGCATGGCCCGACTCGGCTCGGTGATGGTGGAGGCGTTGGTCCTCGAGGAAGGCCCGCACGGCGTCCTGCGGCGCCTGGCGCATCCGTTCTGGTTCCAGGCGCTCGGGTGCGTGATGGGGATGGACTGGCACTCGAGCGGGATCACCACCAGTGTGCTTGGGGCGCTGAAGCGGGGCCTGGCCGGCCGCGAGCGCGACCTGGGTCTCACGGTCTGCGGCGGACGCGGCCGGCACTCGCGCCGGACGCCCACCGAGCTGGTCCAGTTCGGCGAGCGCACCGGCGTCGACGGAGCCGCGCTGGCCCGGACCAGCCGGCTGGTGGCGAAGGTGGACAGCGCGCTGGTGCAGGACGGCTTCGACCTCTATCTGCACGGCTTCGTGGTCGCGAACGACGGCGCCTGGACCGTCGTGCAGCAAGGCATGAACACGGGCCGGCGCCAGGCGCGCCGCTATCACTGGCTGTCGGAAGGCGTCCGTAGCTTCGTGGAGGAGCCCCACGCTGCCATCGAGGGCAGACCCCTGGGTGAAGTCGTGAACCTGACCGATCGGCGCGCCGCCGCGTCGCGAGAAGCAGCCCTCGAGCTCTCGCGCGAGCCGGAGCGCGTGCTGCGGGAGCTGCCGCGCCTGCGGATGCCGGCCCACCATGACGTCCGCAAGAGCGACGTCTTCCTCCGGCGGCTCCACGGCACGCTCGCGGCGGCGCGGAACGCCGGACCGCGAGATTTTCCCGAGCTCCTGCTGCAGCCGGGCGTCGGCGCGCGCACGGTCGAGGCGCTCGCGGCCGTCGCCGAGGTGCTCCACGGCGCTCCCTGCCGCTTCAGCGATCCCGCCCGGTTCTCGCTCGCGCACGGGGGCAAGGACGGTCATCCTTTCCCGGTGCCGCTCCGGGTGTACGACCGCACCATCTCGGTGCTGAAGCAGGCGGTGTCGGCCGCCCGCCTGGGACGGACCGAAAAGATCGACGCCATCCGCAGGCTGGACGAGCAGGCCCGCCGTCTGGAGAGCAACGCCACCGGCCCCCAGCTCGAGGAGCACATCGAGGTGGAGCGCGCGCACTCGCACGAGTACGGCGGCCGCGACGTATCGGGCCCGGCGCAGCCTGAGAACAAGCAACAACTGTCGCTGTTTTCCGCCTCCTGAGGTCCGGCAACATCTCGCGGAATGCGCTACCTTCCGCCTCGATGACCGAGCGCCTCTACTTGAAGGACTCCTACCTCAAGTCCTTTCGCGCTCGCGTGCTGGAGGTCCGCGACCTGGACGGACGGCCCGCCGCCGTCCTCGATCGCAGTGCGTTCTACCCCGAAGGGGGCGGCCAGCCCGGCGACCGGGGGACGCTGGGCGGTGTGAAGGTCCTCGATACCCAGGAGCGGGGCGGCGCCGTGCTCCACGTCCTCGCCCAGGCGTTGCAGCCCGGCGAGATCGCGGCCGAGATCGACTGGACGCGCCGGTTCGATCACATGCAGCAGCACCACGGCCAGCACCTGCTCTCCGCCGCATTCGACAAGCTGGGAGCGCCCACCGTCTCGTTCCACCTGGGTGAGCGCACTTGCACCATCGACCTCGATGCGCCGCCCGCAAGGGTGGACGGCGCCCGGGCGGAGGCCATCGCCAACGAGAGCATCTGGCGCGACCTGCCGGTGGTCGCGCGCGATTTCACCGGCGAGGAGCGCGCCAGGCTTCCCTTGCGCAAGGAGCCGGTCAAAGGGGACCGCGTCGTGCTGGTGGACGGCGTGGACGCCTCGCCCTGTGGCGGCACCCACCCCGCCCGGACCGGGGAGGTGGGCTCCGTCGCCGTGCTGAAAACGCAGAAATGGGGCGATGGCAAGTCGCGCGTCGAGTTCGTCTGCGGCGGGCGCGTGGTGCGAATGCTTCGCGAGGCGAACGACACCCTCGCCGCGGCCGCCGAAGCGCTGAAGACGGCGCCCGCCGAAGTTGCACAGGCCGCCGCCCGCATCGCCCTGGAGTCGCAAGCCCGCAGGAAGGCCGCGGACGCGCTCCTCGAAGAGCTGGCGCAGCTCGAGGCGGCAAGACTCAAGACGCAAGGCCCGCCCGTGGTCGCAAAGCTGGGTCGAGGCGCGGCCTTCGCCCGCGCCGTGGCGCAGGCCATCGCCCAGGACGGAGGAACGGCTCTGCTGGCGGCAGTGGAAGACGGCCGCGCCCACCTGGTCTTCGCCCGGGCGAAGGGCGCCCCCGGACCCGCCATGGGCGCGATCCTCAAGGACGCCCTGGGCGTGCTGGGTGGAAAGGGGGGTGGTGGTCCGGACTTCGCGCAGGGCAGCGGGGCTCCAGAGAAGGTCGACGACGCGCTGGCGCTGGCGGCCCACAGGCTCGCACACCCCTGAATTCCCACGGGAAAGCGGCCGTGCTAGGGTCGA
>DASQBG010000241.1:0-17782 GCA_035635335.1 Myxococcales bacterium | reverse complement strand
CGACCGGCTCGCCGTCGACCTGTTCCCCGACATCACCGTTCCGCTCATCCGCGTGGCCACCTTCTACACGGGCGCGGGGCCGGTCGACATCGAGAAGTCGATCACCGTGCCCATCGAGCGCGCCGTCAGCGCGTCGCCGGGGGTCGACCGCGTGGAGAGCGTATCCAAGCAGGGCGTGTCGCTCGTCAGCGTCTGGTTCCAGTTCGGCACCAACCTCGACAACGCGCAGTTCGACGTCTCCCAGCGCATCGCGCAGATCCTCAACACGCTGCCCCCGGGCATCCAGCAGCCGTTCAACATCAAGTTCGACATCACCAACATCCCGGTGGTCCAGGTGGCGGTGGGGTCCAGCGAGCTGGACGAGAAGCAGCTCTACGACCTGGCCTACAACGTGATCGAGCCGCAGCTCGAGCGCATCGCCGGCGTCGCCAGCGCCACCGTCGGCGGCGGCAAGATCCGCGAGGTGCAGGTGCAGGTGCATCGCGACGCGCTCCGCGCCCGCAGCCTGGCCGTGCTCGACGTGGTCAACGCGGTGCGCAGCTCCAACCTGATCCTGCCGTCCGGCAACCTCCGGGCGGGCGACCGCGACTACAACGTCTTCGCCAACACGCAGTTCGAGCACACCAGGCCCCTCGCGGACGTCATCCTGCGGCCGGGCCTGGAGGTGGGCGGGCGCCCCGTGCCGCCCGTACGCGTGGGCGACGTGGCGCGGATCGAGGACGGCACCCAGGACCAGAGCGAGATCGTGCGCATCAACGGGCAGCGCGGCGTCTACCTGCGCGTGCTCAAGCAGCCCGGGGCGAACACCATCAAGGTGGTCGACTCGATCCGCGCCGCTCTGCCCAACCTGCGCGGAGTGCCCGCCAACGTGAAGCTGCAGATCTCCTTCGACCAGTCGAGCTACATCCGCTCCGCGGTGAAGGCGCTGGAGCACGAGGCGATCACGGGCGGCCTGCTCGCCATCCTCGTCATCCTCGTTTTCCTGGTCAGCCTGCGGGCCACCGCCATCGTGGCGGTCGCCATCCCGCTCTCGATCGTCGCCACCTTCGTCCTGCTCTACTTCACCGGCAACACGCTCAACGTCTTCACCCTGGGAGGGCTCGCGCTCGGCGTCGGCCGGCTGGTGGACGACTCCATAGTCGAGCTGGAGAACATCCACCGCCACCTCGCCCTGGGACGCGATCGCAGGTCCGCCGTGCTCGCCGCCGCCCAGGAAGTGGCGATGCCCATCCTGGTCTCCACCATCACCACCATCGTGGTGTTCTTCCCGGTGCTCTTCCTCTTCGGCATCGCGCGCAACCTCTTCCTGCCGCTGGCGCTCACCATCGCCTTCGCCCTGATCATGAGCTTCTTCGTCTCGCGGACCGTCACGCCGTTGCTCTGCCTCAAGGTCCTGCGCGCCGGGCACGCGCACGACCGGGCCGGCGTCTCCGGCTGGATCGTCCGGTCCCTGGAGAAGCTCGACGACGCGTACGCCCGCGCCTTGCGCTGGGTCCTGCACCACCGCGCGGTCACCATCTGCGCGATCCTGGGGCTCTTCGTGCTCTCGCTCGGCATCAAGCGGTTCATCGGCACCGAGTTCTTCCCCGAGACGGACGAGTCGCAGTTCACGCTGCTCTACAAGACTCCGATCGGGACGCGGGTCGAGCGCACCGAGCAGGTGGCGATGCGCCTCGAGAACGCGGTGCACCAGACGCTCGGCTCGGACTACACGACCATGATCAGCGACAGCGGGCTGCCGCTGGGCCGGACCGCCATCTTCAGCGCCAACACCGGGCCCCACGCCGGCAACCTCCAGGTCAACCTGGTGCCCAAGGGGAGCCGTTCGTTCAGCGACGTCCAGGCGACCGAGAAGCTGCGGGCCGCCATCCGCGACGGCTTCCCGGGGACGCAGCTCTACTTCTTCGTCGGCGGCATCGTGAAGCGCATCCTCAACTTCGGGTCCTCGGCGCCGATCGACGTCGAGATCCTCGGCTACGACCTGGAGGCGGGCTCGCGCTACGCCGCCCAGGTCGCCGCGCGCATGCGGCAGCTGGCCGGCGCGGACGGCCGCCCGCTGCTCACCGACGTCCAGATCACGCGCGAGGAGAACTACCCCGAGCTGAACGTGGTGGTGGACCGGGAGAAGGCCGGCACGCTGGGGCTCACCGAGACGCAGGTGGCGCAGAGCGTGCTCGCCACGCTCGCCGGCAGCACCCAGTTCGCGCCCACGACGTTCACCGATCCGACCACCGGCAACGAATACTTCATCAACGTCCGCATGGACGACCGCTTCCGCTCGCACGTCAACGACCTCGGCGAGGTGTTCGTCACCACGCCCAAGGGCGGAGTGGTCTCGCTCGCCTCGCTCGCGCGCATCGAGCGCTCCAGCGGCCCGGTGCTGATCAGCCGCAAGTACCTGCAGCGGATCGTCGACGTGACCGCCAACGTCGCCCCCGGCAAGGACCTCGGCACCGCCAGCGCGGCCGTGCAGAAGGTGCTCGACGACCTCCGCCCGCCCGAGGCGTTCACCGCGCAGCTCTCCGGGCAGACCGCGGCGCAGCGCGACGCCTTCCGCGGGCTGGGGCTCGCGGCCCTGATGGCGATCGCGCTCGTCTACATGGTGCTCGCCTCGCAGTTCCGTTCGCTGCTCGACCCGCTGGTGATCATGTTCAGCGTCCCGCTGGGCATCTCCGGCGTGTTCCTCATCCTCTGGCTGACCGGCACCACGCTCTCGGTGAACAGCTTCATGGGCATCATCATGATGGTCGGCATCGTGGTCTCGAACGGCGTCTTGCTGGTGGACTTCGCCAACGTGCTGCGCGAGCGGGGCAAGGACCTGATCGAGGCCACCGTGGAGGCCGGGCGAACGCGGCTCCGGCCGATCCTCATGACCACCATCGCCACCATCGTCGGCCTGGTGCCGATGGCGCTCGGCATCGGCGAGGGGAGCGAGACGAACCTTCCGCTGGCGCGCGCGGTCATCGGCGGCCTCACCGTGTCGACCGTGTTCACCTTGTTCCTGGTGCCGGCGCTGTACTCGCTGCTGGATCGGTTCCGCCGGCCAGCCGAGCAGGAAACGTCCGACGGCCACGCGGCGCATGCCTGAGCCGGCGCCGTCGCATCGAAAGGGACCATGAGCGCACTCCGGAACCTGGCCGCTGCCCTGCTGCTTTGCGGCGTCGCCGCGCGCGCGCAGCAGCCCGAACGCATCACCTTCCCCGACGCCGTCCAGCGCGCGCTCGCCCGCAACCCCTCGGTCCACATCGCGCTCCAGGAGATCTCGCGGGCCCACGGGATCATGCGCGAAGTGCGCGCGGCGGCGATTCCCACGCTGAGCGGCAACGCCGTCTACACGCGTCTCGACGCCGACCGGACCACGGCGGCCGCCGTGGTGGACTCGACCACCACGCCGCCCACGGTGTCCAGCGTCTCCCGCACCGTGCAGCCGCGGGACTCGTGGACCGCCAACCTCCAGCTGGTGGTTCCGCTGGTCGCGCCCCAACGCTGGGTCCAGTGGGGCCACGCCTCCGAACAGGTGGACGTGGCGCGCCTCTCCGCGGAGGACGTCCGCCGCCAGGTCGCGGTCACCACCGCGCGCTCCTACGTGGCGGTGCTCTCCCAGCATCGGCTGGTCGACGCCAACCAGCGCGCGGCCGACAACGCGCGCGAGCACCTCGAGGACGCGAAGGCGAGGCTGTCGGCGGGCACGGGCAACCGGCTGGACCTGGTGCGCGCGGGCCAGGAGCTGGCCACTTCGGAGTCGCAGGTGCAGGCCGCCCTGACCGGGCTCGTGCGGACCCAGGAAGTGCTGGGCATCCTGGTCGGCGGTGAGGCGCCGCTCGACACCACCGACGACATGCAGTTCCCGCCCCTCCCAGCGCCTGCCGAGGCGATTCAGGACGCCGAGCGGCGGCGCCCCGACATCCAGGCCCAGCGGAAGCGGACCGAGGCCGCGCAGCACGTGGTGCGCGACAGCTATGCCGATTTCCTGCCGCTCCTGACCGGCGTCGCGCAGCCGTTCGCTTCGAGCTTCACCTCGCTCACCTCGCCCACCACGGGCTGGCTGGCGCAGCTGGTGCTCATCCTGCCGCTCTACGACGGCGGGTTCCGCTACGGCGCGCTGGAGCAGCGGCGCGCCGAGCGCGACCAGGCGCGCGAGCTGCTCGACGCCGCCCTCCGCCAGGCCCGCTCGGACGTGCGGACAGGGTTCGAGGCGATGCAGCGCGCCGATGCGTCGTCGCAGCAGGCGCGCGAGGCCAGCCGTCTCGCGGGGGAGGCGCTGGACATCACCACGCTCGCGTACCACGCCGGCGCCACCAACGACCTGGAGGTGGTGGACGCGCAGCGCCGCGCCCGCGACGCGGCGAACGCCGCCGCGGTGGCGGAGGACGCCGCGCGCCAGGCGCGCATCGATCTGCTGGCCGCGACCGGCCGCTTCCCCTAAGAGACGCGGCGCACGGCATAGAGGATGACCAGGCGCTCGGCCTGCTCATCCAATCGATAGCCGAATTCCCAGCCCTCGATTTCCAGGCGCAAGCCGCTCCTGCGCATCGATTCCCAGAACGGGCTCGCCGAGTGGATGCCCGGCAGGTTACGGCTGATCTCCTGCAATTGGCCGGTCAGCTGGCCTTGGGTTCCGGCCGGGACGTGGTCGATCCCGCAATCGTATTCGATAGTCCAACGCGTTCCGTTCAAGTTCGTGATCAGGACCCACCGCGGCGAGTCCGCCTCCTCCGTTGTAGATGGGCATTCATTTTCCCACCCGCAAGAGGCGGGCTGTCCGTCCGCCGCCCCGTCCGGTAGAAGGGCGGGGTGGCCGCCCCGGCACCCGCCCCGTCGCGCGGGGCGCTGCGCGAGATCGCGCTGCTCTTCCTGCGGCTCGGCGCGACCGCGTTCGGCGGTCCGGCCGCGCACATCGCGCTGCTCGAGGACGAGGTGGTGCGGCGGCGGGGATGGGTCACCCGCGAGCGCTTCCTCGACCTGCTGGGCGCGACCAACCTGATCCCCGGGCCGAACTCGACGGAGATGGCCATCCACCTCGGCTACCTGCGCGGCGGCCCGTTGGGGCTCATGGTGGCCGGGGTCTGCTTCATCGTCCCGGCCTCGCTCCTCTCCGCCGCGCTCGCCTGGGCTTACGTCCGTTTCGGCGGCGTACCGGGGGTCGAAGGCGTCCTGTACGGCATCAAGCCGGCCATCATCGTCATCGTGGTGCAGGCGGTCGTCTCGCTCTCCCGGGCCGCGCTGCGGACTCGATGGCTGGTTGCGATCGCGGTCGGGAGCGCGGCCGCCGTGCTGCTGGGCGTCAACGAGCTGCTGGTCCTCGGTGTCGCCGGCGCCGCCACCTGCGCTCCGCGCCTGGGACGGGGCGGGCGCGCTTTCCTCCTCGCCGTTCCGGCGGCCGCCGCAGCGCCCGCCGCGGTCGGTCTCTGGCCGCTCTTCCTGGCCTTCGCGAAGATCGGCTCGGTCCTGTTCGGCAGCGGATACGTGCTGCTCGCCTTCCTCCGCGCGGACCTGGTCGCGCAGCGGCACTGGCTCACCGAAGCGCAGCTCCTCGACGCGGTCGCGGTCGGACAGCTCACGCCCGGGCCGGTGTCCAGCACGGCGACCTTCATCGGCTACCTGCTGCGCGGACCGGCCGGCGCCGCGGTCGCGACGCTGGGGATGTTCGCGCCGGCCTTCGTCTTCGTCGCGCTGAGCGGACCGCTGGTGCCGCGCATCCGGCGCTCGCCCGCGGCGGGCGCGTTCCTCGACGGCGTGAACGCGGCCTCGCTGGCGCTGATGGCGGTGGTGGCGGCGCAGCTGGGCCGGGCGGCGATCGTCGATTGGGTGACGGTCGCGATCGCGGCGGCGAGCGCGCTGGCCGTCTTGCGGCTGCGCGTGAGCTCCGTGTGGCTGGTCCTCGGAGGAGGGGTGGTCGGAGCGCTGCTGCGCTAGTCGCCGCCCGTGACCGGCCCAAGAGCGCAGCGCCGCCCTACCGGCGGCGACTGGCGGCGCTACGCTTTCAGAGCGCGGACCTCATGGCATGTGCTCCGGCCGTGATTGGAGGAGGGCCAGCACGGCGTCCCGCCGCGGCAGCGAGGCCTGCGCGCCGAGCACGGTCGTGGCCAGGGCAGCGGCGGCGCTGGCGAATGGGCCGGCTTCCCGCAGCGACCGCCCTTCGGCGAGCGCGACCGCGAAGGCGCTCGCGAAGGCGTCGCCCGCCCCGGTCGCGTCCAGGCGCGCCACCTCGAACCGGGGCAGCCACACCTCGTCTTCGCTCCACGAGAGCAGGTCGCCGTCCTCGCCGGCCTGGACCGCCACCGCTGCCGCGCCGCGCCGGTGCAGCACCGCCGCCGCCGCGCGCGCCGAGTCGCGGCCCACCACGCGCACGCCGGTCAGCGCGAGGGCCTCGCTGCAATTGGGACGGATGAGGTCGATCTGGGCGAGCAGCTCGTCGTCCAGCGGCGCGGGCGGGCCGGGGTCGAGCACCACGCGCGCGCCGGCGGAGCGTCCGATCCGGATGGCCTCGGCCACCGCGGCGAGCGGCACCCCGAGTTGCACGAGCAGCACGCGCGTCGAGCGCAGCGCGTCGCCGGCGGCGCGGACGTCCTCGGCGCAGAGGCGCGCGTTCGCGCCCGCGGCGGAGAGGATCTGCTTCTCGCCGTTGCCGCCGACCTGGCACAGCGCCACCCCGGTGGGCTCCGACGCATCGCGGATGAGATGTTCGATCTCCACGCCTTCGGTGATGAGCGCCTCCACCACCGAATCCCCGCGGACGTCGTTCCCGACCCGAGCGACGAGCGCGACCCGCGCGCCGAGCCGGGCCGCCCCGACCGCCTGGTTGGCTCCCTTGCCACCCGGCGCTTGCTGGAACAGCTCGCCGTTGACGGACTGGCCCGGCTGCGGCAGCCGGGGGCCGCGCACCAGGTAATCGACGTTCGCCTTGCCGACCACGACGACGTCGTAGCGCCGGTCCACGCCGGCACTGTAGCCGCGGAGCTACAGGTGCGCGAGCACCTCGTCAGCGAAGGTCTTCGGCGTCGCCTTCGGCCAGACGTGCTTGATGCGCCCGTCGGGGCCGATCAGGTAGGCGACGCGCACCGCCGTCGACTGCGTCGGCGCGTCCGCGGCCCCGTACTTCACGCCCAGCTCGCGCTTGGTATCGGACAGCAGCGGGTAGGTGAACCCGAACTTCTCGGCGAACTTCTGGTTGTCCTGAACGCTGTCGAAGCTCGCGCCCAGAACGGCGGCGTTCTTCGCCTCGATCTCCTTCGCCCTGTCACGCAGGACGTTGCCCTGGATCGTTCAACCAGGGGTGTCTGCCTTCGGGTAGAACCACAGGACGACGTTCTTGCCTCTGTAGTCCGCGAGCCGCACGGTGCGGCCGTCGTGCGCGGTGGCGGTGAAGTCCGGAGCGGCGGAGCCGACGTCGAGGAGCGGCATGGTGGCCCACGTAGCAGACTCGCCCGCGAAGGTCTACCTCCTCGACGGGGCGCTCGGGACGGAGCTGGGGCGGCGCGGCGTGGACACCCGGGGCGCGCTGTTCTCCGCGGCGGCGATGCTCGACCAGCGCGGCCGGGCGGCGCTGCGCGAGGTGCACCGCGCGTACGTCGACGCGGGCGCCGAGGTGATCACCGCGGCCACCTTCCGCACCAGCCGCCGGTCGCTCGCAGCGGCGGGTCTCGAAGCGCGGTTCCCGGAGCTGCCCCGCCTTGCGGTCCGCGAGGCGCGGGACGCCGCCGCCGGCCGGGCGCGCGTCGCCGGCTCGATGGCGCCCCTGGAGGACTGCTACCGGCCGGATCTGCGCCCGCCGCCGGCGCAAGCGTCGCGCGAGCACCTCGAGCACGCCCGCGCGCTCGCCGAGGCGGGCTGCGATCTCCTCCTGGTCGAGACGGTCGCCGCGGCGGACGAGGGGCTCGCGGCCGTAGCCGCCGCGGCCGCGACCGGGCTGCCGGTGTGGGTCGCGGCCATGGCCACGCCGCGGGGAACGCTGCTCGACGGCGGCGACCTGGCCGAGCTCTTCCGCCGCGCGGCGGCCGCCGGTGCGAGCGCCGCGCTCATCAACTGCACCCCGCCCGACGGCGTGGACCTCGCGCTCCCCGCGGCCGCGGCGTCGGGCGTGCCGTTCGGCGCCTACGCGCATCTCGGGGAGGTGGACGCGGCCGTCGCGTGGGGCAGGGCGCCCGATCTGTCGCCGGAGGAGTACGCGCGGCGCGCGCTCCGGTGGGTGGAGCGCGGCGCGACGATCGTGGGAGGATGCTGCGGCACGGGTCCGGAGCACATCCGGGCTCTGGCGCAGGCGCTCAGCCGCCGCCGATAGGGCGGCGCTGTGCTTTTCGGCGCGGGGTCGTGGCAGGCTTGCAGACCCGCGAGCAGGGGAGGGAACCTCCGTGAAGGCGGCCGCGATCCTGGGCGGAGTTGCGCTGGCCGCGGGCGGGGCGCAGAAGGTGGGCGGCATGGACGTCGCGAAGCTGCTCGCAGAACGGGAGGAGACGCTCGCCGCCTTCAAGGACCCGCACCGCAGTCCTCATGCCGCGGTCGACCGGCGCGACTTCCGGGGCGCTCCGCTCGTGCTGGGCAGCGCCGAGGACGCCGATCTGCGCCTGGAAGGAGCGCGGCCGCGCCACGCGCGCATCGCCGTGGACGGCGGCGGGTTCCGCGTCGAGGCGATCGACGAGGGCGCTACCGTGGAGGTGCAGGGCAAGCCGGTGCGGGAGGCCCGCGTGGACGCCGGCGCGACCGTCGGGATCGGCCGCTACACGGTCAGGCTCTCGCACCAGAACTTCCCCGCGCTGGTACTGCTCGACCCGCAGTCGCCCCGGTTGCGCGACGGGCCCCCGCCGCGCTGGTTCCCGCCCGACGAGGCCTTCCGGGTGGTGGCCCGGCTCGAAAGCGATCCGTCGCCCCGCGACCTGGTGGTGCTCTCGACGCGCGGCAACCCCCGCCGTGCCCGGCGGCTAGGGCGGTTCTCCTTCGACCTCGGCGGCCGCAAGCAGCAGCTCACCGCGCTGCGGCTGCTCGAGCCGGGGGTGGGCGAGGCCGCGATCTCCATCTTCTTCCGCGACGCCACCACGGGACACGAGACGTATCCGGTGGGGCGGTACCTCGAGCCGGACCCGGTCGCCGGCGATCCCGGGGCGTTCGTGCTCGACTTCAACCGCGCCTACAACCCGACCTGCGCGTTCTCTCCCCACTACAACTGCCCCATTCCCCCCCGCGAGAACGTCCTCCAGGTCCCGGTCCGGGCCGGCGAGATGGACCCGGGCGGGCACTGAGCTCGCGCACCTCGGCCGGGCGCTCGGCCGCTGAAATACGCGGGCGTTTCCCGGGTTAGGATGGCGGGATGCCGCGTCGCCGCCGCACTGACCGAACATCCGGGAAAGTCCCGATCTCTGAGCCTCCGCGCGCAGGCCGCGTCGCGAAGGCGGGGTCGGGGTCGCGTTCGGGGTCGGCGTCAGCCTCTGCCTCTGCCTCGCGATCGCAGTCGAGTCCCGCCGCTCCCACGTCGCCCGTATGGTTCGCTCAGCTCCTCGACGTGGCGCAGCGGCGCGCGGCCGGAAGGGTCGAGGGGCTACGGGCGCGGTTCCCCGAGGCGAGCCGGAGGGAGCTGGGCGAACGGCTGGTGCGCAGCGGCGCGCTGCGCGCCGGCCTGCTCGGCGCGGCGACCGGCACGCTGGCGCTGATCGCGCTTCCCATCGGCCTGCCCGCGGGCGTCGCGGTGACGTTGCTCCTCGAAGCGGAGCTGCTCTTCGCGCTGATCGCCCTTTACGGTCTGTCGCTCCGCGGCCCCGCCGGGCGGCTGCGCCTGTACGCGCTGTGGGCGGGCGCCGGTTTCGCCGACGCCGCGAAAGGCGCCGGCCTGCGCCTCGGCGCGAACGCGGTGGGCCGCGCACTGGCGGGGTCGCTCCCGGCGCGCATCATCGCGCGGCTCAACCCGGTCCTGCTGCGCGCCATCCTCCGCCGCCTCGGCCTGGGCTGGCTCCCGCGCGCCCTCAAGATGTGGCCCCTGCTCGGCGCTCCGGTCGGTTTCGCGCTGGACCGTGCCGCGCTGCGCGCCTTGGGCTTCGCCGCCTTGGACGTGCTGGATCACGCGCAGGAATAGCTCCTCCACTCGCGGATTCCCGACATGGACCGGGTGAACCTGCCGGCGCTCCGCGGCCGACAAGCGCCAGCTCGGAGCGGCTGCCGGCCCCGTTGATTTCCACCGCATTTCAGAGAGCGAAGAACACCGTCAGCCATTCCGGCAGGCGGGCGATGTCCGTCGCGCGCGTATTGGCGCATAGCCAGTGCAGCGCGCCCTGGTGGAAGCCGCCGCCGCCGTACACGATCACGCCCGGCAGCGGCAGCGTCTGCAGGTTGAGCACGGCATAGGGAAGCTTCTCGTCGGCGGTGCCGGCGACCCGCTGGTACTTCGCCTCGACCGCCAGCCGGTTGCCGTTGCGCGCGTCGCGGAAGAGGATGTCCACCTCGCGGTCGCGCCCGTACACCGTCTTGCCGACGGTCAGCTTGCGGCGGAAGTCGAGCCCGAGCGTGAGCCCCGCCAGCGCGATCAGCCGCTCGAATTCGGCCGCGGTCAGCTCGAAGGCATCGATCTCGTGGGCCAGGGTGGCGCACTCGGCGGCGCTGAGCGGAGGGGCGCATCCTCCCGCGACCACCCACTGCCCGATGCCGCCCGGCTCCCAGGCGCGGAGCCGCGCGAGCAGCTCGGGCGGCTCGGCCACCGGGGGCGCGACTCCCTCCAGGTAGAGCTGCGGCCTCATGGCATCCTCCTGCCCGAGAGCGCCCAAGCGCGCCAGGCGCGCAACAGCGGCGGCTCCTCCGGCCCTGGCGGCGCGCGCAGCGACCGGCGCACCGCGGCCTCGCGCTCGCGCGGGCGGATGCGCAACAAGTCGGCCAGCTCGGGAGTCCCTGCGTCCCCTTCCAGCCAGCCAGCGGCCTCGGCTGCCTCCCGCACCTCGTCCGCCGCGCAAGCGAGCTCGTCCAGGTCGGGCGGGGCGATCGGCTCGACTCCTTCGGAGGCCCCTCTCGAGAGCCCGGGCGGAGCGACGTCTCCCAGCGACGGATGCAGATACGCGAGATCGATGTCCCCCAGCAGGAACCTGCGCCCGTGCGCGCGCGCCTCCACGCCGACCACCCCGGTGCCGCAGAACGGGTCGACCACCAACTCGCCGGGGGCGCTGCTCTGCAGCAGGAGCGTGCGCACCACCCCGTTCGGCTTCACCGCTGGCCCGGGCACGGTGGACCTGGCGGCGAGCAGCACGTCGGGGATGCCGAGGTCGGCCAGCGTCCGCTTTCCCTTCTCGAAAAACAGGATGCGCTCGGAGGCCGCCCGGTAGTGGTAACCGGTCCCTCCCCGGATGCGGGCCCCGTCCAGGGTAGTCTTCCCCCAGAGGACCTCCTTCCAGTAGACGAACCCGGCCTCGCACGGACGCGCTCCGTTCGGCAGCCGATCGGCCCCGACGCCCTGCTGCTGCTTGATCACGTCGGCGGTGACCTCGTCGCAGAAGAGGTAGAAGTGCCGGTCGCGCCGCAGCACGCGGTACACTGCCGCGAGCAGCTCGGGCAGCCGCGCGTTGGGCACCGTGCTGAACCAGTTGGTGGTGAGCCGGGTGGTGGTGCCGCGCGAGCGGTGCAGCTGGAGCGACTCGTACGGCGGGTCGGTCACCACCAGGTCGATCGACTCGTCGGGAAGGGTGGCGAGCAGCTCGAAGGCGTCGGAGATGACCACGCGGTCGCTGGGCGGGCGCGGCTCGAGGCGCAGCTGGGCGTTGAAGTCCACGAAAAGGACGGTAGCACGGGGGTCCGACAGTCGCCGCCGATAGGGCGGCACTGCGTCTTCATCGCGGCGGGCTCGCCGCTTTCAAGAGCGCAGCGCCGCCCTATCGGCGCCGGCTGAGGACCACCGCCAGGCCGATGGCGCAGATCACCGTCCCCACCGCGCACACCCCGATCCAGCCCCACGCCGTGTACGCCAGCGTCCCTCCGTAGGCGCCCAGGGCGCCGCCGGCGAAGTACGTCACCATGTAGATGGTGTTCACCCGGCTGCGCGCCTCCTCGCGCAGGGCGAAGATCCGCGTCTGGTTGGAGATGTGGTTCGCCTGCGCCCCGAAGTCGAGCAGCACCACACCCACCACGATGCCGAGCAGGTGGCCCCCGGTGGCGGCGAGCACGGCGAAGCCGATCAGCATGGAGGCGATGGCGATCGCGTTGATGCGCCGATCGCTGCGCGCGCCGGCGGCGCGGCCCACCAGCGGCGCGGCCAGCGCTCCCGTCACCCCCAGCACCCCGAAGAGGCCGGCGGTTCGCGGCCCGTAATGCGGCGGCAGGTCACGCAGGAACAGCGCCAGCGTGGCCCAGAACGCCGCCAGGGCCGCGAACGTCAGCGCTCCGAGCAGGGCGCGCAGGCGCAGCTCGGGTTCCTCGCGCACCAGCGCGCGCATCGAGCGCAGCAGCGTGCTGTACGGCATGGGCGCGGCCGGCTCGCTGGGCGGCAGCTCCAGGCGCAGGACGATGCCGAGCAGCACCATCAGCCCGGCGGCGAACAGGTACACCGCGCGCCAGCCGAGGGACTCACCGATCAGCCCGGCAAGGGTGCGCGAGAGCAGCACGCCGAAGAGCAGGCCGCTGGTGACGATCCCCACCGCCCGGCCGCGCTCGTCGGGGGGAGCCAGGGTGGCCGCGTAGGGCACCAGGATCTGCGGCACGCAGGTGGTGACGCCGATTGCGACGCTCGCCAACGCGAGCACCGGCAGCGAAGGCGCCGCCGCCGCGCCCAGCAGCGCCAGCGTGACCAGGCCGGTCAGGATCAGCACCAGCCTGCGCCGCTCGTGGCTGTCGCCGAGCGGGACCACCAGCAGCATCCCCGCGCCGTATCCGACCTGCGTCAGCGTGGGGATCAGGCCGATCGCGTGGTCCGGCACCCCGTAGGTCCGGGCGATCTCCGGCAGGAGCGGCTGGTTGTAGTAGAGGTTGGCGACCGTCGCGCCCGAGGCAACGGCCATCACCCACACCACGCGCCCATGAAACTCCCGTGCGAGGTGCTCGGTCGCCATCCGCTTCAAGATGCGCTGCCCGGTGAAAAAGCATAGCGCCGCCGAATACGGCGGCGACTAAGTATGTCGCAGGACGACCGCCTGGATGACGTTCGCCACGTCCTCGCAGCGGTCCACCGCGCTCTCCAGCTTCTCGTAGATCTCCTTCAGCTTGATCACCTCGAGCACGTCGCCGTTCTGCCGCTCGAACAGCCGCTTGAGCGCAAGGCGCAGGATGTCGTCGCTCTCGTTCTCCAGCCGGTTGATCTCCACGCTGGTGCGCGAGAGCAGGGCGGGGTCCTTCAGGTTGCGCAGACCGCCGACCGCCTTCTGTACCTCGATGCAGGTGCGGGTCAGCACCTGGGCGAGCAGCTTGGCCTCGTCGGTCGGCTTTTTCACCGCGTAGATGAAGAGGCGGCTGGCGGTCGAGTCGATGTGGTCGACGATGTCGTCCAGCCGCGAGGTCAGCTCGTGGATGTCCTCGCGCTCGAGCGGCGTGATGAAGGTCAGGTTCAGCTTGTCGAACGTGCGATGCGTGATGGCATCGCACTCGTGCTCGAGGTCCTTCATCTCGCGCACGCGCACCTCGAGGTTGTCCCACCTCTCGAGCATCTCCTCCAGCTTCCGCGAGGCGTCGAGCACCTTGCCGGCGAGCTGGTCGAAGAGGTCGAAGAAGCTTTTGTCCTTGGGCAGCAGCGTGAAGGCCATCGCGGAACCCCAATCGCGCCGATAGGGCGGCGCTGCGCTTCTCACAGCGCGGACATCGTGGATGTGCTCTGGAGGAGCGCGATGATCTTGTAGACCAGCGCGGCGATGCCCGCCGCCATGGGCAAGGTCAGGACCCAGGCGAGCAGGATGTTGAAGGTCACTCCCCACTTCACGGCCGAGAGGCGCTTGGTCGCGCCCACGCCCATGATCGAGCTGGTGATGACGTGGGTGGTGGAGACGGGGAAGCCCAGGTGGGCGGTGCCGAGCAGCACGGCGGAGGCAGCCGTCTCGGCGGCGAACCCGTCGATGGGCTGCAGCTTGACGAGCTTCATGCCCAGTGTGCGGATGATGCGCTTGCCGCCGGAGAAGGTGCCCAAGCCCATCGCGAGCGCCGAGGCGAGCTTCACCCAGAGCGGCACGAAGAAATGGTCGATGCGCCCCGCCGCGAGCAGCGCAAGCGAGATGACGCCCATCGTCTTCTGCGCGTCGTTGGAGCCGTGGCTGAATGCCATCAGCGCGGCGGAAACGGTCTGCGCGTGGCGGAAGCCGTTGTTGGCGGTAGCGGGGCGCGCGTTGCGGAACGTCCAGTAGAGAGCAGTGGCGAGGAGCGCGCCCATCACCATTCCGATCAGCGGCGAGATGACGGTGGGGATCACCACCTTGTCCAGGATTCCGTGCCACTTCACGTCGGACGCGCTCGCCGCCGAGAGAACCGCGCCGACCAGCCCGCCGATCAGCGCGTGCGACGAGCTGGAGGGGATGCCGTAGTACCAGGTGATGAAGTTCCAGGTGACCGCTCCGACGAGCGCGGCGAGCACCACCATCTGGGTGACCGCGCTCGTCTCCACGATCCCCTTGCCCAGGGTGGCAGCCACTTCGGTCGAGATGAGCGCGCCGAGCACATTCGCCGCCGCCGCCATGCCCAGCGCGACCCCCGGGCGCAGGGCGCGAGTAGAGATCGAGGTCGCGATGGCGTTCGCGGAGTCGTGGAAGCCGTTGGTGAAGTCGAACAGGAGCGCGGTCGCGACGACGACAAGGAGCAGGGGGCCGGTCAAGCATGTCTCCAGGGTCGGTCGCGCGGAAGATGGCACAAAGCCGTCACATCCGCGACGAACCGCCCGGAGGCGCCCTCAGATGAGGGCGGCGACCGCGGTGCCTGCGAAGGCGAGCAGGGCGCCCGCGCAGACCAGGCTGATGGTCTTGAACACGCTCATGCCTCTTTGACGTGCAACGCGTGCGCCAGGTTTCAGAAAAAATGCGCCAAACGTGATTCCGCGGACTTGAATCGGTACGGCGGCCGGGACGATCGCAACTTGTGCGGTGGAGCGTCGACTGGGAGTCTGTCGATCTGACAGTGATGTCAGCATTCCGTCAGCCTTTGACGCAGAGGACCTGGCGAAGCTCCGCCACGACTTCCACCAGATCGCGCTGCTGCTCCATCACCTGGCCGATGTCTTTGTAGGCAGCGGGGATCTCGTCCAGGACGCCCCCGTCCTTGCGGCATTCGACGCCCTGGGTCTGGTCGCGCAGGTCCTTGACGCTGTACCGCCGCTTGGCCTCGCTGCGGCTCATCCGCCGCCCGGCGCCGTGGGAGGCGCTCTCGAAGCTGTCCGGGTTCCCCAGGCCACGGACTACGTACGACCGGGTACCCATCGACCCGGGGATGATGCCCAGCTCGCCCTTCCCGGCGCGGATCGCGCCCTTGCGCGTGACCAGCACCTCCTGGCCGAAGTGCACCTCCTCCGCCACGTAGTTGTGGTGGCATTGCACCGCGTCGGCGAACCCGACATCGGGCCGGAAGCGCCGGAGCACATCTTGGTAGAGTTGCAGCATCGCCTCGCGGTTCTTGCGGGCATAGCGCTGCGCCCAGAAGAGGTCGCGGCGGTAGTCCCGCATCTCGGGAGTCCTCGCGAGGAACACGGCCAGGTCGCGATCGGGCAGGCGCTGGTTGTGTGCCAGCTTCCTCGCCCTTCCGATGTGGATTTCCGCCAGCGTCTTCCCGATGTTGCGGGACCCCGAATGCAGCATCAGCCAGACCCGGTCCTCGGTATCGAGGCACAGCTCGAGGAAGTGGTTGCCGCCGCCCAGGGTGCCCAGCTGGTGGCGGGCCTTGGTCTCCAGGTCGCGCACGGCGGGAGTCAGCTCCTGGAAATCGCGCCACAGCTCCGGCTCGCTCTGCACGGCTCTGCGGTGCTGCTCGAACCCCACCGGGATGACGCGCTCGATCTCGCTCCGGAGGCCGGCCAGGGAGTCGGGCAGGTCGCCGGCGGTCAGGCTGGTGCGGACGGCGGCGACGCCGCAGCCGATGTCGACCCCGACCGCCGCGGGAGAGAGGGCGTCCTTCATGGCGATGACCGATCCGACGGTCGCGCCCTTGCCGTAGTGCACGTCGGGCATGGCGGCGACGTGGTGGAAGACCCACGGCAGCCTGGCGATGTTACGCAGCTGGTCCAGGGCGACCGATTCGATCTGTCCCGGATCGGCCCAGGCCAGCACGTCCACCTTGTCGCCCCGGATGCGCTGCATGGGCAATAGATGTGTGACTTTTCGGACGGCGTGGCAACCGCCGTCAGCGCAGCGCCGCCCTATCGGCGGCGACTGGCGTCAGCGCAGCGCCTCGCGGATCCGCTGCGCGTACTCCTCGCGCTCGCCATCCGATTCGTACTTGGTCCGCGGCCAGAAGAAGCCGCGCAGCCCGTCGCCCTTGCGCCGGGGCACGACGTGCACGTGCAGGTGCGGCACGCTTTGCGAGATCTTCGTGTTCACCGCGACGAAGCTGCCGTCGGCCCCGAGCGCCGTCTCCATGGCGCGGGCGACGCGCTGCACCGCAAGCAGCAGCGGCTCCATCAGCGGCCGCGGCAGCTCGAGCAGGTCGGGCACGTGCTCCCGCGGCGCGACCAGCACGTGTCCCTTGAACACCGGCCTCGTATCCATGAACGCGAGCACCTGCTCGTCCCGGAGCACCACCGACGCCGCCAACTCCCCGCGTGCTATCGCGCAGAAGGGGCATTCCATGGCGGGGAGACAAAGCACGAAGCGGCGGGGAGGTCGACGTGAAAAACGCGCCTCCGTTTCTCGAGTGCCATGGTGAGCGGGGAGAGCGTAGTCACCGGGACGGAGCGGGCGGAGCCTCGAACGGGGTCGAGCGGTTGCGACGGCGGCATTCAGTCAGCCGCGACTCTGCGGACGTCGTCTGCTTCACGAGCGTGGCGAGATACTCGTCCGATACGGAGTTGGCGTACTCCGCAGCGAGCCGCATCTGGTCAGCGTGCATCCGCCTCGTCGAGTACGCCGCGATCGCAATTGCGCCGCACACGCGCACTTCACCGTCGGAGAGGTTGTACTCCGCGAGTGCCGGGATTACGTCCCAGCCACGCGCCCGGGGCGGCTGAATTGCGGGGCGCGCATGCTGTGTTTGCGGAGAGGTCTCGACGGCCACCGCCGGGACGACGGCAGCGCTGCTTGCGTCCGCGACGTCGTTCGACGCGCAGGTGTTCGCCATCTCGCCGGCGAGGACCGCGCAAACGCGCAGCGTGTCCGCGATTGGTGGCGCACAATTCTCGCTCGCCTTTGCCATCAGAGCGGCAGCTCGGCTCGCGCGGTTCGCCACGTCCGAGACGGAGTAGGCTGCTTGCGCGAGCGTCGCCACCTTGGCCTGCCCCACGAGCTCGCGGCATCTCTCGATCGCCAAGGGCATGTCGTGCGCAAGCTGCGCCAGATCACCGGCGGCGTTCGCCACCTCGCTGGTCGTGGCTGCCGCAGCAGAAACCTGTCGGCTCTTTTCCGCCCACCATGGAGTGCATGCAGCGCACAGGACCGCCCCGACAATCAGCCAGCGCATAGGCTTAGTCCCCTCTCGCGCCGGGGCCAGGCGCGCCGAATGCTCCATCTCTGCGCTGCGTGCCTCGCTCGAGTCAAGGCCGGAGCGACTAGGTCAGCACGGGCGCACGATCAGTTTGAGGCCGCACGGGCACAGCGATCCGAAATTCGGGGACACCAACGGGTTTCGTCGGTCGGGTAGCGCGCGGACTACTTGTCCCGGGACAAGTCCAAAACGCTCACCCGCTCGGCGCTGGGCTCTC
>DASQBG010000240.1:0-5126 GCA_035635335.1 Myxococcales bacterium | reverse complement strand
ACGGTGTGGAGCTGGCTGATCGGCCCCTTCGTCGACGCCTGGATCCGCGTGCACCCCGAGGACCGCGCCGGCGCGGCCCGTTTCCTTACGGGCCTGGTCGCGCACCTGGGCGATGCCTGCCTCGGCTCCGTGAGCGAGGTGTTCGACGCCGAGGCGCCCTACGCTCCGCGGGGCTGCGTCGCGCAGGCGTGGGGCGTGGCGGAGCTGCTGCGCGCGCTGCTGCTGACCACCGGCGACCCGGAGGGGCGCGGCCGCAGTCAGACGGAGGCGTTGGCCCAGCCGGAAGCGGCGCCCGAGGTGGCCAGCGCGGCGCGGAGCAGGCCGGCGTAACGGCGCTGCTCGTCGCGCAGGCGGCTGGCATCGCCCGGCGCCCACGGCTCGATCGCCGCCGCGCCGAGCGCCGATCTCCCGAGCTGGAAGGCGAGGTAGGCGCCGTGGAGGAGCTCGAGCAGCGGGAGGGACGGAGGTCGCGCCCGCCGGGCGAACCGGCGCAGCAGGTCGTCGCGCTCGCCCGCGTCCAGCGAAAGCTCGACGGCAGCGCCGGCCAGGTCCCACGCGGCGTCCTGGCAACCGATCAGGTCGTGCCCGCTGCAGTGGTCGACCGCGTCCGACTTGATCAGGGCCCCGCAGGGGAGCACGAGCCATTCCCAGGCGTGCATGCGCGCGTCGACGGCGCACCGGCGGACGGCGCGCTCCAGCTCCGGGATGCGCGGCTCCCACGCCCGGAGCCGATCGGCGAGGTCCTCGCCGAGCCCGAGCCTTGCGTTGCGCAGGGTCATCTCGAGCAGCTCGCGCAGGCTCGCGCCGGTCCCGCCGGAAAGCGCCTCGGCCCGGAAGGCCAGGTAGTCCGCCACCTGCGCGACCATCGAGGCGCGTGGAACGCGGGAGGACAGAGGCAGCGGTCTCGCGTTTCCTTCCCAGCGCTGCACGAGGAAGCCGTGGCGCAGCCCCGCGACCGCGGGCGTCCAGCCCGCCTCGGAGAGGCGGACGGCGCGCCGGAGCGCGGCGCGTCCGGGAGCGCCGAGCCCCGCGAACTTGAGCAGCCACTCGCCGGAGGCGGAGCGCAAGAGGTACTTGCGGCGCTCGTGTCGCGGGTCGGCCGGGAGCCGTCCGGCGCCGGGGAATCGCGAGCGCCAGCCGCCCGCGGAGAGGTCCTCCACGCGGGCCGTGGCCGGACCGGTGAGGTCCTCTGCCCAGGACGCGAGCGCGGGCAGGCGGGAGTCGTCGAGGAAGGCCGCTTCGAGCTCGCACAGGTGACGAGGCGTGCGATCCCAGAGCGCGCACGTCGGCTCGTCGGACAGCGGACCGGGTCCTGCCCCATGGCTCGGGAAGAAATGGACGCGCCCCGGTGCGTCGAGGGCACGCGCTACCGCGGCGAACGAGCTTCCCGACAACCCGGGGCCCTCGTCGACGACGGCGTATGCCTCCGCCGACCGCAGGCGTTTCGCCAGCCTTCGCTCGAGGACCAGCGAGCGCGCGCGGGGATCGCCGATCGGCCGTACGGTCACCGGAGGCGGACCGTCGAGCGCGGCCGCCACCACGCCCGCGAGCGCGGTCCCGATGCTGCGGATCCCCACGGTGACCGCGCCGCGCAGCTCGGAGGCCTCTCGGGCGGCGAGCGCATACAGCTCCGGGTACAGCGCGTAGAACGACGGTCCCTCGGCTTGCCGCACCCGGACGCGCCTGGGCAGGTCCAGCGCAGGCAGCCGATCGAGGGCGGCGAGCGTGTCGCGAAGCCCACCCCCGCGCGCGAATCGAGCGGCGACCGAGGCGCACAGCTCCGCTCCGATCGCGCGCAGCAGCCTGCCCGAGGCTTCGGCAACCGGCGTCCAGCCGTCCCGTCCCGCCTGTTCGAATTCCGCGTCGAGCAGGCCCTGGGTCAGCTCACCCGCCTCGAGGAGGAGCTCCACGACACCGGTGTGGCGGCGCAGCCCCGGTGCGGCGCGCCCCAGCCGTTCCGCCCGCGCGCGGATGCGCTCGAGTGCGCCGGCCGCATCCACCACCGCGCACCGATCGCCGTAGACGAGCACCTGCGTCAGACCACGGTGGGCGCGAAGAAATCGACGTCCACGCCTTCCGAGTATTGCGAGAGCGGCGTGCCTCGCAGCGGCGGCAATCCGTCCGCCGTGGAGAGCGTCTGTGCGACGTCCAGCTCCTTCACCGGCCGCAGGGGCCAGGGCGCATGATGCACCTGCATCCGGAAGAGCTTCTGGCGGAACGCGCGCGAGAAGAGCAGGTACCTCTCGGCGAGGAAATGCTCCAGGCTGCCCGGGCCCGCCGGGGATGCCTCACCCACGACCGTCCACGCTGCCGAGAGTCCCGCCGGCCCGACCGGCAGGATACGCGCTGCCTCGTAGGTCAGGCGGCCGCCGGCCTCGCCGCGCGAGATCCGGCTGTAGCAATACGGCAGCCGCAGCGATGCGCGAGCGATGGCGGCGGCGACCGCGCTCGCCGCGTCGAGGCTGAAGAACCAGACGGCGGGATCCTCGCCCCCGAGGTGCACGTAGGTGCGGACGTTGACCTCGTGGAAGTCCGAGAGCGCGGGGAGGGCCGGAAAGCCGCGGAGCCTCGCGCCGCGGACGGTGAACGGAGTGATGCTCACGAACGCGCGCCCGTCGAAGGTGTCCAGCCCGAGCCGCGGGTGGACCAGCGGCCGGAGCACGTCGGGCGGAAGCTCCCAGTGCAGGAAGAGCAGCTTGTCCCAGCGCTGGAACCCGATCCGGGGCCCGCTTGGCCTGATGCTGGGCTTCAGCCGATCCATCTCGCGTTCCCGGGGCAACCTAGCAACGCGCCATGCCGGTGCGCTCGGCGAGCGGCTGCGCGCACGAGCTGCCACGGCCGCGGCGCGATGCGTAACTTCTAGAGCATGGAGCCGCGCCAAGCGGGCGCGCCGCGGCGGAGGCGCTTCTTCGGGCTCTTGCGTTCCTCGCGAGAGCGCCGGGACCCGGTGCGCTTGCGCGAAGAGGAGGTCCGCGAGCCGCCGGTCGAGCGCCTGCAGCCCTGGTCGATCCTGGCTCTGGCGCAGGGCGCCTATTACGCGTTGGTCGGAGCGTGGCCGCTCGTCCACTTGCGCTCGTTCGAGAAGGTGACCGGGCCGACGCTGGAGGAATGGTTCATCAAGGGCGTGGGAGCGTGCTCGCTGAACGTGGGCCTGCACTTGATGCAGGCCGGCCTTCGCGGCGGACGGCCTCGCCGCGACGAGCGCGGGCTCGCGCTGCGCATGGCGGCCACCTTCGCGGCGGTCGACTTCCACTACGCCGGCTTGCGCCGCCGCATCTCGCCGGTCTACCTGATCGACGGGTTCGTGCAGCTGGGGTTCATCGCCCTCTGGGGCGCGGCGAGAATCGCCGAAGAACAGGCGGCGCGCCGCCCGCCCATCGCCGCTCACGCGTAGAGTAAGGGCGTGCGCATCCCGACCGAGCTGTACCGGCCTTCGCTTGCCCTGCTCACCGACCTGTACCAGTTCACCATGGCCTACGCGTACTGGAAGTCCGGCATGGAAGAGCTGGAGGCGGCGTTCCACGTCTCCTTCCGGCAGAATCCGTTCGGGGGAGGGTTCACGGTCGCATGCGGGCTGGAGTACGCGATCGACCTGATCGAGTCGTTGCGCTTCGAAGACGAGGACCTCGCGTACCTCGCCGAGGTGCGCGGGAGCGACGGCGAGAAGCTCTTCGAGCCGGCCTTCCTCGATCATCTGGGCTCGCTGCGGCTCGCCTGTGACGTCGACGCCGCGCCGGAAGGCACGGTGGTGTTCCCGCTCGAGCCGATCGTGCGCGTCACCGGGCCCATCCTGCAAGCCCAGCTGATCGAGACGCCGCTGCTCAACCTGGTCAACTTCCAGTCGCTGATCGCGACCAAGGCGGCGAGGGTGGTGCTGGCGGCGCGCGGCGATCCGGTGCTGGAGTTCGGTCTGCGGCGCGCGCAGGGGCTCGACGGCGGGCTCGCCGCGAGCCGGGCGGCATGGGTGGGCGGCTGCGCGGCCACTTCCAACGTGATGGCGGGGCGGCTGTTCGGCATCCCGGTGAGCGGCACGCACGGCCACAGCTGGGTGATGGCGTTCGACGACGAGCTGAGCGCCTTCCGCGCGTACGCCGAGGCGCTGCCGAACAACTGCATCTTCCTGGTCGACACCTACGACACCCGCGAGGGCGTGCGCCACGCCATCCAGGTCGGCGAGGAGCTGCGCGCGCGCGGGCACGAGATGCTCGGCGTGCGCCTCGACTCGGGCGACCTCGCCTGGCTCTCTTCGGAAGCGCGCAAGATGCTCGACGATGCGGGCTTCGAGACCGCGCGCATCCTGGCCAGCAACGAGCTGGACGAGCACCTGGTCGCGACGCTCAAGGAGCAGGGCGCGGCGATCTCCGCCTGGGGCATCGGCACCCGGCTGGTGACCGGCCATCCCGACGCCGCGCTCGGCGGCGTCTTCAAGCTCACCGCGGTACGCAGGCCGGGAGGAGCGTGGCGTCCGAAAGTGAAGCTGTCCGAGCAAACGATCAAGACGTCCATCCCGGGCGTGCTCCAGGTCAGCCGGTTCCAGGGCGAGGCCGAGGCCGTCGCGGACGTGATCTACGACGTGGGAATGCCGCCCGAGGATCCGGTCACCATGGTCGACCCGCTCGATGCGACGCGGCGGCGCACCATCCCGGCCGGGACCCCCTCGCAGGACCTGCTGGTGCCGATCTTCCGGGCGGGGCGGCGCGTCTACGATCCGCCGCCGCTCGTCGAGGTCAGGAAGCGCGTGTCCGGCGAGCTGTCCCGCTTCCACGCCGGCGTGAAGCGATTCGTGAACCCGCACCGGTACCCGGTCGGGCTCGAGCGGCGGCTGCACGATCTGCGCACCCGACTCATCGTCGAGGCTCGCGAAGGCGCGGGAGCCGGAGCCAGCGTCGAGTGACGGGCCTTGACGCGGCGCGTCCCGCGCCGGGGCGGGACGCAGTGCGTTAGACGGGGCGTCGCAAACTCCTCGCCTTCGATGGGCGCGGGCGGTTTCTTTTCCAGGCAGCCGATTCGACTACTGTTTGGATGCATGCGCTCGTCCGACGCCGCGCCCACCGCGCTCGACCGTTACTTCCGGCGCATTTTCGGGGACGACGAACCCTCCAACTTGGGCACCGGCTGGGTCGGAG
>DASQBG010000239.1:0-5777 GCA_035635335.1 Myxococcales bacterium | reverse complement strand
TCCTGGCCGCGGAACTCCAGCGTCTGGCCCTCGCTCCTCTCCGAGGCGAGCGGCACCAGCTCGGAGACGGGGAACTCCCGCTCCTCCAGCACCTTCAACATCTCTCTTCCCACCACCCCCGTCGCCCCCGCCACCGCCACTCTTACTCTCCGCATCACGACCCTCGCTCCGGAACGCTGATCCAGCATGGATGCGCCGGTCCGGTCAAAGTTACGACTAGAAACGTTTCACGCGAAGCGTGGAAGGAAGTAAAGCGCGGAAGGTCCTCCGCTTTTAGATCCGTCGGTCTTCCGCGCTTCCCCAACTTCCGCGCTTCGCGTGAAACGCTTCTAGTCATCATCGCGGCGGGAGCTTGCCGACGCGGCCTTCGCGGAGGGCCACTTCGGCGGAGCTGGGTTGGAGGTAGTTGGGGGAGAGGGTGAAGCAGGCGGATTCGTCGTAGCGGGCGGCGCGGAGGAGGGGGGCGCACAGCTCGGCGACCGCCCAGGCGGCGGGGGCGCGGGGCTCGTCCGGGACGACGAGGCCGTTCGCCCGGGCGCCGGGCCCCAAGACCACGGCCCCAGCGGGCAGCCAGGCGGCGAAGTCCTGGACGCGAAGGACCGTCTCGGGATGGATCAGCTCGCCGTCCCGGACCGCGCAGGCGTACACCTCCCCGCGGCGCGCCTCCAGCGTGGGCACGAGCAGCTCGCCGGGGCGGCGGGCCGACAGCGCCAGCGCGCGGAGACTCGAGGCGCCGGCGACCGGCAGCTTGCGCGCATACGCCAGCGCCTTCACCGCGGCGAGGCCGACGCGCAGGCCGGTGAACGACCCGGGACCCACCCCGGCCGCGAGCGCGTCGACGGACTCGAGCGGCGCGAGCGCGAGCAGCGCCTGCGGCAGCACGTCGCCGGCCTTCTCCGGGTGCAGAGACTCGGCCACGGCGCGCCCGTCCTCCCACAGCGCGCAGCTGAGCAGGGGCGACGAGCTGTCCAGCGCGAGGACGCGCAAGGCGCTACTCGAAGAATTTCCGCATCGCGTCGTTGCGCAGGGCGAACAGCATGAGCCCGAGCACCAGCGCGATCCCGACCACGTTGGCGATCTCCCGGAAGCGCAGCGACAGCGGCCTGCGGCGGATGCCCTCGATGCCGGCGGAGAGGACGTGGAAGCCGTCCAGCACCGGCAGCGGGATGAGGTTCATCAGGCCCAGGTTCACGCTGATCATCGCCATCACGTAGACGAACATCTGCCAGCCCGCGTCGGCCGCTTTCCGCGCCACGTCGGCGATCATGATGGGCCCGCCGATCGCCTCGGACGAGATGCGGCCGCTGACGATCTTCGCGATGCCCAGCGCGAGCCCGCGGATCGCGCCCACCGTCTCGGTGAAGCTGCGCGCCGCGGCTTCGCCGATGGGGTAGCGCACCCAGATGCGCTCGGTCTCGCCGCTGAAGATGGCGGCGTCGGGCGCGGCGCCCAGCTCGGGCACCTGGACGCGGATGCCCGACTCGTCGCGCTCGGTGCGCAGGCGCTGCCGCACGGTCACGGTGAGGAGCTTGCCGTCGCGGCGGACGGTCATCGGGAACGGCTCGGCGCCCTTGGCGCGGCGCACCGTCTCCACCTCGTCGAACCACCACACCACGGGCTTCCCGTCGATCGAGATCGCCCGGTCGCCACGGCGCAGCCCCGCCTCCTCGGCGGCGGAACCGGGCTGCACGGCGAACAGGTTCAGGTCGGCGCACTCGATGCCGGATGCGGCGCCGGCGGCGTCCAGGGTCAGCTGCACGGGCTGCTGCGCCCACAGCGCTCCGCCCGGCGCGGGGACTTCCAGGCGCCGCAGCACCTCGATCGGAACGGGGCCCCGCAGCGAAGCCAGGCGGCTCTCCAGCTCCTCGTAGTTCGGCACCGCCTGGCCGGCCACCTTGACCACCAGATCGAACGTCTTCAGGCCGGCGCGCGCCGCCGGCGTGTCCGGCCCGGTGAGCGCGATTTCGGCGATGCGCGGCGCGGCCGAGATGCCGATGCGCCCCTGCTTCACCGTCTCGATCGGGTTCGTCTCCTCGTGCACGGCGGGCGTGAGGCGGACGTCGAAGCGCTGGCCGCCGCGCTCGACGGTGAGCGTGAGCGGCTGTCCCGCGTGGGCGCGGATCTTCTCCTGCAGCATGAGGAAGCCGTCGACCCTCTCGCCGTCCACGGCCACGATCCGGTCGCCGTAGTGCACGCCAGCCTGCGCGGCCGGCGACCCCGGCTTCACGTAGCCGACCTTCGCCGCCAGGTCGCGGTGGGGCGCGGCGTTCACCGCGAAGTAGAGGACGAGCGCGAGGAGGAAGTTCGCCGCCGGGCCGGCGAAGGCGATGGCGGCCTTCTTGCGCGGAGGCTGCTCGAGAAACCCCCTGCCGCGGTCCTCGGGCGCAAGCTGCTCGAGCGGGTTGTCGCCGGCGAACTTCACGTACCCGCCCAGCGGCAACAGCGAGACCCGGTACTCGGTCTCGCCCCACTGCACGCCGAAGAGCTTGGGGCCGAACCCGATCGAGAACCGGACCGCCTTGACACCCAGCCACTTCCCGACCAGCAGGTGTCCCAGCTCGTGGAAGAAGACGATGACGCTGATGAGCACCGCGAACGAGACGAGCGTCAGGCCGGCCGAGTGCATCCAGGACATCATTCCGGGCAGTGTAATGTGCATGACGGGGATTTCCAGCACTGCTTCAGCGCAGGTACGGCAGGACGCGTGCACACAAGAGGACAAAAGGGCCCGTGAAAAGGAGCGCATCGATGCGGTCGAGCACCCCGCCGTGCCCCGGCAGGAGGCGGCTGGAGTCCTTCGCTCCGTACGCGCGCTTGAGCATCGATTCGCTGAGGTCACCGAGCGGCCCGAGGACGCCCGCTCCCGCACCCACGACCACACTCCCCCACCAGGGAAGCTGAGGCAACCAGCCGAGCGACTTCACGGCCAGCGCGCCGCCGATCGAGGCGAGGAGTCCGCCGGCCGCGCCCTCCCAGGTCTTGCTGGGCGAGATGCGCGGGTAGAGCTTGCGCTGGCCGTAGACGCGCCCGGCGAAGTACGCGCCGGTGTCGTTGAGCCACGTCACCGCCAGCGCGAGGACCAGCCAGGCGACTCCGTCGGGGAGCTGGCGCAGCCGCACCACCGTGCCGAGCAGCAGGCCGGGATAGACGGCGCCCAGCACGGCGAAGCCCACCCGCTGCGGCGCGCGCGGGAGGTCCGGCTCGAACAGCAGCGCGTCGACGAAGGACACCATCACCAGGGCGGTCAGGATGGCGCGCGCGGTGAATCCGTGGACGTCGAGGCCTTCGGTCAGCGGCAAGAGGAAGGCCGCCGCGATGGAGGCGATCTCCGCGCCGCGCAAGCGATCCGGTGACGCGGCGCCCTGCCCCGCTTCCGCCGCTTGCCGCGGCAGCCCGTTCAGCTCCCAGGCCGCGACGGCGGCCGCAGCCGAGACGAGCAGCGCGAACGGCAGGCCGCCCAGCCAGAGGAGCCACAGGACCAGCGGCAGCAGGACCACCGCGGTCGCCACGCGCACGACGAGGTTGCGGTCCTCTCTGGTCATCCCCCTACCCATTCAGCGGGCGCGTCGGATCTGCGCGCTCGTCTTGCCGAACCGCCGGTCGCGCTTCTGGAAGTCGTCCAGGGCGACGAGCAACGCTTCCTCGCCGAAGTCGGGCCACAGCGTCTCGGTCAAGTGGATCTCGGCGTAGGCGAGCTGCCAGAGGAGGAAGTTGGAGACGCGCACCTCGCCGCTGGTCCGCACCACCAGCTCCAGCGGCGGCAGCCCGGCCGTCCACAGGCGCTCCTCGACCGCCTCGGCATCGATCTGCTCCGGCCGCAGCGCGCCCGCGCGGGCGTCCTCGGCGACCTTGCGCGCCATGGCGACGATCTCCTCGCGGCCGCCGTAGCTCAGCGCCAGGGTGAGGACCATCTCGGAATTCCCCGCGCTCTCGCCGCGCAGGTCCTCGAGCGGATCGCGCACGCGCGGCGGCAGGCGATCGAGCTCCCCGATGGCGTGGAGCCGGATGCCGTTGTCCATGATCTCGGGACGCTCGCGGTGGAGGTAGTCGCGGAGGAGGTCCATCAGGCCGCTGACCTCGCCCTCCGGCCGCTGCCAGTTCTGGGCGGAGAAGGCGTACAGCGTGAGCGCCGGCAGCCCCAGCTTGCGCGCCGCGCGCGTCACCTCGCGGACCGAGTCGGAGCCCCTCCGGTGGCCCTCCAGGCGAGGGAGGCCCCGCTGCTCCGCCCAGCGGCCGTTCCCGTCCATGATGATGCCGACGTGGCGGGGGAGCGGCCGGGCGGCAACCTCGGCGCGCAGGTGGGCCAGCTCCAGCTCGGTGAGCAACTCTTCTCCCTGGAACAAAGCGTACGACTCTACACTAGAGCACCCCGCGATAGAGCACCCCGCGATGTTTCCGGCGTCGTGCCTCTCGGCTTCGTGGCCAACCGTGCGCTACGTTGAGGGAGATGCGTGGCTGGTTCGGACCGTTCCGCCTCGAGCGGCAGGTAGGTCGGGGGGGCCTGGGGGCCGTCTTTCGCGCGGTCGACTCGCGCACCGGCGCCACGGTGGCGCTCAAGATGCTGCCGCCCGGCACCGACCCGATCGGCTTGACGCGCCTGCGCCGCGAGTTCGCCGCCCTGCGGATGCTCTCCCACCCGAACATCGTCCGCGTGCTCGACGTGGGCGAGGAGGACGGCATCCCCTGGCTCTCGATGGAGTTCGTCGAAGGGCTGAGCCTGCGCGAGTGGCTTTCGGTCGTCGGCGACCCCGTGCTGCTCGAGCCGGAGCCGGTGGAGGGAGCCTCGGAGGGCGTCGACCTCGACGTGCTCTTCGACGAGCCGGACTCGGGCATCTTCCTGGCGACGGTGCGCGCGCGGCGGCTGACGCTCACCACGGGAGTGGAAGCGATGCTCTCGCCCGAGGAGCAGGCGGAGCAGAACCGGCAGGAGCGGCTCGCCGCGCTGTGCGAGTCGATGGCGCAGCTGTGCGACGGGCTCTCGTTCATCCACGCCCGCGGCCTGGTGCACCGCGACCTGAAGCCCTCCAACATCCTGGTCACCCCGGCGCACCGGGCGATCCTCGTCGACTTCGGGTTGGTGAAGCGCCTCCACGAGGATCGCGCCACCGATCCGGGCCGCGCGGTCGGCACCTACCGGTACATGGCGCCGGAACAGGCGCGCGGGGAGACGGTGGACCTGCGGGCCGACCTCTACTCGCTGGGAGCGACGCTGTACGAGCTGCTCGCGGCGCGGCCGCCGTTCACCGAGCAGAACCAGCTCGCCCTCCTGGAGGCAGTCATCGGAAGGCGCCCCACTCCCGTCTCGGAGATCAATCCCGGCGCTCCGCGCCTCCTGGGCGCGCTCTGCGACCGCCTCCTCGCCAAGCGCCCCGAGGACCGACCCCGCGACGCCGCCGAAGTCGCCTCCACCCTCCGCTCCATCGGCAGCACGCTCACGCAGCCAAACTGAAGAGCTTTTCACGCAGAGCCCGCGGAGGCCGCAGAGTTTTTTTCGAAAAGAACCTCTGCGATCTCCGCGGGCTCTGCGTGAACTGTTCTTCGACCATCGCGGCTGTGGCTCGTGGCGGGTGTGGGACGTGACGGGGCCTGGTGCGTCTGGTAGTTCAGCGCGGAGTGGCGGAGGCCGCACAAGGAACGATCGAGAGGATCGGGCGGGTGCTGTTTCGCTGGCGGTCGTTCACGCCGGTGCCGCTCCTGGTCGTGGCGGCGCCGCTCCTGTGGCGCAGCCGCGGAGGCGGCGGAGCTGGATGGACCGCGGCGGGGATCGGGCTGTGCGC
>DASQBG010000238.1:0-3581 GCA_035635335.1 Myxococcales bacterium | reverse complement strand
GAGCTGCCGCCGCTGCGGGAGCGCGGAGACGACGTGATCCCGCTCGCCGAAGCCTTCCTGCAGAGGTTCAGCGCGCAGTACCAGCTCCCGCAGCCCATTCTGACGCCGGACGTGCGCCGTGCGCTCCTCGCCCACCGCTGGCCTGGCAACGTCCGGGAGCTGCGGAATGCGATCGAGCGGAGTGTGCTGCTCTCCCCGCTCGGGACGCTCGTCTTGAGCGGGCTGATGGTCATGCCGCCGCGGTCCGGCGCAGCGGGCGCCCTGCCCTTCCCGGCAACGCTGGCGGAGATCCAGCGCGCGGCTGCCCGCGCCATGCTGGACGCGGCCGGCGGTAACCGCTCCGAAGCGGCGCGACGGCTGGGCATCTCGCGATCCCGCTTGCAGCGGCTGTTGGAGGGAGGGGAGGGGGAGAGCGCGGAGGACTCTGAGGCTGACCCGAATTGAGCCACGTGCTGCGGCGTGGCTCAGTGCGTGATGTCCATCACATTGATGGACCGTGACTTAGAGTGGCCCGGCCCTTGCCCTCCATCAGGTCGAACCTTGAGCCCAGGACGAACCTTTGAGCCCGGACCGACTGACATGCGACGACTGATTCTAAGTCTGGCAATCCTCGTGAGCGCGGCTGCCTGCACCAATTCGAGCGGCCCGGTGCCGCCGCGCGCGACGCTCCGCGTCATCGTGCAAGACTCCACCTACAAGCCCCTCCTCTCCACTCAGGGCAGCTTCTACGCGAAGGTGGGGGAGCAGCGCGAAGTGCGTCTGGTCTACCAGGGGAGCCTGGCGACCGACTCGGGCGCGGAGTTCCTCCGATTCGAGGTACCCGCCGACGGCCTGTATCGGAAGCCCGACGGCACGACGTTCGGGCCTGGCGACTCGATCCGGATCACGGTCACGGTCGTCGACCCGAAGAAGTTCCTGTTCGACTTTCAGCCGTCGGGCCTCCAATTCAACCCGAGCCAGCCCGCCCAGCTGAGGGTGGAATACCACTACGCCGATCCCGATTTCAACGGCGACGGCCTGATCGACTCTCAGGACGCGGAGATCGAGACGCAGCTGTCCCTGTGGCGGCGCGAGCCCCCCGATACGCTCTGGTTCACCGCGCCGGCGGCGAAGTCCGTGGAGCTGGAGGAGTTTGACGCCGGGATCCTCGCATTCTCGCAGTACGCCGTCGCGTGGTAACAGTGTCGTGACGTCACCCTCGGAAGAGTCGGCCCTACTGATCGAGCTCCGCGCGCTTGCGGAGCGGGGCCGGCACCGCGACGTGCTGAGCCGACTGCAAGGACTGCCGGCCGACACGCTCGAGCGCCGGACGCCGTATGCGCTGCTCGCCGCCGAGGCGCACGGCCGTCTGGGCGCCTACGCGGAAGCGGAGCGCTGGGCGCAAGCGGCGCACGTGATTGCGCGGGCGCGGGGGGAGCGACACGCCGAGCTGCGGGCGCGGAACTACCAGGGGGCGATCGCCCTGGAGCGAGGCGACGTCGATGCGGCCGAGCTCCATGTTGCGGCCGCGCTCGATCTCGCGCGCTTGCTGGACGACCCCGCCGCGCAGGCCCGGTGCTTCAACAACCTCGGAATCATCGCGAACCTGCAGGGCAACCCAGGGGCCGCGCTGGCGAGCTACCACCTCGCCCTGGCCGCCTACCAGCAGGCGGGACTCGCACGCGGGATGGCCGAGACGGAGCACAACATCGGGATCAGCTGGCGCGACTTGGGCGACTACGCCCGAGCCCTGGTCGCCGCCGAGGAGGCGGTCCGACTCGCCGAGCAGCAGGTGCGGGACGACGCGCTCTCCGCGCAGGCGATCGCGGGGCGCGCGGAGCTGCACCTGCTCCAGGGGGATACGGAGCTCGCCGCTGCCGAGCTCGGTCGCGCCGCCGCCGCCTACGAGCGGCTGCAGCACCCGGTAGGGCTCGCGGAGGTGTGGCGGCTCCAGGCGGGCGTCGCGCGCGCGCGCGGTGATCTCGCCGTCGCTGCCGCGCTGCTGTCCCGCGCCGCCGCGCTGGCGCGGGGGCAGGGCAGCGCTCACACGCGGGCCGAGATCGAGCGCGACCTGGGTGTGGCCCTCGCGGCGAGCGGCGATCACGCGGGAGCCAGGGCGGCGCGCGAGCGCGCCGCGGCGCTGTTCCGCCGGCTCGGCGCGACCAAAGCCGCAGGGGAGATTGCCGCCCTGATCACCTGAGGTGTATGATCAGCCCCGGGTGAGCACACTTCCGACAGGAGCATCGCGGCCGTCCCTCGCCTCGCTGGTGCGAGGCTGGAAAGACGACGCCACCGGCCTCGAGCAGCGGCTCAAGGACCTGGAGACCATCTCTCGCAGCCACCGAATGCGTCGCCTGATGATCGGCGTCGGATTCGTCTTTGGCCTGGTGGGATGGGTGGCTACCGCCGTCAAGACCCGCCCCACGACCATGGTGTTGACGGCGGGCGGCGCCGCTTTCCTGAACGAGTTGCTCGGCCTGATCAATGAGCGCGGCTGGTACCGCTGGTGGCTGGTGTACGCCTTGTCCCTCTTCGACGTCCTGCTCGTCGCGGTCCTGGTGGTGTGGTTCGGGCGTGGTGGTTTCGTAGCCGCGTTCTTTATCGCCGTCCTGCCATACGCCTTCGACCAGGGCCACACCGTGGGAAACTTCCTGGTGCTCACCGCCGCGATCGCATACCTGGGCTCGAGCTTCCTGCACAACGTGCTGTACGAGCCTGGCGCGAGCCTGACGAACGCCGGGCTCGACACACTGGTGTTCATCCTCGTGGCCATGGCGCTCAAGCGGATTCCAGCCACGCTGATCTCGCGGATTCGCCACGCCCGCAGCGTGATGGGCGAGGCCGAGCGGGGCTACCTGGCCGTGCGCGCGCCAGCGGGCGAGTCCGACGAGCTCGGCTTCCTGGAGCGGAGCTTCAATCGGATGATCGAGGAGATCGGCGGCACGATCTCGACGGTGCAGCGCGAGGCCGACGAAGTGGCGGCGCTCGCGGAGCAGCTGGCCGCCTCGGCTGAGGAGCTCCATGCCACCTCGGAGACGGTCACGCACACGGCTCAGCGGCTGGCGACGGATCTCGGGCAGCAGCGCGAGATGGCGGAGGGGGCGCGCGGCGAGAGCGCGAAGGCGGCCGAACAGGCGGAATCGCTGCGCGTCCGCGCCGAGCTGATGCAGAGCGACGCGGGGCGTCTGGTCGCCGCAGCGGAGCGGGGCCGGGAGCGGGTGGCGCGCGCGAGCCAGACGCTGCGCGCGGTGGGCGAGGAGGTCCGAACCACCGCCGCGACGGTGGCCGGGTTGTCGGGGATGTCGGAACGAATCGGGGTGTTCGCCCAGACGATCGCGCGAATCGCGCGGCAAACGCACCTGCTGGCCCTCAACGCCGCGATCGAGGCGGCGCGGGCGGAGGAGCACGGCGAGGGTTTCGCGGTGGTCGCGGATGAGGTGCGGGCACTCGCGGCGGAGGCTGGGAAATCGGCGCGCGAGGTGGCGGAGCTGGTCTCGGATCTGCGCGCGGGCATCGACGCTGCGGGGCGCGCGATGCAGTCCGGTGAGACCAAGGTGCGCGACATCGGCGCCGTGGCCGCGGAGGCGGACGCGGCGCTCCTG
>DASQBG010000237.1:0-8340 GCA_035635335.1 Myxococcales bacterium | reverse complement strand
CGTGCCCTGGAGGTCTTTTCCGAGCTGCCGGCATTTCCCGACGTGCGGCCCGCTTTCGAGCTGCTGCGCGAACGCGGGATCCCGGTCGCGACGCTCGGAAACGGAAGCGCGGCGACAGTGCGCGTACTCCTGGAGCGTGCGGGGCTCGCTGCGCTCGTCCAGTCCGTGCTTTCCATCGAGGACGTCAAGCACTGGAAACCGCATGCCGCGGCCTACCAGCACGCCGAGCGGAAGATGGGGCTCCGCGCCGACCAGTTGGCGTTGGTCGCGGCGCACGCCTGGGACGTGCAGGGCGCGAAACGCGCGGGGTGGCGGGCGGCTTGGGTCAGCCGGCTGGAGAAACAGTTCCACCCCGCCATGCAGGCCGGCGACGCGGCCGGAAGCACGGTCGAGGAAGCGGTTCGAGCGCTGCTTGATGCGTGACCACCCGCGAACGTGCGCGTCGATGGGCCACGCCTTGGGCGGCACCGAAGTTTTCGCCGTGCACGACGGGCTACCGCGCGGCGTGCCGACCGCCGACAACGAGGCCGGCTGGCGGTCGTCACTCGCGAAACTCGCGGCGCTCGTCGAGGCGGGCTAGAACACGCGCGAACCCGGTCGCAGGACCGGGGAGCCAGGAAAGGCGAAACCCCCGAAACCTGCATGGTTCCGGGGGCTTCTGTGAGTGAGCGCGGAAGGAATCGAACCTTCAACCTATGGATTAAGAGTCCATTGCTCTGCCAGTTGAGCTACGCGCCCTGGAGGGCGGGCTGTCTACCGTCCCGCGGGCCTACTAGTCAAGACGAGTTGGGGTGGCTGACCGGGCTCGAACCGGCAACGTCTGGAGTCACAGTCCAGTGCTCTACCATTGAGCTACAGCCACCACGAAACCTCCACTGTCTGGCGCGCCAGGAGGGAGTCGAACCCCCGACCTACGGCTTAGAAGGCCGTTGCTCTATCCGGCTGAGCTACTGGCGCCGGTACTGCACCGCTCCGCGAAGAGATCGGGGCGAGAGGATTCGAACCTCCGACCTCCTGCGCCCAAGGCAGGCGCGCTACCAGGCTGCGCTACGCCCCGCGAAGCGAGCGCCGGAATTACTCGATCTCGCCGCTCTGCGCAACTTCAACGGGCAGGCAGGTTGCCCTCGCGCGCCAGGCGATCCAGGAGGGGCCGGAGCCGCTGCAGCGCGCGCCCGCGGTGGCTGAGTCGGTTCTTCTCGGCCGCCTCCAGCTCCGCCAGGGTCCGCCCGGGAGCCTCGTCCGGCAGGAAGAGCGGGTCGTACCCGAAGCCGTTCGCGCCCCGCGGGGCGTCGGCGATCCGGCCCTCCACGCGGCCCTCGGCCCGGTAGAGGCGCCCCCCGTCCGGTGAGGCGAGCGCGACGGCGCAGAAGAAGTGCGCCGTGCGGCGCGCCGCCGGGATCGCGCGGAGGTGGTCGAGCAGCTTGCGGCGCCGCGCCTCCTCGGTGTCGGCGAACCGGGCGCTGCGCACGCCTGGCGCGCCTTGGAGCGCGTCCACGCACAGCCCGCTGTCGTCGGCCAGCGTCCAGAGCGAGGCGCGCGGGGCGCAGGCGGTCGCCTTCGCCGCCGCGTTCTGCTGAAAGGTGTCGAACGGCTCCTCGGGCGCCGGCAGGCCCAGGTCGGCCAGCGAGACCAGGTCGAGGTCCAGGCCGGCGAGGATCTCGCGCACCTCGACCAGCTTGCCCGGGTTCCCGGTCGCGACCAGCAGCTTCACTTCGCGTCCTGCGCCTGCGCCTCCGCCAGCGCCGCCGTCTGGGCGCGGTGCAGCTCCTGGATGCCCTTCTGCGCCAGCGCGACCATCTCGTGCAGCTGCTGCGGGGTGAACGGCCGTTTCTCCGCCGTGCCCTGCACCTCGAGCAGCTCGCCCTGAGCGTTGCCGATCACGTTCAGGTCCACTTCGGCGGCGAAGTCCTCCTCGTAGTCGAGATCGAGCAGGAGCTTGCCGTCGACCATCCCGACGCTCACGGCGGCGACGGGGGGCCGCAGCGCCTTCTCCCGGCGCATCCGGCGCAGCGCGATGCCGAGGGCCACGTAGGCGCCGGTGATTGCCGCGGTGCGGGTGCCGCCGTCCGCCTGCAGCACGTCGCAGTCGATCAGCACCTGGCGCTCGCCCAGCGCGGTCAGATCGCAGGCGGCGCGGAGCGCGCGGCCGATGAGCCGCTGGATCTCCTGGGTGCGCCCGCTCTGCTTCCCCTTGGCGGCCTCGCGGTCGCTGCGTGTGTGGGTGGAGCGAGGGAGCATTCCGTATTCGGCCGTGACCCAGCCGCGCCCGCTCCCCTTCACGTGGCTGGGGACGCGCTCCTCGGCGGTGGCCGTGCAGAGCACCCGGGTCCGGCCGAAGGTGCACAGCACGCTTCCTTCAGCGTGCTCGGTGAATCCGGGGACGATGCTGACCTGACGCAGCTCCGAGGGCGCTCGGCCTTGGCGGGGCATTCCGCTCTCTGCTACCGCGGCGCAGCCGCAGCCGCAACCGGCGCGACGGAGGACGCCGCCGGCGCGGGACCGGGCGCCGGCTTGCGCGCCACCAGCACCATCTCCGGGAGCACGACGCGGGTCGAGGCAGCGACCAGCCGCTTCGCGAGCACCTCGTCGGCGTACTCCCGCGCTGCGGCGGCGAGCGCCCGCGCGATCGCCTTCTGGTGGCGCTCCTTGGCCAGGAGCCGCCCCTCGACGGGGTGCGAGATGAAGCCGATCTCCACCAGCGCGGAAGGCATCCGGGTGCCGGCGAGCACCGCGAACGGAGCCTGGCGCACGCCCCGGCCGGAGATCCGCGCCTCGCGCACCATCCGGCGCTGCACGATCTCCGCCAGCCGCGCGCTGTCGTTGCGCGCCTGGCCGAGGGCGAGGTCGGCGAGGATCCCGCTGACCGCGTCCGGGCTCTTCGCGGGAGACGCCTCCGGGCCGCCGTTCTCGATCTCCGCGAGCAGCTTCGCGTCGGAGTCGGTCGGGTCGGGGGAGAGGAAGTACGTTTCGACGCCGCGGGTGAGCAGGCGGTCCTTCAGCTTCGGCATCGAGTTGCAGTGGATGGAGAGGAACAGGTCGGCGCCGGCCTCGTTGGCGATCTGCGCGCGTCGGGGGAGCGACAGGTCGGCGTCCGCTTCCCGCGTCAGCACCACCGTGACGCCAGCCTCCTCCATCGCTTCCTTGGTCCGGAGCGCGACCGCGAGCGCCACGTCCTTCTCGACCAGGCCGCCTCTCCCGTGGGCACCGTCGTACGGATAGGCGCCGCCGTGCCCGGGGTCGAGGACCACTACCAGCGCGCGCCGTGGCTCGGCGGTGGCCGCGGCCGAGAGGCAGAAGAGCAGGGCAGCGAGTCGTCGCACGCCCGGCAGGATAGCAGACCCTTCCAGGGGTCCTGAAGTTTATTGCAGGTGGATCTCCTACCTCGCGACTAGATCGTAGGCCCCCCGGAGAAGCGGTCGCGCACTTTCCGCGCGGTCTCCGGGGCCACCAGCGTCAGCACGAAGTACACGATGCCTGCGACGATGAGGAGCTTCACGAGCAGCCACGCCACCCCGATGAGCAGGCCGAGGATCCCGCCTGCCACTCCGGCGACGATGCGGATCGCGACCAGCGCCACCAGGGCGACGAGAGCAAGGGTTGCTGCGGTCCGGAACATGTGCGGCCTCCTGACCATCCCTACGGATGGGGCAGTGCGGCATTTCAGCCCTGCAACGCCCCCTCGAAGGTGACGCCTGGCTCCTGCTTTCCGCGCGGGACGACCTCGCCGATGAGCGTAGCCGGCACGCCCGCATCGGCCAGCTTGCGCAGGAGCCGCTCGGCGATGCGCGACGACACCGCCGCCAGCATGCCTCCGTTCGTCTGGGCGTCGGCGAGCACCAGCCGGTCCGCCTCCTCCATCTGCTCGGGGAACCGGGTGCGCGGAGCGACGAACTCGAGGTTGGCGCGCGTGCCGCCCGGCACCGACCCCGCCCGTGCCAGCGCGCGCACCCCGGGCAGGACGCGCAGCGCTCCGGCGCGCACCACCGCGCGCGCGTCGCTCGCGCGCAGCATCGAGTCGAGGTGTCCGAGCAAGCCGAACCCGGTCACGTCGGTCAGCGCGTGCACGTCCTTCCAGGCGCGCGCCAGCGTCTCGCCCGCGGCCCGGTTGAGGGTCTTCATCTGGGCGACGGCCGTGCGGAGGAGCTCGGGCGAGGCCTGCTCGTTCTTGATGGCCGAGACCGCGATCCCGGTGCCGAGCGCCTTGGTCAGCAGCAGCGCGTCGCCGGGCCGCGCGCCGGAGTTGGTGAGCACGCGCCGCGGGTCGACCAGGCCGGTGACGGCGAGCCCGTACTTCGGCTCGGCGTCGTCGACGCTGTGCCCGCCCACGATCGGGCAGCCCGCCTCGTTTGCCTTCTCCGCGCCTCCGGCGAGGATCTCCGTCAGCAGCTCCCAGGGCTGTCCCCGCGGGAACCCGACCAGGTTCAGCGCATAGAGGGGCTTGCCGCCCATGGCGTAGACGTCGGACAGCGCGTTCGCCGCCGCGATGGCGCCGTAGTCGCGCGGGTCGTCGACCACCGGCGCGAAGAAGTCCACCGTGGCGACCAGGGCTCGCTTGGGGTCGAGGCGGAACACCGCCGCGTCGTCGCGCGTCTCGGTGCCGACGATCAGCTGCCTGGGGCGGGGGAAGACCGGTAGGCCGCGCAGGACCTGCGCGAGCTCCGCTGGGCGGAGCTTGCAGGCTCAACCCGACCCGTGGCTGAGCAGCGTGAGCCGCGGCAGCCTGGAGGCCGGTTGCCCCTTTGCGGTGACCTCTCTCATCGAGGGTGCTCTATCATGACTCTGACGCGCACCCTCGGAGATGCCGCAGAGGGAGGCGCGATTCAGAACTGCCGCAGGTAACCGGCCTGCAGCAAAGCCGCGAGCTTCTCCGCGACTTCCAGGTCGCTGCCCTGGGCGCGGTCCAGCACCGCCTGGACGACCCCGTAGTTGTGGACCAGCTGCAACAGATCGATTTCCTCGGGAGTGAGGTCGCGCAGCCGCGGAGTGAGCGGCATGGCGATCCCGATCGCCGAGGTCGGCGCGGGCAGCGTCCCGCGGGCCAGCTCGTCCTGCTGCTGCATGGCCTCCATCACCAGCGCCTCGGTGCTCTCCAGGATCTCGTTGGGCATCTGGGGCAGCTCGCCCTCCTGGGGGACGAACTCGAAGCCGCCCTGGGTCCAGCCCACCATCCGGTACAGCGCCTTCTTCGGCGGGAGCGTCGGGTCGGCGTCGATCACCGCCGCCACCACCCGGCCGTTGCGCAGGTGCACGCGGCCGCCCCGATAGCCCTGGATGACGATCGCGCCCGTCTTCTTGGACGTGCTGAGGAGCTGCAGCAGGTCGACCAGCGGAACTTCCTCGAGCCGGCCCTGCACCGCGCTGCGACCCCGCCGCTCCTGGGCCGCCGCGGTGCGCTCGAGCTGCTGCTGCGCCGCGCGAGCGTCGATGGGCTGCGCGGTCCGCTGGACGGTGACGAGCTTCAGGATGCTGGTGCCGATGAGCACGCGGTCGCCTTCCTTGAGCTGCGCCTTCTTCACCTTCTCGCCGTTGACGAAGGTGCCGTTGGTCGAGCCCAGGTCCGCGATGGTGATCGCGCCCTCCTGCAGGGAGATCTTGGCGTGCTTGCGGCTGACCATGTCCTCGATCAGCACCATGTCCAGGTCGCTGGAGCGCCCGATGACCAGGTCGCGCGCGTCCTGCAGGGGGTATTCGCCGCCCTGGTACTTGCCGCTGATGAACCGGAGCGCGTAGGCGCGTTCCGTCATCGCGCTCTCCCGGCGGCCCCCGGCGCCTGGGCCCGCCCCAGCTTCAGGTAGAGCTGCGCGGTGCGGTGGCTCGGGTCCATGCGCAGGATCTCTTCCCATTGCTCGATCGCCTCGTCCAGCTTGCCCCGGGCGGAGCAGGCGAGGCCCAGCGCCAACCGGGCCGGGACGTAGGCGGGAGCGTCGCGCACCGCGCGCCGCAGCTCGGCGGCCGCACCTTCCGCGTCGCCGCTCTCGCGCAGGCCGGCGGCCAGCTTCATGCGCACGTCGACGAACCCGGGCGATTGCTCGAGCGCGCGCCGGAACTCGGCCGCCGCATCGGCCGGCCGGCGGGCGGCGAGGTATGCGTCGCCGACGGCGGCGTGGAGATTGGCGATCTTGCCCCGGGTGAAAGCGTCGAGCGGCTCGTCGCCGGTTTCGTGCCGCGCTCCGTTCCGGGCGCGCTCCAGCGCGTTCGAGTAGACCTTCTGCGCCTTCTCGTACTGGCCCAGGTCGTTGCAGAGGATGGCCAGGTTCAGCGAGGCCTCGACGTACCCGGGATTGATCTCCAGCGCGCGCTCGAAGGCCCGCTGCGAGGGGTCGAACTCGCCCAGCTGGTGGTAGCAGACGCCCAGCATGTGGTGGACGTCGGCGAAGGCGGCGCCGCGCGCGATCACCTGCTCGAGGTGCCCGGCGGCCAGCGACCAGTCGCCGCGCTGGAAATGGTCCTTCCCGAGAGCAACCAGCTCCCGGACGGCGTCGTCCATGAGGAAAGGCTACCACGCGTGTCAAAACCCCGGACCTACCTGGGCGGCTCGGTAGGTTTGGCGGGTTGCGGCTCGGTGGAAGTGGGAGTGGAAGCGGGAGCGGGAGCGGGAGAAGGAAGCTGCTGGAGCCGCGCCTGCGCTTGGCGAGCGTGCTCGCCTTCGGGCGCCTCCTGGACCAGGCGCTGCAACACCTTGCGCTCGTTCGCGGGGTCGTTGAGGTTGCGGTACGCCTCTCCGGCGCGCCAGAGCGAGTCGGAGCGGACCTTGCCGCCGCGCAGGTCGCCGTAGTTGTCGGCCAGGCCGACCAGCCTGCCGGCAGCGCCTTTCCAAGCGTTCCGCTTCCAGTAGAACTCGACCACGTACTGCTCGTGCCTGGCCAGCCGTTCACGGGTGTCGGCGATGAGCTCGCGGGCGCGCGGAACGTACTCGCTCCTCGGGTAGCTGAGCACGAAGCGCTGCAGCGCATCGAGCGCGGAGCGGAGCGCCGCCTGGTCCTTCTCGGAAGACGGGGGCAGGAGCCACAGGTCCGACGGCCTGTCCTCCCAGCGCGAGAGGCCGGCCCGGAACGCCGCGTAGTCCGCCTTCGGGTGCGAGGGATGGCTCTTGACGAAGTCCTGGTACTGCCCGGCGGCCGAGCTCCAGTCGTCGCGGTCGAAGCTCATGTCGGCGATGGCCAGTTCCGACAGGCCGGCGAACTGGGAGTAGGGAAAGTTGTTGCGCACGTATTCGAAGTAGCGCACCGCTTCGAGGTAGCTCTTGTCCTTCCGCTCCTGCAGGCCGCGGTTGTAGGCCTTCTCCGCGTTGGAGGCCTCGGCGCCGGTCACCGGCTTGCTGATGTCCACGCTGTCCTTGCCGCCCGCGCAGGCAGCGCAGAGCGCCAGGGAAACCGCCGCGGGAACCGCCGCCATCCACTGCCGAAACGACATCCGCTACCTCCACTATCTAACAGCTAGCGCCGCCGCGAGCGCCTCTCCAGAGCACAGCGCCGCCTTCTGGGCGGCGACTGTCGGCGGCGGCTAGTCGTCATCGCCATCCCACGAGATGCCCAGCGCGCGTGCGACCTGCGCCGGGCGGTGTCCCTTTGCGACGAGCGCCCGGAAGGCGCGGCGCCGCTCCTTGTCGCCGGCCGGCGCCCGGCCGCGCAGCACCTTGTGCAGCTCGCGCTCGAGGAGCTCCGCCTCGCTCGAGCCCTGCGCCGCCTCGCCCACCGCGGCGCGCGCCTGCGCCGTGCCCACTCCCTGCTCACCGAGCCTGCGCTCGGCGAGCCGCGGTGCCGCCCCCCGGCCGAGCAGGGTGCGCGCCCGCGCGCGGGCAACCTCCAGGTCGTCCATGTATCCCAGCTCCCGCAGTCGCGCCACCGCTTCCGCGCGCTCCCCCTGCGGCACTCCCGCCTTCTCCAGCGCCTTGTCCATCTCCAGGGCCGTGTAGGCCCTCCGCGCCAACAGCCTCAGCGCCCTATCCAGCGGCTGGACTACTTTCGTTTCACGCAGAGCCCGCGGAGGCCGCAGAGTCATTCTCTTCTTGTACCAAAAAATCTCTGCGCGCTCGGCGAGCTCTGCGTGAACCGCTCTTCGTCAGAAGCGTTCGATCTGGAAGTCGTCGTCTGCCGGGGCGCCGCCGGCGGGGGCGGGCTTGGCGGCGGCGGGCTTGGCGGTGGTCGGGGCAGGGCGGCCCGCGGCGGGGGTGCTGGGGCGGGCCGGGGGTGGAGGGCGCGCCGGGGCCTTGCCGTTCTGGGCCGCCGGCTCTTCCTTCTTGTCGAAGTCGTCCGGGTTCGAGGACTGCCGCACGGCTTCCTCATACGTGATCACGTTCTGCCGGTAGAGCAGCATGAGCGACTGGTCGAACGTCTGCAT
>DASQBG010000236.1:0-13708 GCA_035635335.1 Myxococcales bacterium | reverse complement strand
ATCCACGACAACCTCATCCGGCTGTCGGTCGGTATCGAGGACCCCGAGGATCTCATCGCGGACCTCGCCCAGGCGCTCGACGCCGCCTCCGCAGGGCCGCCGCGAGCAGGATGAGGAGCGCGCCCGCGTCGCCCGAGGGTTGCCCGCAACTGCAGCTCCCGACAGGGACCACGGCCAGCGTGCGCTGGAGCGCCGCGAAATCCGCGGCGCACGCCGACTGCACTGCGGGGCAGGTAGCGGGTCCCAGGATCTGCGTGAAGGTGAGCAGCTTCTGGAAGGACTGCCCGTGATCGTCGCTGGTCGCCAGATCGTATCCGTCGGCGGTGGAGTCGCCACACACGTACACGCGTCCGGCCCGCTCACCGAGACAGCGCAGGTGCGGACCGCGGAACCGTTCGAAAGACGGGCCCGCGCCCGGCCTGCGGACGTAGAAGTCGCCGGAGCCGGTGCCGGCGTACAGCGTCCCGTCGGATGCGCGCACGAAGCCGCCGATCGGAACGCCCGGCGCAAGGAGCGGCAGGACCGTCGCGCCGCCATCCACGGCCATCCGGATCTCGTCGGCGCCGCCCACGCTGACCAGGAGGTACACCCTGTTCGCGTCGGCCGGATCGACCTGGGCGATCTTCACCTGCACCGAGGGGCCCACGCCCATCTCGACGCGCGTCCAGCTCGTTCCGCCGTCGGCGCTGCGCAGCAGAGCGGCGCTGCCGGCCGGCGAGGAGGCGCTGGGAAAGGCGAAGGTGGTCACGTAGATCACGGGCGCGGACGAGCCGATCTCGACGCTCACCAGCCGCTCGTCGGCGTGGACGGGCGGCGTGCCGCTCGTCAGCAGCGCCGGGCCGAAGCTCCGGCCCCCGTCCGCCGAGGCGAACAGCGAGGCGCCCCCGGCCGCAGGCCACGCGAGGGCCAGTACCGACGAGGGATTCGACGGGTCGATGAACGCGTCGACGACCACCAGCGGCGCCAGACCGGAAGCGCGCGTCCAGCTGCAGCCGAGGTCCGTGCTGAGCGACAGCGCGTCCTGGTGCGCGGCGAGCACCTCGCCGTTGGACGCCGCCTGGTAGATGAGCACGCTGGCGCCGGAGCCCGTCAAGTACGGCTCGCAGACGTAGCGAAAAGTCGCGCCCGCGTCCTCCGACAGGACCAAGCCGAAGGTGGTCCCCACCAGGATCCGTTGCGGCGTACCGGTGGGGAGCAGCACGCTCATCCCGGTGGGAAAGGCGCCGTCCGCGCGGGCGCCGGACGCGACCAGGACCGCGAGCGCGAGCGCCCTGCGCATCGCCCGGATGTAGCACGCAGCGTTGCGGCCCGGTACAAGAGCCGGATGCTTCAGCGCCTAGCCGCCGCCGCGCTCCTGTGCGCGGCAGCCCCCGTGCTGGCTGAATCCCGTCCTACGTACACCTGTCCCATGCATCCGGAAGTCCATTCCGATCATCCGGGCCAGTGTCCGAAGTGCGGGATGGAGCTGATGCCCTCGGAGCAGCCTCCCGACCTTGCGATCCCGATGACGCGGAATGCGTCCGGCACCAGCTGGCAGCCCGACGCGACGCCCATGCGCGGCGTGCATTTCGGCGCCGGCGGCTGGAGCTTCATGCTCCACGGGGCGGTCTCGGCAGGTTTCGACGATCAGCTCGGCGATCGCGGCGGTCACCGTTTCCTCTCCACCAACTGGCTGATGGGCATGGCCGGGCACGGCCTGTGGGGAGGGGAGGTGCAGCTCCGCGGCATGTTCTCGCTCGAGCCGCTCACCATCCCCGGCTCGGGCTTCCCGGAGCTCCTGCAGACCGGCGAGACCTTCCGGGGCGTGCATCTCCACGACCGGCAGCACCCGCACGACCTCTTCATGGAGGCATCGGTCACCTACCGCCATCCGCTCTCGGACTGGCTGGGCGCGGAGCTGTACCTGGCGCCGGTGGGCGAGCCCGCGCTGGGACCGCCGGCCTTCATGCACCGTGCCTCGGCGGAGGGCGATCCGTTCCCGCCGCTGTCGCACCACTGGCAGGACTCGACCCATGTGAGCTTCGGCGTCGCCACCGCGGCCCTGTACACCCGGCAGGTGAAGCTCGAAGCGTCGTGGTTCAACGGGCGCGAGCCGGACGAGGACCGCTGGGACGTCGACTTCCGCTCTCTCGATTCGTTCTCGGTGCGACTGTCGGCGAATCCAGTGCGGCCGGTCAGCCTCCAGGTCTCGTACGGCCACCTGGCCAGTCCCGAGCCGCCGGCCACGGTTGGATTCCCGCTCAGCGTCAGCCGGGTCACCGGGTCCCTCTCCGTCAGCCTGCCGCTCCCCCAGGTGCAGGTCGATACGACGCTCGCCTGGGGGCGGAACCTCGGCCCCGTTCCGACGGACAGCTTCCTCTTCGAGGCGAACTTCGACCTCGACGGGCGCAACGCTCCCTTCCTGCGGCTGGAGGTGGTGCAGAAGACCGCGCACGACCTCGTCGTGCCCGGCTTCTCGGGGCTGCCGGCGTTCGCGCAGACCTACCTGTTGTCCAGCGCGGTGTTCGGATTCGTGCATTCGTTCCCGGCGCTAGGACCCATCGAGCCCGCCCTCGGCGCGCGCGCGTCGGTCGGGCGCGTGCCGAGCGATCTGGAGCGTCTGTACGGGTCGCAAGTGGTGTTCGGCGGGTACGTGTACCTGCTCGCGCGTGTACCGCGGGACTAGTCGCCGCCGTATTCGGCGGCGCTACGCCTTTGATTGCGCGGGCGGTGCGCGGTTGACGCGTCCTTCGTCCACGAGGTACGTGGCCAGCAATGGTTCGGGGTCCACGCCGCTGCCGAGCGATGGGCGCGCTGCTCGCGTGCGCCGTGTCGTTGCAGGCGACGGGAGCGCTCCCGATGGTCTCCAGCGCCGAGGCGGCAAGCTGCTGCTGCCACCATGACAAGTCGGCCGCGTGCCGCTGCCCGACCTGCACGCACGCGCGCGAGCTGGCGTCGAATCAGCGCTTCATCCGCACCTGCGCGGGGTCGAGCGAGCCGGCCCTGATCCTCGTCCAGGTGACTCCCGCTTTGCCGCAGTCCGGCCTGCTGGCGCCCGCGGCGATTCCCACCGCGTCGCCGATCTTCGCCGCACCGTCAGGGCCGCCGTCTCCCGATCGAGAGGTCCCCACTCCGCCGCCGCTCAGCCGCCGCCGATAGGGCGGCGCTGCGCTCTCAGAGCGCGGACGTTGTGGGAATCCGGTCACACTCGCGGTCGTGGAGGCCTTCATGCGCGTACGCGCACCCGTTGTACTGCTGTTGCTGTTCGTATCTCTCGTTTCCGTCGCCGTATCGGCTCAGGAGCGCGAGGTACCGCTCGATCCCGGCGATCCTGGCATGCTGCACGGGCCGGCGTTCGAGGTGGCCGGAGTCCGCCTGTCCGGTTTCTTCGTCGGCTCGGCGAACTACAACTCACGCATCCAGATGGTCCCCGAGTTCGCCGGCAGCGCGCCGGTGTCGTCCGAGCCGACCCGGATCGACTTCCGCTTCGACCAGTTCAGCATCGGGGCGTTCAAGACGTTCTCGTCCTGGCTCTTCGCGGGCGCGAGCATCGAGGTGGAGCGCCACGGCCACCGGCACAGCCACGGGTTCGATCCCGCCTTCGGCTGTCCGGGCACCACTACCGGCCCGAGCGCCGTCCCCTGCATCGAGCAATTCGGCACCGAGGACATCCAGACCGAGATCAGCCTGCATCGGTTCAACGTCACCGCCGTCGCCCCGATCGGGAACGGGCTGGCGCTCTCCTTCGGACGCTTCGACACGCCGTTCGGGTACGAGCGCCACGACGCCGCGCTGAACCTGACCGCCACGACCTCCGAGCTGCAGCGCTTCGGACGGCCGCAGAGCATGACCGGGCTGCAGGCCGCCTACCAGTTCGCGCCCTGGCTCGACGCGGTGGCGTGGGTCGTCAACCGCTGGGAGAACGAGACCACCGAAGACCCGATCGAGGACAACAACCGCGCCAAGAGTGTCGGCGGCCGGATCGGCGTGACGCCGATCCAGGCCAGCCAGCTGCTCAACCTGGGCATCGGCGGCTTCTGGGGGCCGGAGCAGGACGACGACAATTCGCACGCGCGCTGGATCGTCGACGCCGACGTGACCTGGTCGCCGGCCTCGCAGCTGCTCTTCACCGGCGAGTTCGCCTACGGCGGCGAGTCGAACGTGTCCTTCCGCCGGCGCGGGATCCCCTTTCCCGCGGACGCGGTCGACGGAGCCGACGTCCACTGGTACGGGCTCTACGGCCTGGTCCACTACGAGCTCTTGCGCTGGCTGGGCGTCTCGTTCCGGTACTCGCTCTTCAACGACCTCGACGGCGCGCGGACGGGCGTCTCGCAGGTCCTGCAGTCGTTCACCATCGTTCCGATCGTGCACCTCTCGCGGCTCATTCCGGAGCTCCGCCCGCTCGGCGTGACCTACGCGCGCACGCGGCATCCAATCGACTGGGTCGATCTGCGGCTTGAATACCGGCTGGGCCGATCCGATCAACCGGTCTTTTCCGACGTGGCACCGGGCATCCCCATCACCGAGGCGGCGAAGACCGCCCACGTCGTGACCGCCCAGCTCGTGGTCAATTACTGATGCGCGTTCTGAAAACTCACCGCCGCCCTGTCGGCGGCGACCGAGGAGGCGCCCCATGAACGGAATCCATCTCTCGCGCTTGCCCCTCAGCGCCAAGGTGTTCTGCTCCCTCTTCCTGCTCGGGATTGGCTGCGGAGCGCTGGCCGCGTTCGCGCAGGCGGCCACGGCGGTGGGCGTCTCGCCGTCCGCCGTCCGGGAGAGCCTGGCGCCCGAGCTGCCGATGACCGGGATGCGCCACGGCGAGATGAGCGCCGAGCAGGAGATCGACCTCGGCGAGCTGTCGAGGACGGCCAAGGTCTGGATGCGCACGCCGCTGCTGATCCAGACCAGCCACACGCACTTGTTCGGGCAGACGCTGATCGCGGGGCTCCTCGGGCTCATCTTCCTCTTCGTGCCACTGCGCGAGGGAGCCAAGGCGGCGATCGTCGCCCTCCCGTTCGTCGGGACGCTGGTAGACATCGGCGGGATGTGGGCCACGCGCTTCATCTCGCCCTCGCTGGGCGTACTGGTGATCGCGGGAGGCACCTTGTTCGCGCTCGGCTACGTTCTCATCGCGGCGCTCTCGATGCACGACCTCTGGCTGCGGAAGGAGACAGCATGACTCGTCGACTCACGTTCCTGCTCTGCGCCCTGGCCGCCGCGCCGGCGCTCGCGCACGTCACCCCGCCCGTGCTGCTCGTCTCCGACCGCGATGCGGTGGCCAGCCTTCTCGCAGGCGCCAAGCGATACTTCGTGCGCGAGGTGCGCCTGACGCCCGCCGAGCGCCAGGCGATCCAGAAAGACACCGGCTGGGCGCCGGACGAGGATTTCTACCGCTTCTACATCGGCCGGGACGAGGGGCAGCACGACGTCGGCGCCGTCACCTTCCTCACCGAGTACACCATCCACGGCCCGGTGCGCGTGGCGGTCGCGCTGGCGCCGGACGGCAAGGTCAAGGGCGCGGCGGTCGCCGAGGTCAGCGAGGAGACCTATCCCTGGGTGAAGAAGCTCATCGACCGCGGGTTCCTCGCATCCTTCGCCGGGCGCGATGCTCACGCCTCGTTCACGGCGGGCGCGGGCGGAGGGAGCTCGATGCCCCGCTTCTACAGCGAGATCATCGGGAGCCTCGTCCAGCGGGCGGCGCTGCTGTACGAGGCGGGCGTGCTGAAGCGGGAGCATCATCTTCCGCATTGAACGGACCCGCCCTACCGCTTATCCTCCCCACCCCGCGCGCGGGGTCGAGCGGCCCTCTCGTGGCGGTGGTCTGGAGGAAACGATGGCGCGTCCTGTCCGGGTGCTGGTGGCGAAGGCGGGCCTCGACGGGCACGACCGCGGGGCGAAGGTGGTGGCGCGCATCCTGCGCGACGCGGGCATGGAGGTCGTCTACACCGGCCTGCACCGCACTCCGGACCAGATCGTCAGCGCAGCCGTCCAGGAGGACGTCGACGTGATCGGGCTCAGCCTGCTCTCCGGCGCGCACATGTCGCTGGTGCCGCGCATCGTCGAGAAGCTGCGCGCCTCGGGCGCCGGCGACGTGGCGGTGGTCATCGGCGGCGTGATCCCGGACGACGACATCGAGCCGCTCCGCAGCCAGGGCGTCGCCGACATCTTCCCGCAGGACACCCCGCCCGAGGTGATCGTCACCCGCATCCGCGCGCTCGCGGCCGCGCGTCCGCTGGAGTGACCGCATGGCGCTGGACCTGAACCGCATCGCGGGCGAGCGGGGCGCCGACCTTCGCTCCTGGCCGCCCCGCTACGATCCCGCATACCGGCCCGGGCCCGAGGAGCGGTGCTGGCTGCCCGAGGTCGAGCGCGCCGCGCCGGAGCAGCGCGACGAGCTGATCCTGGCCAAGCTGCGCGCCCAGGTCCGCTGGGCGTGGGAGAGGAGCCCGTTCTACCGGCGCAAGTGGGACGAGGCGGGTGTCTCGCCCGACTCGCTGCGCACCCTGCGCGATCTCGCGCGCTTTCCCGTGGTGCAGAAGAACGAGCTGCGCGCGGCGCAGGCGGCGCACCCGCCCTTCGGGGACTACCTGTGCATCGATCCCGCCGAGGTGGCGCGCATCCACGGCACCAGCGGGACCACCGGGCGCCCGACGGTGTTCGGCATCGGCCGCGACGACTGGGCGCGGATCGCGGAGGCGCACGCGCGCATCCTCTGGGGCGCGGGCATCCGGCCGCGCGACCGGGTGATGATCTGCTCCTTCTTCAGCCTCTACATGGGTTCCTGGGGCGCGCTGATCGGAGTCGAGCGGCTGGGCGCGACCGCCTTCCCCTTCGGCGCCGGCGTCGCCGGCCAGACCCTGATGGGCGTGCAGTGGGCGCGCGAGATGAAGCCGACGGCTTTCTACGGAACCCCGTCGTACGCGCTCCATTTCGCCGACACGGCGAGGCGGGAGGGCATCGACCCGCGCTCGTTCGGCTTCCGCGTGCTCTTCTTCTCCGGAGAGCCGGGCGCGGGCATCCCCTCCACCAAGAAGCAGATCGAGGAGACCTTCGGCGCGGCCTGCATCGACATGGGCTCGACCGCGGAGATGTCGCCGTGGATGACCGACGGCGAGTGCGGCGCGCGCGGCGGCATGCACCTGTGGCAGGACATCGTGTACACCGAGGTCTGCGACTCGAAGACGTTCCAGCCGCTGCCCTACGGAGCGGAAGGCACGCCCGTCTACACCCACCTCGAGCGCACCTCCCAGCCGATGATCCGGTTCGTGGCCGGCGACCTGACCCGCTGGACCGACGCGCCCTGCGCCTGCGGGCGCACCTACCCGCGCCTGCCGCAGGGCATCTACGGGCGCATCGACGACATGTTCATCGTGCGCGGCGAGAACATCTACCCCTCGGCGATCGAGGACGTCCTGCGCGCCATCGACGGATTCGGCGGCGAGTTCCGCGTCATCGTCTCGCGGCGCGAGGCGATGGACGACCTCCTGGTCCGGGTGGAGGTCGCCCCCGGACGGGACGCCCCGGCGCTGGAGAGCGAGATGCGCGAGCGCCTGCAGGCGCGCGTGGGCGTGCGGCCCCGTCTGGAGCTGGTTGCCCAGGGCACCTTGCCGCGCACCGAGTTCAAGGCGAAACGCGTGATCGACGATCGCGACCTCTACCGCAAGGGCGTCTCCGGGAGCTGACATGAGCGACGAAAAGGAGAAGGCGCGCGCGCAGCGCCTCGAGTGGGAGCAGAACGAGCTGCGCGAGTTTCGCCGGCGCCAGCCCGAATCGAAGGACCGCTACGAGACGGCCTCCGGCATCCCCGTGCACCGCGTCTACACGCCCGAGGATGCGGTGCCGTTCGAGGAGATCGGCCTGCCCGGGCAGTTTCCCTTCACCCGCGGCCCGTATCCGACGATGTATCGCGGGCGCAACTGGACGATGCGCCAGATCGCCGGGTTCGGCACCGGCGAGGACACCAACCGGCGTTTCCGGTACCTGATCGACCAGGGGCAGACGGGCCTCTCGGTCGATTTCGACATGCCCACGCTGATGGGCTACGACTCGGACGATCCGCTCTCCGAAGGCGAGGTGGGCCGCGAGGGCGTGGCCATCGACACGCTCGAGGACATGCGGGCGCTCTTCGCCGGCATCGACCTGGAGAACATCTCCGTGTCGATGACCATCAACCCGACCGCCTGGATCCTGCTCGCCATGTACGTCGCGCTGGCGCAGGAGCGGGGGTACGACCTGAACAAGCTCTCAGGGACGGTGCAGGCCGACATCTTGAAGGAGTACCAGGCGCAGAAGGAGTGGATCTTCCCCATCCGTCCCTCGATGCGCGTGGTGCGCGACCTGATCGTCTACTCCGCGCGCAACCTGGCCCGCTACAACCCGATCAACATCAGCGGCTACCACATCAGCGAGGCGGGCGCGAACGCGGTGCAGGAGCTGGCCTTCACCATGTGCAACGCCGTGGCCTACCTGCAGGAGGTCACCCAGGCCGGCGTGCAGGTCGACGAGTTCGCCCCGCGGCTCGCCTTCTACTTCGTCGCCCAGCAGGATTTCTTCGAGGAGATCGCCAAGTTCCGCGCCGCACGCCGCTGCTGGGCGAAGATCGCCAAGGGTTTCGGCGCGAAGAAGCCCGAGTCGATGCGGCTGCGCTTCCATTGCCAGACCGCCGCCGCCACGCTGACCAAGCCGCAGCCGATGAACAACGTGGTGCGCACCGCGCTGCAAGCGCTCTCGGCGATCCTGGGAGGCGCGCAGTCGCTGCACACCAACGGGCTCGACGAGGCGTATGCGATCCCCTCGGAAACCGCGATGAAGGTGGCGTTGCGGACGCAGCAGATCATCGCCGACGAGACCCGCGTGGCGCAGGTGGCCGATCCGCTGGGCGGCTCCTGGTACGTCGAGTCGCTCACCAAGCGCATCGAGGACGAGGTGTTCGCCGTCCTCGACAAGGTGGAGACCATGGGCGGCACCGTCCGCGCGGTCGAGCAGGGCTATTTCCAGAAGGAGATCGCCGAGACCGCCTACCGGACGGCGAGGAAGAAGGGCTCGGGCGAGCTGCCGGTCGTCGGCGTGAACAAGTACGTCGATCCCCCCAAGCAGGAGCAGATCGAGATCCACAAGATCGATCCCGAGGTCGAGCAGCGGCAGATCGCGCGCACCAAGGACGTCCGCCGCAAGCGCGACGGCGCCAGCGTCTCGACGCTGCTCGAGCGGCTGGAGCGCGAGGCGCGCGACCCGGCGGTCAATCTGATGCCCGTCACCATCGACCTGGTGAAGGCGGGCGCGACCATGGGCGAGATCGTCGCGCGCCTGAGGGGGCCGTTCGGGACGTACGTCGAGACGCCGGTCTTCTGAGCCGGGGAGGCTTGCGGCGCGTCTCGCCGTGAGCGAACCTGCGAGCCGTGACCGCTCCCGGCCGCCGGTACCGTGCGCTCCTGGCGGCCGCGCTGTCGGCCTTCGGGCTCTGCGTCGGGCCTGCGCTGCACGGGGCGCTGCACGCCCGCGAGCGCGAAAGCGCGCTGGATCGGCTCTTCCAGATCGCCTTCCGTCCGGATCGGGGTCCGGGGTACTCGCAGGAGCTGGCGCGCGCCGCCGAGGAGGCGCTGGGCGGCGGGCACTCCCACCGGCACGGTCCGCCGGCGGCTGCGGACCACGGCGCGGGCTCGCTGGCCCACCTGGCGCTGGCGGTGTACGCGGCTGCGCCGCCGCCGCCCGTTCCGCCTCCCGCGTGCGCCCCGGAGCTGCCCGCGGCCGGATACAGCCCGGCGCACCTCTCGCCGCGGTACCTGGTCCCCGACCGTTCGCAAGGGCCTCCGCGCGGCTGACGCCCGAAGCCGCGCTCGCCAATCCGTTCACAGAGGCCCACCATGTCTTCGCGTTCGCGCGCAGCCGCGTGCTGCGCGGCCGCTTCGCTCTCGTTCTCGGCGCTGGCGCAGCCGCCGGCGGGCTTCGTCGCGCCGCGGCTGGTGGAGCGGGTCGAGGCCGTCTATCCCGAGGAGGCGCGCCTCTCGGGTCTCACCGGCACGGTCGTGGTGCGGATCGTGGTGGGCATCGACGGGCGGGTGATCTCCGCCGAAGTCGTCCGAGGCGCGGGACACGGATTCGACGAGTCGGCGCTGGAGGCGGCGCGCAAGCTGCGTTTCGAGCCCGCCAGCCGGGAGGGAAGGCCGGTCGCGGTCCAGCTCGACTACGAGGTCCGCTTCGAGCTGCCGGAGGCGCCGTCGCCGGCGCTGCGCGACACCGCCCGCGCGGCGCCGCACCCTGTCCCCGAGCTCGTCTTCGAGGCCGACGTGGAGGCGGACCGACCGCTGACGGCCGCGAGCGCTCGCACGGTGCGCGACCGCGACTTCCTGCTACGGCCCCGCTTCACGCCCGAGGACATCCTGCGGGTGGTCCCCGGGCTGGTCCTCGCGCAGCACCAGGGCGGGGGCAAGGCCGACCAGATCTTCCTGCGCGGATTCGATGCCGACCATGGGACCGACGTGAGCGTGAACCTCGACGGCGTGCCGGTGAACATGGCGTCGCACGCGCACGGCCAGGGGTACGCCGACCTGCACTTCCTCATTCCCGAGGCGATCGAGCGCATCGAGATCACCAAAGGCCCGTACTTCGTCGAGTACGGCGACTTCGACACCGCGGGAGCGGTGAACCTGGTCACTCGCGACCGCTTCGAGAGCTCGCAGGTGAGCGCGACGACCGGCCTGTTCCCCACCCTGAGCGGCAGCCGCGACGACGGGACGGCCAGGAAATTTCTCGGGTACCGCTTCCTCGGCATCGCGAGCCCGTTCGCGGGCGACTTCCAACCGTACTTCGCGGCCGAGGTCCACGGCACCGGCGGGCCCTTTCTCCATTCGGAGAAGCTGCAGCGGTACAACCTCTTCGCCAAGGCGACCTGGCGCGTGGGGCCGGCAACGACCCTCTCGCTGCTCGCCACGGCCTACGCGTCGAGCTGGATCGGCTCCGGGCAGATCCCGGCGCGGCTGGTGGACGCGGGCCTGCTCGACCGGTACGGCGCCATCGATCCCACCGAGGGCGGCGACACGCAGCGCCAGCAGGCGATCCTCGCGTTCGTCACGCACCCGGACGCCCGCTCCACCTTCAAAGGGTCGCTCTCGGCCATCCGCTACGGCTTGACGCTGTTCAACGACTTCACCTTCCAGGCGGCGGACCCGGTGCACGGGGACGAGATCGAGCAGGACGACCAGCGCACCACGGTGTTCGCCAGCTTTCGCTACGATCGCCTCGACCGCGCCGGCAGCCTCGCCTTCCTGACGACCCTCGGTGCCCAGTTCCGCGCTGACGACGTCGCCGCCAGCCTGTGGAAGGTCGAGCGCCGTGTGCGGTTGCCCGGCTGCGCCGGCGTGCCGAACCCGTGCGTGAGCACGCAGGACCGCCAGTCCGATGCAGCGGTGTTCGTGCAGGAGGACTTCCGGCCCGCGCGCTGGCTTCGCGTGGTCCTCGGCCTCCGCGACGACCTTTTCGAATTCGACGTGCGCTCGCAGCTGCCGTCAGGAGCGATCGACCCCGCGCATCCCGATCCATTGCCGCCCACCGTCCAGCGGAACATCGTCTCGCCGAAGGCGAGCGTGGTGCTCACGCCCGTCGAGCAACTGGACCTGTACCTGAACTTCGGCTCGGGCTTCCATTCCAACGACGCGCGGAGCGCGATCGAGACCGGCGGCGCGGGCGCGGTGCCTCGGGCGATCGGAGCCGAGGCCGGGGTCCGCACCCGCCTCCTCGACGGCCGGCTCGATCTCGCCGCGGCGGCCTGGCGCCTCGACCTCGATTCCGAGCTGGTCTGGAGCGGCGACGCCGGAGGGACCGAGCCGGCCGGCGCCACCCGCCGGCAAGGGCTCGACCTCGAGGCGCGCTGGAGGATCCTGCCCTGGCTCCACGCCGACCTGGACGTGTCGCTGGCCAGGAGCCGCTTCAAGGCGGACTCCGGGAACGGCAACGCGGTGGCGCTCGCCCCGTCGCGCATCGTCACGGCGGGGCTGACCGCGCAGCACCCGTCCGGGCTGCGCGCCACGCTGCGCTTGCGCCACGTGGGCGAGCGGCCCGCGTCCGAGCTCACCGCGGACGACCCGCTCGACCCGGCGAATCCCGCCGGCCCGCGCGTCCCCGCGTGCACGCCCGCGCTCGATGCGAGCACCGCCGAAGGGAGGCGGTGCTACCTGGTCGCGGATGGATACACCGTGCTCGACGCGGCGGTCGCGTACGTCACGCCGCGATGGAGCGTGACGCTCTGGGGCGAGAACCTCACCGGCGCGTCCTACCGCGAGGCGCAGTTCGGGAACGTCTCCCAGGTGAGGCGCGGCACGGACCTGGGCCCGGGCTTTGCGCCGGAGCAGCATCCGGTGCAGGACGTCCACTTCACTCCGGGGAATCCGCTGGCCCTGCAGCTGACGGGCACGCTCTTTTTCTAGTCGCCGCCTTAACGCAGCGCGTCCCGCCCCGGCGCGGATAATCCTGGACTCACCCTGACGGAGTCCCGGGACCAGCTTCAAGCCGGTCGACCGACGCGCGCGCTCGTTCCATGAACGCGCGACCGTTCATCTGGTCCGCGGCGTGTTGGTTGTGCGCATGGCACAGCAGGCGGATCCGGTCCGCTCGGTGAAGACGCGTTCGCGCGAAGCCGTCGCGGTGATCGAGTTCCAGGGCGCCTGTCTCACCGCACCTGCGCCCATGCTCGTCGGCGAACGTGCAGCGGCCGCCGTCGCGCTCGAAGACCTCGCGTTTGATGGCGTCCGGGATGTGACGCGAAGAGGATGCGTCTGCGACTTCGGCCGGAGCCTGTCGCGTCGCCTTCCGACCCGTCGCGAATCGCTCCTTCTTCACGTGCTCGATGAGCAAGTCGAGTGCGTTCTCGACGATCGTCGCCAGGTCTCCGTCGGGGATTCGGTGGCGGAGCAGATCCTGGGCCTGGCGGAACTTGTCATGACACGCGCGACTCGCCGTGAACTGGAACTTGAAGGTGTCCTCGGCGAGCGGAGCGACCACGGGCCGGCGTTCATCGCGTCGCGGCGGCGGGGCGGGTGGCGGTGCAAACGCGAGAGCAGGCCGCGACTCGGGTTGCGCCACCGGTATGGTGGCACCGAACGAGAAGGCGGGTGAAGCCTCGGGCGGGGGGTTGGGGCGGCCGGGAAGCTTTCGCACCACAGTGGGAACCGGCGGCTGCGGCCAAAGACGCGCGACCAGCTCTTCGATTTCGCGCTTCGACTTACCCGCCGCCTCCGCCAGGACCTTCTCCTGATTCTCGGTGGTCAGGTGCGGCGCGAGCAAGCGCAGCCCGGCCAGGTGCACCCGCCCCGAGCGGACCGCTTCCAGGATCACCGGCATGCATCGTGCGGCGCGGGCGATGCTGATCCGGTTGCAGGCGACGTCCTCGGAAAAACCGAGCTCGCCGACGCAGAAGGCGAACATCGAGGAGAACGCCCAATCGAGGTAGAGCTTCCGCTCGTCGATCTCGCCGAGATGGACGAGAAGCGCCGCCTCAACCCCGTGTGATCTCCGCACCAGCTCCCACGTACCCGAACGAAGGTCAGAGGAGCTGAGCGATTCGACAACGATTCGTAAGTTCATCATGTGCGAAGTCGTAGCACGGCGTTTTTCGGAGCCCTCCGGACGCCGCACGTGAGCGCTGGACGGCAGGCCGACCCGCGAGGAGAACGTAAGCCAAACGGCCGCTCTCCACGCATCTCCAGCAGCTACACGGCCGTTCTTGCGAACGCTC
>DASQBG010000235.1:0-50067 GCA_035635335.1 Myxococcales bacterium | reverse complement strand
GCGGATTCCGGCGCCGCAGTGCGCAGCACCGGCCGCGCGGTCTCCGTCGCGAACCAGACCACGCGTCGGACCACCAGCGTCGCGTAGGCGCCGGGCGGGAGCGTGAAGGAGAGGTTCACCTTGCGCTTCCCGCGGTTCAGCTCGTCCGATCGCGGTGGGTGGACGCGCAGCTTGCCGGGGCGGATGAAGAGCGGGCGCTCCTCGTGCTTGAAGAAGAGCGGCGAGTCCGGCACCCGGAGCTGCTCGACCGTGAGCCCCTGCGCGCGCAGCGCCCCCAGCGCGGCGTCGCGCACCCTCGGGTCCTCGATGCGCGAGTCCGGGGCGAGCAGCGGGAAGGTGCGGTTCCAGAGGTCGTCGCGCAGCTCGCGCGTCAGGGAGCGCGGGAACACCAGCGCGCCGGCCTGGTAGCGCAGCCCGATCAGGTCGGCGGCCGGGATGCGCGCGCCCAGGTATCGCTTGACGCCCTCGTTCCAGACGAAGCTCTGCAGCTCGAAGAGCGCCATCATGCGCAAGCGCCGATCGATGTGCAGGAATGCGCCTTTGAAGTCTCGCGGGTCCTCGCGGAGGCGCCGCAAGATGGGCGCGTAGCGCTTGCCCGCCGCCTGTGGCGCGCGCAGCTGCCACTCGCCCCAGTGGTCTCGCCAGAACGTCTTCACCTTGGCGTCGTCGCTCCGGTCCAGCTCGCTGGGGGTGGCCAGGAAGGCCTTGAGCGCGCTCTCCCAGTCGCCGCGGAGCAGGTGGCGGGCGATGAACCCCTGGCCGTGCTTGAGGAAGCCGAAGCGCTGCGAGTCGAAGTAGTTCACCACCCCCGTCCGCTCGACCTCGGCGGCGCTCTCGGAAACCCGCTCGGCCTCCTCCGGGGAGAGATCGCGGACGGTCACCTCGAATCGATTGGCGGTGATGTTGCGCGAGCTGAGCGGCTGCGCGGCGCGGCCGATCAGCTTGAGCCGCAGGTCTCCGGACTGCAGCACCTCCGAGTCGCCCAGCGCCCCGCCGAGCACCCCGACCAGCTGCTCGGTGCGGCCCTGCTTGTCCTTGAGCCCGCAGATGGACAGGTCGCGCCGGCGCACCGCGAAGTCCTTGCTGATGCGCTCCAGCGCCTGCAGCGTGGACACCTTCTGCTTGTCCATCCGGTAGACCCAAACCGGCCCTTCCAGGTCCGGCTCGAACCGGTACCCCTCCCGGACCACGAAGTCCTCCGGCCGCTGCTTGATCTTCATCGCCGCGCGCGTACCAGAGCCCACACCCGGCGGCAACAGCGAAACTCGCCGCCTCGGGGCGCCATGGTAGGTTCGCCCTGGGGCCCTGGGGGACAAAAAGCTCGAGATGACAGCCTGTCCGGTCTGCTACCGCGATCTCGTCCCGGTGGGAGGGCGCTGCCCTGCTTGCGGAGCGGACCGTTCGGGCGAGGCGGACCAGGTCGCGGAGCTCATCGACGACGAGCCCACCGGCCGCGGAGCGGGACGGTCCGGCTCGGCGGCGCCCCCGGCCGCGCCGCCGGGCGACGGGCCGCGACTGATCCTCAAAGGAGCCGGCGGGCCCGCCGAGTTCCCGCTCGGCGAGGCCAACGTGCTGGGCCGCTCGACCCAGGCGACGGTGCGGCTCGCCGACCGCGAGGTCTCGCGCAAGCACAGCCAGATCGACCGCGAAGGGCAGGACTTCGTGCTGCACGACCTGGGCTCGTCGAACGGGACCTTCCTGAACGGCAAGCGCATCTTCGGGCCCACCCGGCTCAACGACGGAGACGAGGTGCTGATCGGCGTCTCGCGGATGGAGTTTCGCCTCGGCGCGGGCGACGAAGGCGCCGCCGCCATCGTGCACATGGAGCCGGCGGGCGCCCCGCTCGAAGGAGTGGTCGCGCGCGTCGAGGCCAAGGCTAACTTCGCCCCCGCCGACCAGGTCCGCGACGTCCAGCAGCTCAAGCGCGACTACGAGCGGCTGCGCATCGGGCACGAGTTCAGCCGGTACGTGCGGCTGGAGCGCGACCTGGGCGAGCTGCTCTCGCGAATCCTCGCCATCGCCTTCGACCTCATCCCCGCCGACAACGGCGTCATCCTGCTGCGCGATCCGGGCTCGCAGGAGCTGGTCATCCAGTCGATGCGGCAGCGGAAGCCGGGGCAGGGGAAGGTGCTGGTCTCGGACACGCTGCTCAAGCAGGTGCAGGCGACGCACCAGGGCGTCCTGACCAGCGACGCCATCAGCGACGAGCGGTTCTCCACCAGCCAGTCGATCATCGCCTTGGGCGTGCGCAGCGCGATGGCGGTGCCGCTGCTCAGCGGCGACGAGGTGAAGGGGATCATGTTCCTCGACTCCCGCGAGCGGGTCGCGGCCTTCACCACCAAGGACCTCGAGGTGCTGAGCGCGATCGCGGCGCAGGCCTCGGTCGCCCTGGAGAACAGCGAGTACGCCCGCGCGCTGGAGCGCGAGGCCGAGCAGCGGGCGCAGCTGTCGCGCTTCCTCTCGCCCGCGCTGGTCGAGCAGGCGGCGCGCGGCGCGCTGGAGCTGGCGAAGGGAGGTCAGCTGACGGAGCTGACCATCCTGTTCAGCGACATCCGCGGGTTCACCTCGATGAGCGAGAAGCTGCCGGCGCAGGAAGTGGTCAAGATGCTCAACGACTACTTCGAGCTGATGGTGGACATCCTCTTCGAGCACGGCGGCATCCTCGACAAGTTCATCGGGGATGCGCTGATGGGCTTGTGGGGCGCGCCGGTGCGCAGGCCGGACGATGCGACCCGCGCGGTCCAGGCCGCCGTCCAGATGCAGTCCAAGCTGCGGGAGTTCAACGCCGAGCGGGTGGCCGACGGGAAGCAGCCGCTGCAGATCGGCATCGGGCTGCACACCGGCCAGGTGGTGGTGGGCAACATGGGCTCCTCGAAAGCGCTCAGCTACACCGCCATCGGCGACGGGGTGAACCTCGCCTCGCGGCTCTGCGGGGTCGCGCGCGAGGAGATGGTCGTCATCTCGGAGGAGTGCGCGGCCAAGGCAGGGAAGAACCGGTTCGTGCTCGAGGGACTGCCGCCGGCCAAGGTGAAGAACCGCGAGGCGCCGGTGCAGATCTGGAGCGTGAAGGGGGTCCGCTGAACGGCGGCAGCGGTGTCGGACCCCTCTGCTAGATCCAGCGTGGGCGATGGTGATGGCGCTGCGGCGTTCCGGCCGCGCGCCTGGGGAGGCGGGGGAATGGCGTTCAACGCGATCGTGTGGGTGGACAAGAGGGTGGGCCCGTGGACCTGGATCCGCGACGGGCACCAGGGCCAGCCTTGGCCCGAGCCGAAGCAGCCCGCGCTGCTGGCCAACTGGTTCGACGGCGGATGGAAGATCGTCGCCGCCCAACAGATCGGGAGCGATCCCGCGGGCGACGATCTGCTGCTGCTTCTCCGCCACGACGGAGCGCCGCCGTAGCGCGCCAGTCGCCGTAGTCGGCGGAGCTGCGCTTTTCACACCGCGGACTGGCGCGGCGGCCGAAAACTTGCGCGATCCGATCGCGAGGTCAGACTCCGGCCCGATGCCGGGGACGCTCGCTGCCGAGGAGAGGCCGCGCCCGACGCCGGGCGCGCTTCAGCGCTGTCCCAACTGCGAGGCGCGCACCGACGTGAGCGCGCACGTCGCCGGCGCGCTGGTGCGCTGCGACCGCTGCGGGGTCCGCTTCGAAGTGCAGCGCCGCGAGCCGAGCTGGCCGGTGCGGGCGCGCACGCCCGACGATCGCCTGGTCTGGGAGGAGCTGGCGGCGGTGGGGAACCCGAACTCGCTGCCGGCGGCCGACCTGCCCACTTCGGTCGTCCCGGAGGCGCCCGGCATCGAAGCGGAGCAGGGGGCGCTGCCCAGCGCAGCGCCCGCCGCAGCGCCGAAGCCGGTGCCGTTCCCGCAGCTCGAAGGATTCGCCTTGCACGATCGGCTCGGGCAGGGCGGCATGGGCGAGGTGTACCGGGCGACGAGGCTCGCCGACACCCGGCCGGTGGCGGTCAAGGTGCTCTCCGCGTCGCTCGCGGCGGTGCCCGACTACGTCCGCCGCTTCGACCGCGAGGCGGCCGCCATGGCCCAGCTCGACCACCCGGGCATCGTGCGACTCCTGTCGCGCGGCCGGAGCGGGCCGCACTGCTGGATCGCGATGGAGCTGATCGACGGCACCTCGCTGCGCACGCACGCGTTCCAGGTCCGTCCGTCGGCCCGCTCGCTCGCGCGCCTCCTGGCGCAAGTAGCGCACGCGCTGGCCTACGCCCATGCCCGGGCGGTCGTCCATCGCGACTTGAAGCCTGACAACGTCCTGGTGCTCCGCGACGGCCGGACCAAGGTGCTCGACTTCGGTCTCGCCGGCCTGCACGCGGAAGGCGCCGAAGTGCTGACCCAGAGCAACGTCGCGATGGGCACCGCGAATTACATGGCCCCCGAGCAGCGCAAGGACGCCCGGCGCGCCGATCACCGCGCCGACCTGTACTCGTTCGGAGTCATGGCCTACGAGCTGCTCACCGGGGAGCTGCCGGTCGGCCGCTTCCAGCCGGTGTGCCGCCTCGTGCCGGGCCTCGATCGCGCCTGGGATGCGCTGGTGGACCGTTGCCTCGAGCAGGATCCCGCTGCCCGCCCGCACAGCGCGCTGGAGCTGGCGCACACTCTGGACGGACTCGCCGGGATCTCTCCTCCCCTCGAGCTGGCGCCCCGGACCAAGCGCCGCGCGCGCCGCTCGCGCGTCTGGTCGTGGCTCGGGATCGGCGGCGGCATCGCGGTGGTGCTGGCCATCGCCGGGCTGCGCGTCGCGCACGATCACGCGCGCCCGCAGGCGTTCACCGCCGCGTCGCTGCCCACGGCGCGCGCGGAGGGGCGGATGGTCATCGCTCCGGCGCGGGTGTTCAGGAAACCGCAGCGGCGCTAGTCGCCGCCGCCAACGGCAGCGCTACGTTCTTCATGCCACGGGCTGTGGAACGCGTTCTAGCCGGACGAAGCGGTCCCGGTGCCGGACTTGGGCCCTGGCTTGGCTCCGGCCCTGGTCCGGTAGAACAGCACCACGGTGAGGCAGTGGAACTCGTTGTCGCTGGACTGCATCACGGTCCGGTCGACGATTTCCAAGTCGCTGTTGGCGCGGAGCCAGCGGTTCACCTGCTCACCGAGGTCTTCGCGCTCCTTGGCCTTGGTGGCCGAGAAAACCTTCACGCCGTTGAACATCCCGCCTCCCCCCGTCCGGTCTCTCGCTCGGCGAGCGATCGTTCCATCCACGCTGCGCGATGTCAAATGGCCGGGGTTGCGGCGGGTGGCACGCGCCCCCACCGTTGGTGCGCGGGGGTGCATCCGCACGGAGGCGGGATGGCTACGGGACGGGGAGGGGACGTGCGGCGCAAGCGCGAGCTGGCGGTGGAGTTCATCCGCCAGATCCGTGCGATGGAGCGCGACAAGCTGCACGCGCTCATCCTGGGCGAGGCGGGCGAGGAGTTGGCGCAGTTCTTTCTCGCCTACGCGACCGACCTGATGGAGCGCGAGCCGGAGCGCGCGGTGGAGAACGCCTCCAGCCTGCTGCTCATCGGTTACCTCATCCGGGCGTTCGAGGTGGAGCAGGCCAAGCCGGCTGTCGAGGTACGCCCGGCGTTCGTGCACTGAGTGGCACGCCCGCCCGGGGCGCACTAGCTTCCCGCATGGCGAAGTCCGACCCCCACGCGGCGGTTTCGCCGCGGGACGCCCTTGGGCGGCTGCTCGACGGGGTCCAGACGCTGTTCCGCGAGCACCTGGCGCTGGCGAAGACGGAGCTGAAGGACGATCTGCGCCGCGCCGGCCGGGACCTGCTGCTCAGTGCGGCGGGGCTGGCTCCGCTGCTCATCGGATACGCGCTGCTGATGATCGCCGTCGCGCTGCTCATCGCGCAGGCGCTGCCCGCTTGGCTCGCCTTCGCCTTGGTGGGTCTGGTGAACCTCGTCGCCGGCGGGGGGCTGACGCTCGCGTTCATGAACAAGGCGAAGCAGGACAAGATCGCGCTCCCCCGGACCGAGGAAGAGCTGCGGCGCGACCGGACGTGGCTAGCGGCGCTGCGCCAGGTCGCCCCGAAGCCAGGCCCCCAGGCCCCGGCCACCGGGATCGGGGCGGACCGGGCGAGGAGCGCCTCGCTGCCTTCCGGAAAGGCCGGCGCGACCGCCGACCTGGGGCCGCGCAGCCCCAGCCGCTCGCCCGGCCAGCCCGTCGCGGGCGCGACCTCGACGCCCGATGGCGAGCCCATGACCGCCGAGCGGAACGAGCCGCTGCGGCACTGACGCGGGAGGGAGCATGGCAGATGGGACCAGGGACCCGGCGGCCATCCGCGCCGGAATCGAGCGGGCCCGGCAGGAGATCGAGCAATCGGTCGCCGAGCTGCGCCAGGGAGTGGCCGAGTCGTTCGACTGGCGCCACATGGTGCGCCGGCACCCCGGCGCCGCCCTGGGCGGCGCGTTCGCGCTGGGGCTCCTCCTGGCGCGCTGGACGGTGAGGTGACCGTATGGGCGAGGTCCGCGGAAGCCAGGTGCAGGTGCCGGCGCCCGAGATCCGCGCCGGTGTTCCGGACCGGACGATGGTGTCCTTCGGGGAGGGCCTCGCCGCCGGCCGCGAGTGGGCGCGCAAGGCGACCCAGCGGACCTTGGACTGGATCGAGGGCCACCCCGGGCAGGCGCTGCTGATCGCCCTGGGCGCCGGATTCGTCCTCGGCGGGCTCCTCTTCCGGACTCGCGTGCGGGTGGAGGAAGAAGCCCGGGACTGATCGCTTCGGCGTGGCGCGGGGAAGTTGCCCCGAGGCGGCGCGCACCGGCAGGATGCGCGCGTGCCCCCCGAGCTGCACCCCTTCATCATCCATCTCGCCGTCGGGCTGCTGGTCGCGGCGCCGGCGTGCGACGCGGCAGGGCTCATCCTGCGGCGCGAAGAGCTCCTGCACGCGGGACGCTGGAATACGCTGATTGGGACGGTCGCCGGCGGGCTGGCCGTGCTGAGCGGTATCGCCGCCCGCGCCGAGCTGGGGCCGCACAGCGCCGCAGGCGAGGCGTTGCTCAACCTGCACAATGCCTTCGGGTACGTGATGCTCGTGCTCTGGGTGCCGGCCGCGCTCTGGAGGGCGTTTTCCCGCCCAGCCCTGCCGGGGCGGTTCCGCACCCTCTACCTCGCGCTCGCCTTCGCCGGCGCGGCGGCCTGCGTCGCCGAAACGCTGCTGGGCGCCGCCCTCGTCTACCGGCACGGCGTCGGCCTCTCGCCGGCCGCGCGCGCCGAGCCCCTGCCCCGGCCGCCCACGCTGACCGGGCCGGCCCGCTGACCCCGGTCCATCAGGGGTGACGCGCAACCACGACGGTGTGGATCCCGCCCCTCACGAAGAAGTCGCCCACCACCTCCGCCTTGCGGGGCTGAACGGCGGCCAGCAGGTCATCGAGGATCCGGTTCGTCACCGCCTCGTGGAAGGCCCCTTCGTCGCGGAAGCTCCACAGATACAGCTTCAAGCTCTTCAGCTCGACGCACAGCTTGTCGGGCGTGTAGGCGATCCGGATGGTGGCGAAGTCCGGCTGGCCAGTCATCGGGCACAGGCAGGTGAACTCGGGGCTTTCGAAGCGAATCTCGTAATCGCGCTGCGGACTTGGGTTGGGGAAGGTCTCCAGGCGCTTGGCCGGCGCGGATGGACGCCGCGTTGCCAGGTCGACCGGCGCGACGGACAGCGCCTTCTTCGGCCTCTTCATGATCGCTCCAGTAGCATGGCGAGGGTGGGCGCGCACCGGCGGACGTCCCCGGGCATGCCGCAGTGCGTCGTTGACGGAAGGGGTGTAGGTGTAACTAGGCTTCTGTCGGTGCATCGGATGCCCTTCCGGTTGCGGTGCATGACGATCTGCAGTAGGAGACGCAGCCCATGACGAGAAAGGCCGACCCTCCCAGTCGCCGTCCCTCCCGCCGCAAGCCGTCCCGCCGGCCACCTGCCGCGGGGCTCGCACCGCAGGCGGCGGCCAGGGGCTCGAAGGTCCGCGGCACGGACGAGAAGCTGGATTGCGATTTCGGGCTGGCGTTCAGCGTCGTGCCCGCGCTCCGCCGCCCGCCTGACGCCTGAGCGCTGCTGGACGCTCGGACTGCGGGCGGGCCTGCAGCTGATGGGTTGTCTCGTGGACAGTCGATGCCCACCCTGGTGGGCATGGCCACTTCCACCGTTGGCAACGAGCCCTTCTCCCGCCTCGTCGAGTCCCGCAAGACCACGTCGTGGTCCATCGGTATTCCCATCGCCATCGTCGTCGTCGTCGCCGTGGGGCTCCTGGCCTACTTCGCGGCCAAGGCGACCCAGGCGCGCGAGCAGGTGGCCCTGGGCCAGCAGAGCCTGCAGCAACAGCAGCAGCAGCTCACCCAGGTCCAGCAGCGGTTCGGCCAGCTCGAGGCCGAGCTCAATCGCCTGCGCGACCCGGGCCGCACCACGGTGATCCTGCAGTCCGCCGGGGCCGGGAAGCGCGGCAAGGCGGCCAGCAGTGCCTGGGGCGCGGCGACCTGGGGCGAGCAGCCAGACGGAAAATCGTGGATGCGCCTGAACGCGTACGGCCTCGCGCCCGCTCCGGCGGGCAAGGTCTACCGCTTCTGGTTCGTCTCGGCGTCGGGTGATTCCGTCCTGGTCGGAAAGGTCGAGCCGAACACCGAGGGCAACTCCGAAGCGGAGGGCAAGGACCTGCCGGGCGTGGACCAAGGCAAGATGGCCGTGGTCTCCTTGGACGAAGAAAATGCCAAGACGCACGATCAGCCGCTCTTCCAGGCCGCGCTGCCGAAGCTGACGCCGAGCCAGCACGCCGCCCCCGCGCCGCAGGCGCAAGCCGAGGCGAAGGCCGGCGCGCAGACCGAGTCGGGCGCGCAGGCGCCCGCGAGGCCGGAGCCGCCCAAGCCGACGCCGCAGAAGTAGCTGCGGATCGCCGCATGACCTCGAGGGCCGCGGGGTCGATCCCTCGGCCCTCGTCGCGCTTCGCGAGCGCGCGTTCCCGCGGCCGCTCCTTGACCGAGAAAGCCCTCCCTCGTACGCTTGGCGCTCCTCCAAGACGCCGGTTTTTCCGAGCGAGAAGAGAAGCCATGGGCGAGGAAGCCACGCCGAAGACCGAGATGATCAACCCCGCGCTCCTCGACGGGGTCTCCGCCAACTTCATCGTCAAGGGACCGTCCGGGGTGGAGAAATCGTACCCGATGCGGCAGCTGGCCGTGACCATCGGCCGCTCCGATCAGTGCGACATCTCGGTCAAGGACTCGTCCATGTCCGGGCGCCACGCCGAGATCAGCAAGATCAACGGCGAGATCAAGGTCCGCGACCTGGGCTCCGCCAACGGCATCTACCTGAACGGCGAGCGGATCGAGGAGGGAGAGCTGTTCGACGGCGACGTGCTGCGCCTGGGGCAGACGTCAGTGCGCATCGACGTGGTCGGCGGGAGGAAGCGTCCCGAGGGTGGGCTTTCGGCCAAGTTGGTCGCCGCCATCGTCGGCGGGGTGCTGGTCCTCGCCGCCGCCGGCATCTTCGCGGGCCTCACCCTGAAGAAGCGCGCGCAGCACAAGCGCGATCTGGCCAGCATCGCCAAGTTCGTCGGCGCGGCCCGCGAGGGACAGAAGTCGAAGCCGTGCGCGGCCGGCGTGGTGGTCGTCCAGGACGTGGCGAAGGCGCTGAACTCGCTGGGACGCATCAACCCGGCGAGCCCGGCCCGAGGCGAGGAGGCGCGGCGGATCGTGGGCGGCTACCGGGAGCTCGCGCAGAAGTACAACACGCTGGCCATCCAAGTGGCGCAGTTCGCCAGCAAGGATACCGAGAACGCGCAGACCCTGGCCGGCTTCTCCGAGCAGATCGCCGACCCCGAGCTGAAGGGGAAGGTGGGCGAGGCGCAGGAGCTGATCGAGGCCCGTAGCCAAGTCACGGGCGGCTTCATCTCCAGCTGGAAGAAGCTCTCGCAGGCGACGGGCGCCTTCGCGGGGCAGGCCGACCAGGCGCTGTTGCAAGGGAACCGCTCCCTGCTGGCCCAGCTGGAGAAGGGCGTCCCCGGGAAGACCCCCGGCGAGATCCTGGTCGGCTGCAACCGCGACCTCGGCAAGGCGAACGCGGCCCTCGAAGAGAAGCTCAAGGAGCTGGAGGACGCAGCCGGCGGCGACTCCACGGACTGAGTGAAGCGTAAAATCTTTTTGTCGCCTGCGCTCCGCATTCTCGCGGCGGTTGCGGCCTTGCTGGTCGTGGCCGCCGGGGTGTTCGTGCTGCTGCGCGCGTTTCGCATCCGGAAGCGGCACCGCGCGGCGTTCGGTGCGCCGCTGCCCGCGCTGGATCCTGATCGCGAGCGGCTGCTGGACGCGCCGCGGGCGCTCTACCACGGCACGCGCTTCGCCGACGGCGCCGCGGTGCTCGCGCCGCGCTGGGCGGACCCGTGCGTGGGCGACCTGTGGTGCACCGACGAAGCGATCTTCTTGCAACGCGAGGCGGGCGGGGGGCGCCTGTGCTGGCCGCTGGCGTGGATCGAGGACGCCGCATTGCTCCGGGCGCACGCCGAGCTGGCGGGAAAGGAGCTTCCCATGGTGCACATCCGCTTCCGACGGGGCGGCGAGGCGCTGGTCAGCGACTTCTCCTTGCGCGGCGGGATGGCAAATCTGGAGAAGCTGAGGCGGGAGGTTCATCTGAGGCAGGGGACGCACAACGCGCTCGCGCTCCTCGGCGACCTGCTCACCAAGGAGCCGGTGCCCGGATCGGGGCCGCCGCCATGAGGCGCGTCGTCGCCCTCGGCAGCGCGGACGCGTTCTCCTCGGGGGGCCGCGGCAACACTGCCTGGCTGGTGGAGGACGGGGCGCCTCCCTGCGCCGTGGATTTGGGTCCCACCGCGCTGCTGGCCCTGCGCCGGCTCGGCCGCGATCCGCAAGAATTGCGAGCCGTCCATTTCACCCACCTGCACGGCGACCACATCGCGGGGTGGCCGTTCCTCCTCGTCGACGCCGTGTACCGAGCCCGCCGGCAGGACCCGCTCGTGGTCACCGGGCCTCCCGGCACGCGAGCGCGGCTGCAGGCGCTCTGGGCGGCGTGCTACGCAGACGCCGCCGGGAAGGATCTGCCCTTCGCGCTGGAAGTGCACGAGCTGACCCCCGGAGACTCCGCGGAGGTCTGTGGCAGACGGGTCGAGGCCCTCCGTGCCCAGCACCAGCGGCCGCCGCACGTGGCGCTCTCCTTGCGCCTCCACGGACCGGCCGGCGTGCTGGCGTTCACCGGCGACACCGGCCCGCATCCGGGGCTTCAGGACCTCGCCAGCGGCGCCGCGCTGCTGTGCGCCGAGTGCACCGACCTGCGCACGCCGCCGGCCGCCTCCTCGGGTGCGTCGCCCGACTATCCGGCCGAGGCGGGGCGCCGGCACCTGTCGTGGGACGATCTGCGCGCGCTGCTCCCCGCGCTGGGCGCCCGCCGCATCGCCCTGGGGCATCTGGGGCCCGACAGCCGGGCGGGCGCCGCGCGGATCGAAGCAGAAGCGCGCTCGCTGGGCGCCGATCTCCGCGTGTGCGATGACCTGGAGCAGATCGACCTCTGAAACGCGGTCTTGCGTGCGCTGGTCGCGTCGAGTAGGAGCAGCGGGGCCATGGATCGGGTCGAGCAGCTGAGGGGGTTCATCGAGGCGTCGCCGCGGGAGCCGTTTCCGCGCTACGCGCTCGCGCTGGAGCTGAAGGCCCGGGGCGACCAGCGGGGCGCGGCAGCGGAGCTCGAGGCGCTCCTTCTGCAAGCCCCGGACTATCTCGCCGCGTACCTGCAGCTCGGCATGCTGCTGCAGGCGCTGGGGCGCACCGGCGAAGCGCGGGGCGCGCTCGAGCGCGGGCAGGACGTCGCCCGCCGCCAGGGCAACGGACACACCCTTTCCGAGCTGACGTCGGCGCTCGATGCGCTGGGCTCCGGCGCATGAAGCGAGCCCGATGGCTGCTCGCCGCCGCGTTGCCGCTCGCGTGCGGCGGCGCCTCCAAGGAGCGCCGGCCCACGGCGCTCCACGAGATGCCGGCGCCGGAGATCGCCCGCTGCACGCCGGGGGCCCCGCCGCCGCAGGGCTCCTTCGAGGTGGACCAGCTCGTCACCGATCAGGGAGACGTGCCGGCCGCGTGGGTGCGGGCGCAGAAGGCGCAGGACGGCGGCCAGCTCTTCCGCTGCGCGACGCGCTTGGCCACCGACGCGAAGTACCCCGCGCAGAAGACCGACTCGGTGCGCACCAGCCGCATCTCCTGCGACCGGACGTCTTGCCAGCGCGCCGATCTCGCCGAGTCGCGCGCGACGCTGGACGAGAAGCTCGCGCAGTCGACGCTGCACCTGGCGGGATGGGCGACCGCCGCGGAGCGTGGATGGGCGCAGCTCCTGGTGCGGGACCATCCGGGCGCGCTCAAGCAGTTCGGGCAAGCCCTCAAGGAGAGGCCGGGGGACGCCCGTGCGCTCCGAGGCCTGGCGACGGCCCTGGTCGAGTCAGGCGGCGATCTCGCGCGCGCCCGGGATGCCGCCCAGAAGGCGGTCCAGCTCCGTCCGGATTCCGAAGCGACGCACGAGACGCTTCTGCGCGTGTGCCTCGCGCAGAAGGACGATCGCTGCGCGGTCGACGAGCTGGAAGGCGCCCGGAAGGCGCCCGACGCGGAGGCGCACGCCGCCGAGCTGGCCCAGCTGGACGAGCGGGTCAAGGCCGCCGCGCAACGGCTTGCCGCGGCGGAGAAGGAAGAGCAAGAGCGGCGCGCCGCCGAGGCCGAAGCCGGGCTGCAGAAGATCGATCCCGCGGGATGCCGCAAGCTGGAAGCGAACAGCGACGCGCAGCTCCTCTGCCTGGTGAAGCGCTGCTTCGAGGCGTCCGCCCAGCAGTATGCGAAGGAGTTGCGGACCAAGGACGGCCAGGAGTACGCGGCGGGCGAGTGGAAGGTGGCGAGCCGCAAGGGCGAGGCGGCCGAGATCACCGTCGCCATCCGGCCAGCGCCGCCCGCGAAGAAGCGCGGCAAGCGCAAGGCGAAGGCCCAGGAGGACGGCCACGACGCGACCTGGCGCGCCACGGTGGGCGAGAACATCGCGCTGGTGCCGCAGAACGCCGACGCCGCGAGCGTCGCGCGCCGCTCCGAGGTGTGCGGGAAGTAGCCGTGCGCGCGTGTGCTCTGCTGTGCGTCGATGAGGGCAATATCGCCTTGAAAACCACGCAGTTCGGCGACAGTGCAATCCTTGACGCCACCTGCACCTAGCGACAGGATGGCAAGCGCCTCATGCCTCCGCGCAAAGTCCTCATCGTCGACGATTCCAAGCTGCTTCATCGGATGTTCGAGATGATGCTCCGGCAGTACCCGCTCGTGCACGCCTACGACGGGAAGGAAGCGCTGGAACGCCTCGCCGAGAACGGCGACGTCGACCTGGTGCTGCTCGACATGAACATGCCGCGCATGAACGGCCTCGAGCTGCTGGAGGCGATGAAGGGCGACGCGCGCTTCAAGGGCATCCCCGTGATCCTGGTCACCACCGAGGGGAGCGAGGAGCAGACCCAGCGGGGGTTGGACGCGGGCGCGGCCGCGTACGTCAAGAAGCCGTTCCGCAACGAGGAGCTGATCGCGGTCGTCCAGCGCCTCACGAGCCCCGCCGCGTGACCGTCCGGGTCCCCAAGCAGACCGACGACCAACCGCAGCGCCGCGCCGACGCGCTGGCGGAGCTGCAGTCCACCCTCGCGCGCGCCGGCGAGCTGCTCCACTCGCTCGAGCAGTCCGCCAGGAGGCCCGCGCCGACCTCGGTCAACGAGCTGCAGGACCGGCTCGACGACGTGGTGCAGGACCGGGACGAGCTGTCCCGAAGGCTGGCCGAGTACGAGCAGCAGACCGGCCGGCTGATGAACCTGTACGTCGCCACCTACCAGCTGCACGCTACGCTCGACCCGGGGGAGGTGCAGTCGACCATCGCGGAGATCGCCACCAACCTGCTCGGCGCCGAGCGTTTCGCGCTGCTCTTCTGGAACGCCGACGGCACCCAGTGCGAGATCGCGCTCGGGCAGGGGCTCTCGCAGGACGCCAGCGGCTTCTACTCGGCCGGCAAGTACGCCGGCGGCGATCCCGCCGTCGACGCGACGCTCACCGACGGCGTGCTCCGCATGGGTCCCCTCGACGGCTCCGAGGCCGTCGCCGTGGTGCCCCTCACCGTCCAGGGCGCGGTGGTGGGCTCGCTGGTGATCCTCAAGCTGTTCGAGCACAAGGCGATGCTTCGCCCCGAGGACCGCGAGCTCCTCGACTTGCTCGCGGCCCACGCCGCCTCGGCCCTGTTCGCCGCGCGTGTGTACCACCAGACCGACCGCAAGCTGAAGACGCTGGAGAGCCTGATCCAGCTCGTCAAGCGCGGCTGACGCGCGGGGGGGCTTGGGCGATGAGCCTCTCCGGCAACCTCGAGGACGTCTCGGTCGCGGACGCCCTGCAGTTCATCCACCTCGGCGGGCGCACCGGCACGCTGACCCTCTCGCGTGGCGAGGTGACCGCCGGGATCGGCTTCCACCAGGGCCGCATCGTGAACGCCTGGGGGCCGGAGTCGAAGCGGCTCGGCGATTTGCTGGTGGACAACGGGAGCATCTCGCAGGACACGCTGGACCAGGCCCTGCGGGATCAAGAGCGCGAGACGCCGCGGCGCTCGCTGGGACAGATCCTCGTCACCATGGGCGCCCTCTCGGCCGAGGCGATGTACACGGCGGTGCAGCAGCAGATCGAGCGCACGGTCTACGACCTGGTCACCTGGACGAGCGGCACCTTCCACTTCGCGCTCGACGACCTGAAGCCCATCGACGACATCTCCGTCTTCCCCGGGGACATCGTCGGCCACCTGCGGCTCGACACGCAGGCGGTGCTGCTCGATGCGCTGCGAATCTTCGACGAGAAGAACCGCGGCGGCGAGCCGGCGGCGCCGGCGGTGACCTCGGAGGAGACTCCGGCGATGGGGCTGGAGCCGGCCACGCCCGCGCAGGCGATGGTGCCGTCCGCGACGCGCGCGATCCCGATCGCCGAGCTGGAGCCCAAGCCGCGACTGCAGGTGGTGTCAGCCGACAAGCAGTTCGCGGAGAAGCTCGGCCAGGCAATTCCCGCCGAGGAGGCTACCGTCGCCCGGGTCACGCTGCGCGAGGCCGGCGGCCCGCCGCCCGGAGAGGCGCCGCCGTTCGTGCTGGTGGATCTGCGCGAGGGCGGCGTGGCCCTCGACGCGGTGGAGCAGCTGCGCCGCGCGCGGCCCCGCGCGATCATCATCGCGGTGGTGGACGGGGGCGTGTCCCTCGCCGCCACGTACGCCGCGGGAGTGGCCGCGGCGATCCCCGGCGAGGTGGCCACCATCGCCTCCTGCTTCCGCAGCCTGGTGCAGGCGCGCAAGGACATCCTGACCGGGGGCGCCTCCCGCGCCGACCGCGTGCAGTCGAACCTGGCCAAGCTGCGCCGTATCGTCGGCGACCTGCGCAGCGGGCTGATCTCCACCACCATCTCGCTCAGCCTGATGAACATCATCAGCGAGTCGGTCGAGCGGGCGGTGCTCTTCCTGGTCCGCCGCGAGGCGCTCACCGCCCTGGGCGCGTTCGGCAACAGCCCCAGCGGACAGCCCCTCGCGCAGCTCACCCGGGGCCTGCGGCTGCCGCTCACGGGAAAGAACGCGCTCACCCGCGCGCTCGACGACGGAGCGGTCCGCTCCCTCACCTTCGACGAGACCGGCCTTCCCGACATCTTCACGCGAGTGGTGGGCAAGCCGCGCTCCGGGCAGTGCGCCGTGTTCCCCGTGATGGGCGGGCAGCGCGTGATCGCGGTGGTCTACGCGGACAACGGGCCTTCCAACCGCGCCATCGAGGAGCTGGACATCCTCGAGCTCGCCGCCGCGCAGGCGGGACTCGCGCTGGAGAACGAGCTGCTCCGGCGCCAGTCGACATCGCATTGAGCCGACAGGTCGCTTGGGTCCAACGGCCCTGCCACACGGGGCTCGGCAAACGAAGGTGCAATTGCACGGCGCGCGAGCGATGGCGAGCGTTGCGGGATGCGCGTCTTCCTCCTCGCCGCGGCCGTCTCGCTCGTGCTCGCTTCACCAGCCGCTCTGGCGCGCGTCACTCGCGAGCAGGGCCGCGCGCCGCGCCCTCCGCCGCGCTTGCGGGCGCCGCGGATGTGGACCGAGCAGTCGGGCGCCTTCTCGATCGAGCGCCCGGACGGCGACCGTTGGAGCTTCAAGGGCGACGCGCGCGGCCCGGACGGCGAGCGCCTGCCGCTCCTGGCGCGCGCGCCCGAGACCGGCGCGCAGCTCATCGTCCAGAACGCGGACGGGGTCCGCTCGCTGCGCCAGCTTGCGCGGCTGCTCGCCGATCACCTGCAGACGGAGCAGGGCGTCCGCGTGGAGGACGTGAACCGGCTGCCTGCACGCGGCGGGGAGGCGTACGGTTTCACCTTCAGCGTTTCCGACGAGGCGCGCGGCCGCGTCGCCGTGGTGCGGGCGGGCGAGCACGTGGCGCTGGTGATCGCGAGCTGGCCGATGGGCGCTCCTCCGGCGGTCGCCGAGGACGTGGAGGAGATGATCGGGAGCCTGGGGCCTCCGCCGAACGCGCTTCCTCCGGGGGTGTTCTGAGCAGCGCCTCGATCGCGGCCGACGGCCGCAGCTCGAGCATCGCGCGGGTCAGCTCGTCGTAGAGAGGCAGGCTCTGGCCGTCGAGCGCCGCCCGATGCGCCCGGACGGTCGCGGCGTCGTCCCGTGCGACCGGGCCGGTGAGCGCCTCGGACGGAGCGCGGTTTTCGAGCGCCTCGAGGGCGCCGCGCGAAAGCGGCAGGAGCGCGGCGCGCGCGATCGGCTCGGGCGCGCCGGTCGCGTCCTGGAAGACCTGGACGGCCCGGGAGAACAGCGCCACCTGCCCGCCCGCGCTGAGTACGGCGGCGGCGTGGTAGAGGGCGCGGGAGCCGTCGCTCACCGGGATCGGGGACATCCCCAGCGCACGCGCGAGGTGTTGCAGCGTCTCGCGCGCCGTTGCGTCCGAGCCGGCCACCCCGGCGGACGCATCGCGCAGGACGCCCGCCGGGCTGCCATGCGCGACGGCGCGCAGCGGATGCAACGAGCCGGTCCGCGCGCCGGCATCCAGCGCGGAGCGGAGCGCCGCAAGGCCCAGCGCGCCCGCGCAGTGGGCGACGAGCTGCCCGCGCCGGAGCAGGGGGGCGATGCGCCCGCAGACTTCCTCGACCGCTCCGTCGCTGACGGCGAGCAGCACCAGCTCCGCCTCGCCCAGTCCCTCCAGGTCGCGCTCCCAACCCGGCTGCTCGGTGCGGTTCCAGGCCAGGACGACGCGGACCCCGGCCTTGCCCAGGGCAGGGACCAGCACCCGGCCGACGGCGCCGCCGCCCAGCACGGCCGCCGTCTTCGGCAGGGCGTTCATCCCTCGCGCCGGAACTCGACCCCGGCGGGCCCGGCGCAGGCGAGCAGGCGCTCGCCTGCGCGGATCCGACCGGCCAGGATCTCGTCCGCGAGCGGCGACTCGACCAGGCGCTGGATCGTCTGCCGCATCGGGCGAGCTCCGAGGGCGAGCTGCCAGCCCCCCTGCGAGATGAGATGATCGACCAGCCCGGGGCCGGTGCGGAACGCGATCTGCCGCTCATCCCACAGGCGCCGGGAGGAGTCCGAGAGGAGCAGGTCGGCGATGCGGGCCACCTCGTCGCGTCCGAGGGGAGCGAAGACGAGCCGCTCGTCGAGCCTGCCCCACAGCTCGGGGGGGAATGCCGCCCGCGCCTGCTCCAGGGCCCGCGCGCCGGCGGCGGCAGATCCGGCCGCATCGCGCTCCGCGACCCCGAACCCCACCGCGCGCGCCTCTCCTCCGAACGCGCTCGCCCCGACGTTGCTGGTCAGCGCCACCACCGTTCCGCTGAAATCGATGCGCCGGCCGCGCCCGTCCGTGAGCTGCCCTTCGTCGAGCACCTGGAGGAGCAGCTGGAGCACGCCGGGGTGGGCTTTCTCCACCTCGTCGAGGAGCACCACGCAGGCCGGGCGACGGCGCACCGCCTCGGTCAGCTGACCGCCCTCGCCGTAGCCGACGTATCCGGGCGGCGCTCCCACCAGCCGCGACACGCTGTGCGGCTCGGAGTATTCCGACAGGTCGATACGCACCAGCGCGCCCGGCTGCGCGCCCCCGTCGCTGGCGGGATACAGCTCCTCGGCCAGCACGCGCGCGGTCTCCGTCTTGCCCACCCCGCTCGGGCCGACGAAGAGGAACGAGGCGAGGGGGCGCTGGGCGGAGAAGCCCGCGTAGTTTCGCCGGACGGCCCGCGCGATGGCGGCGAGCTGCGGGCCATGCCCGACGACGCGTTCCTGGAGCTTGCGCTCGAGGGAGAGGAAGCGCTCGCCGTCGGGCTGCAACAGCCGCTCCTCGGGCAGGCCGGCCATGCGCGCCACCGCGCGCGCGACGTCCTCGCGCAGCACCTCGCCGCGGCCTTCGCGCCGGGCGCGCGAGCCAGCCAGGTCGATGGCGGCGAACGCCTTGTCGGGCAAGCAGCGGTCCCGCACGTAACGGGCGGTGAGGAGCGCGGCGGCCTCGAGCGCGTCGGCCCGGAAGCGGACACCGTGGTGCTCCTCGTAGCGGGCGGCGGCGCCGCGCAGGATGGGCACCGTCGCCCGCGCGGTCGGCTCGCGCACCAGCACCGGGACGAACCTTCGCTCGAGCGCCGGATCTCCTTGCACGTGCCGGCGGAACTCGTCGTGGGTGGTCGCGCCCACGCAAGGGAACTCGCCGCGGGCCAGCGCCGCCTTCAGCTCGTTGGCGGCGTCCTGCGGACCTTCGCCGCTGGAACCGGCGCCGATGAGCATGTGCAGCTCGTCGATGAAGACCACCACGCGCCCCTCGGAGCGGCGGACCTCCTCCTTGATCCCCAGCAGCCGCTCGCTGAACGACCCGCGCAGCTGCGTGCCGGCGACCAGCCCCGAGACGTCCAGCTCCACCACCGTGCGCTCTGCCTGGAGATCGACCAACCGCTGCGCGAGCCCCTCCACGATGGCGGTCTTGCCCACGCCGGGCTCGCCGACCAGGACCGGATTGTTCGCCCGGCGCTTGCCGAGGATGTCGAGGACCTCCTCCACCTCGGCCTCGCGTCCCAGGGCCGGGTCGAGGCGGCCCAGGGCGGCGAGCGCGGAGAGATTGCGGCCATGCGTGCAGAGGTAAGGGAACTCGCGGGGGTCGAGGTCCCACCGCCCGCCGCGCTCCATGGCCGGGGGAACGGAGCCCGGCGCGGGCTCGGCGCGCGGGGCCGAAAACGACACGGAGATCGGGTCCGGGGTCCGGGTCGGGCTCGCGGTCGAGGTCGGGATCCCGGTCGAGGTCGGGTTCCCGGCCGGGTTCGAGTTCGCGGTCGAGGTCTGACGTGGCGGCGGGATCGTCGCGGCCCGTGGCACGACCGGGGCCGGCCGCGCGTACGTCCGCCGATCGGTGGTCCCCACCCGCACTTCCTGCGCGGCCCGCCGCCGAGGGACCGAGCCGGTCAGGTACCCGAGGGCGGTGGTGCGCAGGGAGGCGAGGTTCACCAGACGATCGAGCAGCGCAGCCGCGGCGGAGCGCGAGAGGCGCGCGAGGGCGACTACCAGATGTAGCCCCTCCGCGCTCGGGCTGGCGCAGTCGTCGGCGAGTTGGCGGGCGCGCTCGAGCGCCTGCGCGAACAGCTCGGGCGCCTCGGGAGGTCGCGCGCGGGACAGCTCGTCGAGCACGCGGTCCTCGTCGCAGCCGCGCTCGCGCAAGAGCACGTCCGCCGCGCCCGGCACGGTGAAGGTGGCGAGCAGGAGGTGCGCGGTGGTCGGTGCCTGGCCGGCGCTCTTCGCGATGTCCAGGGCCTCGGCAGCGATGCGGGAGAGCTCGGGAGAGTCGGTGGCCATCGATGCGCGCATCCTCGCCCACGGAGATCGACCCGCGCAAGCCCAACCGCCGTCCCTGCGGCGGCGCCGTGCTCTTGAAGGCCCGGTCGTGCCGCGCCGCGCTTTTCATCGCGCGGCAGATGTGCCATCCGTCGTAGGCACCTTGCGCGCCTTGACCATCGGCATCGCCGGAGGGACCGCCAGCGGGAAGACCACCGTGGCCCGGCGGCTGGTGGAGCGCCTGGCCGGGCATCCCATCGCGCTGCTCGACCAGGATGCCTACTACCGCGACCTGTCGGACATGCCGATCGAGGAGCGCCGCGGCTTCAACTTCGACCATCCCGACGCCTTCGACACCGAGCTCCTGGTCGCGCACCTGGAGGAGCTGAAGGCCGGCCGCCCGGTGGAAAAGCCGGTGTACTCGTTCGCGCTGCACTCGCGGACCGGCGAGACGCAGCGGGTGAACCCGGGCGACGTCCTCGTCCTGGAAGGGATCCTGGTGCTGGCCCTCGAGCCCGTGCGGGCGCTCCTGGACGTGAAGGTGTTCGTCGACTCGGACGCGGACGTGCGCGTGCTGCGCCGCCTCTCCCGCGACATCAAGGAGCGCGGCCGCGACTTCGACAGCGTGGTCGAGCAGTACTTCCGCACCGTCCGCCCGATGCACTACGGCTTCGTCGAGCCCTCGAAGCGCTACGCGGACATCATCATCCCTCACGGCGGGCTCAACGAGGTGGCCATCGAGATGGTGGCCGGCGCCGTGCGCCAGCGCCTCGCTCGCCGCGCTTAAGCCTTCCGCACCACGCGGGCTTTCGAGTCGAGCTTGTACGAGGGGGGCAGGGCGGCTTCCATCTTCGGGGTGTAGCCCTTCACGTCGAACTCGGTGTCGGCCAGGAGGCCGGCGAGGGCCTCGCGGACCCGCGCGTTGCTGCCCTCGTGGGCGCGGAGGAATTGCTGGATGAGCGGCTCGCGGGCCCGCTCGTCCTTCTGGACCGCCATCGCCTGCGCGGCGGCGATCTGCACCTCGTCGTCCATGTCGTGGAGGAAGGGGAGGGCGGCGGGCACCGCATCGCGGCTCTGGTGCTGCGCCAGCGCGTGCAGCAGGAGGACCTTCTTCTCCGGCACCCGGCTGTACTCGCCGGCCGCCTTGCGCAGCGCCTCGACCAGGAATCCCACCATCTCCGGCTCCGGCAGGAGGTCCGACAGCGCCTTGAGCGGCCAGGAGATCTCGTCGCGGCCGAGGACGAAGCTCTTCAGGACCGGCACGGCGATGCCAGAGCCCGCCTGCTGCACCAGCGCCAGGACCCGCTGCTTCTCCTCGTCGTCGGTGATGCCGGGTTCGACGCGGACGGTGTAGCGCATCAGGAGCGCCTCGACGGCACGTGCGCTGCGCATCTCGCCCAGCTCCTCGATCGCGCCCTGGCGGTTTTCTTTTGGCCCGTATTTCTCGGTGGCCTTCTTCTGCAGCTTCCTGACCGAGCGCGCCTCGCGCTCGTCCTTGCTGCCGCCGATCCCCAACAGCTCGAGCAATCCCATCTAGAGCCTCACGTCCTGGCGCACGTCGGGCGGATAGAGCTTCTGGAGGTCGGCGGCGGCGGCGCGCGCCGCGGCCGAATCGGGCGGAAGGACGATCTGCAGCACGACGTAGAGGTCGCCGCGAGGCGCTCCCGTCGTCCCGGCCCGCAGCGCCGGCAACCCGCGGCCGCGCAGCCGCAGGCGGCGCCCGCTCTGCGAGCCCGGCGGGATCTTCAACTTTACCGGTCCCTCGAAGGTGGGCGCGGTCACCTCGGCGCCCTGCAGCGCCTCGGCCGCGGTGATGGGCAGGTCGAGCGACAGGTCCCGCCCGTCGATTCTCACGGCGGGGTGCGGGCGGACGGTGATGCGGAGGTACAGGTCGCCGGTCTCGCCGCCCCGCTCCCCGGGCGAGCCCTGGCCGGCGAGGCGCACTCGCGAGCCGGTCTCCACGCCCGGCGGGATCTTCACGCGTAGCCGCGCCGACTCGAGGACCGTTCCTTCGCCGCGGCAGCGCGGGCAGGGTTCCTTGATCTCCCCCGAGCCCTGGCAGCGAGGACAGGGGGCGCGCATGAGCCCGCCGGCGACCTTCACCTCGCCACTGCCGTTGCACTGCGGGCAGCGCTGCGGCTTGCTGCCCGGCTTCGCGCCGCTCCCCTTGCACTCGGGGCAGCGCGCCGGGCGCTGGAGGGTGATCTCGCGCTCGGCGCCGAGCACGGCGTCGCGCAGGTCCACTTCGATGGCGGCTTCGACGTCGTCGCCGACCTGCGGCTCGCTGGCGCGGCGGCGCGCGGCGCCCTGCCGGCGCTGCGTGAACAGGTCGCCGAACATGGACCCCAGATCCCCCAGGTCCGAAGGATCCATGCCGCCGCCGGAAAATCCCTCGAACCCGCCGAAGCCGAAACCGCCGCCCCCGCGCCCGGCGCCGGCCGCGGCGCGCTGGTAGTCGCGGAATTTCTGCGCCTTTTCCTCGTCGAAACCGGGGCGCAGGGCCACCTCGCCGAACTCGTCGAACAGGGCGCGCTTCTTCGGATCGCCCAGCACCTCGAAGGCGGCCGAGACGTCCTTGAACCGCTCCTCGGCCTTCTTGTCTCCCGGGTTGACGTCCGGGTGCAGCTTCTTGGCCAGCTTCCGGTAGGCCTTCTTGATTTCCTCGGCGCTGGCGTTCCGGGCGACACCGAGCGTGGCGTAGGGGTCTTTCACGGGAGGGCGTACCGTAACCACACCCCTCCGGGTGGTCAACGAACGCACCCTCGAATTGACCGGACCGCGAGCGGATCGTTACGATCGGGGAATGCGCGCTTTGCCGGTCCTCGCGCTGGTCGCCCTGGGCGCCTTCGCGCAGGAGCGCCAGCTGATCGATGAGGTGGTCGCCGTGGTCGACGCGCACTCCGTGACGCTCTCCGAGCTGGCGGCGGAGACCCGGATCCACCTGGTGGAGCAGCAGGGGCCGCAGATGGTCTCCGCGCAGCTGGACCGGGGGCTCCTGGCCGCGTCGCTGCGGCGGCTCGTCCAGGAGCGCGTGGTCCTCTCCGAGGTGGAGCGGCTCAAGCTGTTCGACCTAGACCACACCGAGGTCGATTCCGCGCTGGCGCGGCTGCGCGCGCGGTTCCCGACCGCCGCCGCCTGGGAATCGTTCACGCGCCAGGTGGAGCTGACCGACGAGGAGATCGGCGCCATCCTCGCCCGCGAGCTGCGCGTCGCGCGCTACCTCGACAACCGCCTCAAGCTCGCCGCCCAGCTGCGCGAGAGCGAGCTGGAGGAGGCGTGGAAAGCGCAGGGTGGGCAGGGCGATCGCGGGGCCCTGCGGCAGAGGCTCTCCAAGGAGAAGTACGAGCGCCTGCTGACGGAGCTGCTGGCCGATCTGCGGCGCAAGGCGAGCGTTCGCATCGTCGACCCGCTCGACGACGGCACGCGCCCGGTCGCGGCGGGGAGTCGCTGATGGCGGTCCGGCTGCGCCCCAAGTTCGAGCTGCGGCGCATGCGGCCCGACGACCTCGACGAGGTCATGGTCATCGAGCGCGCCGCCTTCCGCCATCCCTGGTCGACCGAGCTCTTCCGCCGCGAGCTGGAGCACGACTGGAGCACCATCCTGGTCTGCGTCGAGCCGCTGACCTCGGCGGCCGGCGGCCGCGCCACCGAGCGCATCGTGGGCTTCCTCATCCACTGGCTGGTCCACGACGAGGTGCACATCCTCAACGTGGCCGTCTCGCCCGAGCACCGCCGGCGCGGCATCGCGCGCGTGCTCATGGGAGAGACGGAGAAGCGCGCCGTCCAGGCCGGGGCGACCCTGATGACGCTCGAAGTGCGCCGCTCGAACACCGCCGCGCTCGAGCTGTACCGCGCCTTCGACTACCGCGCCGTCGGCGTGCGGCCGAACTACTACGTCGACGAAGGCGAGGACGCGATCGTGATGGTCAAGGAGCTCCGCAAGCGCTAGCCGGGCGCTGAGCCGCTCCGGGCAAAAGAGACTGCACCACAGAGCACACGGAGGGCACGGAGGAAATCACCCTCTCCGTGATCTCCGTGCTCTCCGTGGTGCAATTGGTATTCCGCTCAGTTCAGCAGGTGGTGGGGGAAGCCGCGCTGGTACTGGGGCGGGACGGGCACCGCGTCCCCGTGTCCGAGCGAGCGCGCGGCGTGCAGGGGCCAGTACGGGTCGCGCAGCTCGGCGCGGGCGAGAAGGACCAGGTCCGCGCGGCCCTCGCGGACGATCTCGTCCGCCTGCGCAGGATCGGTGATCAGGCCGACGGCGGCGGTGGCGATCCCCGATCCGCGGCGCACCGCCTCGGCAAAGGGCACCTGGTAGCCGGGACCGACGGGGATGCCCGCGTTCGGGACGTTTCCTCCGGAGCTGCAGTCGACGAGGTCCACGCCGCGCTCGCGCAGGAGCGAGGCGAGCCGGACGCTCTCCTCCAAGGTCCATCCACCCTCCACCCAGTCGGTGCAGGAAAGCCGGACCGACATCGGCAAGTGGTCGGGCCACTCACGTCGCAGGGCCTCGGTCACCTCCAGCGTGAAGCGCACCCGGTTCTCGAACCGGCCGCCGTACGCGTCGGTGCGCCGGTTGGAGTGAGGCGAGTAGAAGCTGTGCAGCAGGTACCCGTGCGCCGCGTGCAGCTCGAGGAAGCGGAACCCGGCATCGCGGGCGCGCGCCGCGGCGGTGCGGAAGTTGCGGGTGATGGACGCGATGCCCGAGGCGTCCAGCGGCTCGGGGATGCGCCAGCCCTCGGTGAACGGGATGGGGCTGGGCCCCACCACGGGCCAGCCGCCTTCGCGGTCGGGTACCGGTCCGCCGCCCTTCCAAGGCGCCGCGGTGCTGCCTTTCCGGCCCGCGTGCGCGAGCTGGATCCCCGGCACGGCGCCCTGCGCCTCGACGAAACGCGCGATGCGCGCCAGGGGCTCGGCGTGAGCATCGCTCCACAAGCCCATGTCCTCGGGCGAGATGCGCCCGCGAGGCTCGACGGCGGTCGCCTCGACGAACACGACACCCGCGCCTCCCACCGCGCGCGAGCCCAGATGGACGAGGTGCCAGTCGGTGGCGAGCCCGCCCGGCGAGCTGTACTGGCACATGGGCGAGACGCCGACGCGGTTGCGGAGGGTGACGTCGCGCAGCCGCAGAGGGGTGAACAGGTGCGTGGTCATCGATCCGGAGATGCCACGGATCAGCGCGGGTTGCGACCTTCGCGCGCGCGCAGCGTCTCGGCCACCTGCTCGAGACCGAGGTCGTGCGTACGGAGCAGGACCAGCACATGGTAGAGCAGGTCCGCGGCCTCGTCGGCCACCGCGTGCCTGTCCCCGCGCAGCGAGGCCATCACCAGCTCGGTCGCCTCCTCGCCGATCTTCTTGTGCCGCAGGTTCTCGTCCCCGTAGAGCTTCGCCGTGTACGAGCCGGGGGGCGCGTCCGATCGCCGGTCCCGGAGCACCTGCTCCAGGCGCGCCAGCGTCTCTCCCGGCGCTTCGGGCGCGTCCGGAGCGCCCTCGACGGCCTCGAAGAAGCAGGACCGCGCGCCCGTATGGCAGGCGGGACCCGCGGGCACGACCCGGAGGAGCACCGCGTCGTGATCGCAGTCGGTCTGCAGGCCCCGGAGCGCCTGCGTGTTGCCGCTGGTTGCGCCCTTGACCCAGATCTCGCCCCGGCTGCGGCTCCAGAAGGTCGCCTGGCCCGACCGCAGCGTGCGCTCCAGCGCCTCGCGAGACTGCCAGGCGAGCGTCAGGACCTCGCCGGTGGCGGCGTCCTGCACGATGCAGGGGACCAGGCCGCGCTCGTCATATTTGAGTTGTTCTGGGCGCATCATGCGGTGACTCCACGGCTGGTCGAAGTCATGTCACCCTCTTCGATCCGGCGCCTTCGGCGCCTCTACAAAGGGGGAGCTCGCTCACCCCTCGACCCCCCAACAGATCACGGTCATTCCAAGCGATCGGCAGAGTCAAACTCCTCCAACGGCCAGCGCATCGGGAAGCCGCGCCGCGCGCACTCCTCCTTCACTCGCCCGACGGAAAAGGTGCCGAAATGGAACACGCTTGCGGCGAGCGCCGCCGAGGCGCCCGCGGCGAACGCCTCGGCGAAGTGCTCCGCATCGCCCGCTCCGCCGCTCGCGATCACCGGGACCGGGACCGCGGCCGCGATCGCTCGCGTCAGCTCCAGCTCGAAGCCGGCTCCGGTGCCGTCGCGGTCGATCGAGGTGAGCAGGATCTCGCCCGCGCCCCGATCGACCGCCTCGCGCGCCCAGGCGACCGCGTCCCGGCCGGTGGGCCGGGTGCCGCCGTGCGAATGGACCTCCCAGGACGGGCGCGGCCCGGGCAGGCGCTTGGCGTCGATGGCGAGCAGCGCGCTCTGGCTGCCGGTGAGCCGGGCCACGGCGGTCAACAAGCCCGGGTCGGCGAGCGCCGCCGTGTTCATCGACACCTTGTCCGCGCCGGCGCGCAGCAGCGCCTCCGCGTCGTGGACCGTGCGCACACCGCCCCCCACGGCGAAGGGGATGGACAGCTCTCGCGCGACCCGCTCCACCAGGGCGACCAGCGTCCCTCGAGCCTCGAGCGACGCGCTGATGTCCAGGAAGCACAGCTCGTCGGCCCCGGCCCGGCCGTAGGAGCGCGCCTGCTCGACCGGATCGCCGGCATCGCGCAGCTCCTCGAAGCGGACGCCCTTCACCACCCGGCCGTCCTTCACGTCGAGGCAGGGGATGATCCGCCGCGTCAGCATTCACCCACCTCGCTGGAGCGCGGCCTGGCCGTCGCGAAGCGAGAAACGTTCCTCGTACAGCGCGGTCCCGGCGATCGCCCCGGCCAGCCGAGGCAGTCCGGCCGCCGCGAGCGCCACGAGGTGGGCGAGCGAGCCCGCGCCGCCGCTCGCGATCAGGCTCGCGCCAGGGGCGGCGGCGGCCACCTCGCGCAGGAGCTCCAGGTCGAATCCCTCCAGCGTGCCGTCGCGTGCGACCGCGGTCACGACCAGCCACTCGATCCCTTCCTCCGCCAGGCGAGCCGCCAGATCGCCCGCCGAAGGGCCGCGGGCCTCCGTCCACCCACGCGTGGCGGCCTTGCCGTCCTTGACGTCGATTCCGCACGCGACGTGGGCCGCGCCGAAGCGGCGAGCCGCATCGCCCGCGAACCGCGGACGCTCGACCGCCGCGGTGCCGAGGATGGCCCGCGCGGCGCCGGCCCGCAGGGTGACCTCGACGTCCTCGAGACGCCGGATGCCACCGCCGACCTGCACCGGAACCGGCGCCACCGCCGCGACGATCGCTTCGACGTCGGCCGTCTGGCGCGCCTCGCCGAACGCCGCGTCGAGGTCCACCACGTGCAGCGAGAGGGCGCCCTGGGCCACGAACGCGCGCGCCCGCGCCGGCGGGTCGTCCGAGTAGACCTTGGCGCTCCGCCGGTCTCCCTGGCGCAGGCGCACCGCTTTGCCGCCGAGGAGGTCGAGGGCGGGATAGAGGACCTTCGTCACGGCGCCGCTTCCGGCAGCCGCAGGAACCGCGCCAGCATCGCCTCGCCGTCGCGCGCGCTCTTCTCGGGGTGGAATTGCACTCCGTGCACCTTGCCGCGCCCGACCACCGCCGCGATGGGCACGCCCGAGTGGTCCGCCACCGCCTGGGTGACCTCCCCGGGCGCCTCGCAACGATACGAATTCGCGAAGTACGCCCAGGGCGCGACCGCATCGGCGAGGAGCGGCGACGCGGCGGTCGTCCGCAGCCGCTGCCAGCCGATGTGCGGAACCTGGACGCCCGGCGGAAGCCGGGTCACGCGGCCCGGGAGGAGCCCGAGGCCCTTGCGCGCGCCGTCCTCCTCGCCTTCCTCGAACAGGATCTGCATGCCCAGGCAGATACCCAGGACGGGAGCGCCGCGCCGCAGAGCCTCGTCCAGCGCGCCGCGCAGCCCCAGCCGCTTCGCGCGCTCCATCCCGAGCCCGAACGCGGCGACGCCGGGCAGCACGACCCGCGCGCCCCGGCCGATCTCCGCGGGATCGGCGGAGAGCAGGGGCTCGCCGCCCACCCGCGCCAGCGCTTGCAGGACGCTGCCCAGGTTGCCGAGGCCGAGATCGACGACGGTGACCCGCGCGCTCACAGCACTCCTTTGGTGCTGGGCACGCCGCCCGCGCGCTCGTCGAGCGCGCACGCCTGCCGCAGCGCCCGCGCGAACGACTTGAACACCGCCTCGGCGCCGTGGTGGAAGTCGCGCCCGGTCAGGAGGTCGATGTGGACGTTGGCCCGCACGCCGTCCGCGACCGCCTTGAAGAAGCCCTCCAGCACCGACAGGTCCATGGCGCTGCGGGGACCCTGAGCGAGCTGCACGTTCCAGTGCAGGAAGGCGCGGCCGGACAGGTCCACCACGCTGCGCGCCAGCGCCTCGTCGAGGGGGAAGTAGAAGCACCCCGCGCGGGCGATGCCCTTGCGGTCCCCCAGCGCCTGGTCCAGGGCCTTGCCCAGCGCGATGCCGGTGTCCTCGACGGTGTGGTGCTGGTCGATGTGCAGATCGCCCTTGCAGATCACCTCCAGCGTCAGCGCGCCGTGCTTGGCGACCGTCTCCAACATGTGGTCGAAGAACGGGATGCCGGTGTCCACCTTGGCATCGCCGTTGCCGTCCACGTCGACGGTGACGCGCAGGTCGGTCTCCTTCGTCTTGCGCTGCACGGCGCCGGTTCGAGGCATGGTCTACGCTCCTGTCTCCGCGAGCAGCCGGTCGAGCGCGCGCGTGGTGTCGCCCGGGCCGTCGACGTGAGCGTAGACCAGGGGCGCGCCGCGCGCTCGCGCCGCCTCGGCCGCGGCGCGGTCGTCCGCCGTATCCCCGACGAAGAGGGCCTCGCCGCCGGGGCGCAGGAGCTCGCCGCAGAGCCACATCAGCCCCTCCGGGTCGGGCTTTCGCGGCCGGCCGTCCGAAACCCAGCAGAGCCGCTGCGGGACGTGCAGCTCGCAGCGCACCAGGGCGAGGGCGGCCTCGCCGGGGTTGCGCCCGGTGTAGAGCGCGACGGGCAAGCGATCGGCGACCCGCTTCAGCAAGGCGGGGTCCGCGAGAAGCCGCTCCCGTTCCCAGAAGCCGCGCTCCGGCGCGCCGGGCAGCGCCTCCTGGGCGTCGAAGCCGAACAGCTCGCGGCAATGCGAGCCGCCGCCGTACAGGGCGCCGCACAGCCGCGAGATCCTTTCTTGTGGGTACATGGCGGCGATGAGAGGCAGGGCGTTGGCGAGCCCGTCCACGCCGCCGCCCTGCGCGGCCTGCAGGAAGCGCTGCAGCTCGGGCGCGGCGCCGCGCTGCCGCAGGTGCAGGAGCAGGGCGATCCCGCGCGCCATCTCCCAATCGTCGTTGAAGCGCCCGGCCGCCTTGAACTGCCCGACCTCGTGCTCGCGCTGGAAGGGCGCGGTGCACGGCTCGCCCAGCACCTCCGCCACGGCGCGCCGGGCGGCTTCCTCGGCGACCGCGTGATAGCTGGCGCGCGCGTCGAGCAGCACGCCGTCGACGTCGAAGATCACCGCCTGCACGCGCGACCAGCTCACAGCTCGGCCCTCAGCGCGGCGAGGAAGGCGTCGTTCGCCGGCGGCGCGCCGATGCTGACGCGCAGCGCCCGCGACAGGTCGCGCCCCGAGGAGACGTTGCGGATCAGCACGCCGCGCGCGAACAGCGCCTTGTGCAGTTCGTTTGCCGGCCTGCGGTCTTGCTCGAAGAGCAGGAAGTTCGCGCCTGACGGGTGCACCGCGCACCCGGCGGAACGCAGGCCGGCGGCGACGCGTTCCCGCTCGTCCGCCACCAGCTGCGCTCGCGCGCGCACCAGCTCGGGTCGGGCGATCAACGCCTGCGCCACGAGGCAGGTGACGGCGCTCAGGTTGTAGGGGAGCTGGATCTTCCGAAGCTCGGCGCAGAGCGAGGGCGCCCCCAGGAGCGCGCCGCAGCGCATGGAGGCCGCCGCCAGCGCCTTGGAGAAGGTGCGGAAGAGCAGCAGGCGCGGCGCGCGGGCCAGGAGCGGCGCGAAGTCCTGCCCGCAGAAGTCCCGATACGCTTCGTCGATGCCGGTGAGTCCCGGCGCCTCCTGGGCGAGCCGCGCGGCATCGGCAGCGGCGAGCGTCGTCCCGGTCGGGTTGTTGGGGGAGCCGAGCAGCACCAGCTTCGCCGAGGCCTCGCTCGCGGCGCGGATCAGCTCGTCGATGGGGAAGCGGAAGGCGCCGTCCGAGGCGCGCAGCGGCACCTCGATCACGCGGGCGCCCAGCGCCGTCGCCTGCAGCGCGTAGAGCGAGAACGAGGGCGCGGCGACCACCACCGCATCGCCGGGCTCGAGGCAGGCGAGCAGCGTGAGCTGCAGCAGCTCGTTGGACCCGTTCCCGACCAGCACGCCGGCCGGATCCACCCCGTAGGCGCGCCCCACATCCTCGGCCAGGCGAGTTCCGTCCACGATCGGGTACTTGCTCCAGTCGGATCGCGCGATGCGCTCGGCCAGCTCCAGCTTGAGGTCCTGCGGCAGGTCGCTGGGGCTCTCGTTCAGGTGCAACGGCACCGGGGCGGGGTCGCGGGGCGGACCGTAGGCAGCCAACGGACGCACGGTGCGCCGCACGAAGCTCTCGGGCGGCTTCACTTGCGCACCTCGATCGCCCGCCCGTGCCCGTGCAGCCCCTCCGCTTCGGCGAGCGCGCGAATGTCGGCGGCGTCGGCTGCGAGCTGGCGCGCGCCGTACTCGATCACGTTCTGCCGCCGGACGAAGTCGGAAGCGCAGAGCGGCGAGGCGAACCGCGCCGTCCCGGAGGTCGGCAGGGTGTGGTTGGGGCCCGCCAGGTAGTCGCCCACGGGCACCGGCGCGTGCGGTCCCACGAACACGGCGGCCGCCCGGCGGACCCGCGGCAGCGCGGCGGCGGGCTCGCGCACCAGCAGCTCGAGGTGCTCCGGAGCCAGCTCGTCGGCGAAAGCGAGCGCCTCGTCCAGGGAACGCGCCACGACCGCCGCTCCGCGCGCGCGCAGCGACTCGACCGCGATTCGATTCGGCCGGTCGCGCAGCTCCGCCTCGAGCGCCGCCTGCACCGCCTGCGCCAGGGCCCGGTCCGGGGTGATGAGCAGGGCAAGGGCGAGAGGATCGTGCTCCGCCTGCGCGATCAGGTCGGCCGCGACCAGTCGCGCCTCGGCCGACGCGTCGGCGACGATGGCCACCTCGGTGGGCCCGGCGAGCGAGTCGATGCGCACCTCGCCGGAGAGTTGCCGCTTGGCCTCGGTGACGTAGGCGTTCCCGGGCCCCACCACCACGTCGCAACGCGGGATGGCGGCCGTCCCGAGGGCGAGCGCGGCGATCGCCTGGGCACCACCGGCCCGCAGGATGCGCGTGGCGCCCGCGATGCGCGCCGCAGCCGCGACCTCGGGCACGATGCTGCCGTCGCGCCGCGGAGGGGTGGCGAGTACGACGTCTGGCACTCCGGCGAGCCGCGCCACCGCCGCGGTCATGATCACCGTGGAGGGGTAGGCGGCGCGCCCGCCCGGGACGTAGCAGGCGGCGCGTGCGAGAGGGAGGACCAGGCACCGCAGCAGGCCGCCGTCCGGGAGGCGCTGCTCGTAACTCTCCGGCACCTGCGGGGCGTGGAACGCGCGCACCCTCTGGGCCGCCTTCTCCAGGGCGGCGCGCACCGGCTCCCGGCAGCGAGCGGCCAGCGCGTCCCATTCGGGCTCCGGCAGGAACGGGTCGGCCAGGTCGGGGCCGTCGAAATGCCGCGTCAGGTCGCGCAGGGCGTCGTCGCCGCGCGCCCGCACCTCGCCGATGATGCGGGAGACCGCGGCCACGACCTCCGGCGGGGTCGCCGCGGCGGCGCGCAGGCCCGCCGCCTGCGCGCGCTGCGCCGGATCCGCGAGATCCAGCAGTCGGATCACGAAGGGCCTCCCACCCGCTCCAGCACCGGCAAGAGCTCCTCCAGCTTGAGGCGGTACGACGCGCGGTTCACGACCAGCCGTGCGCTTACTTGAAGAAGCTCCTCGACGACCAGGAGCCCGTTCTCCTGGAGCGTCCGGCCGGTCTCCACCAAGTCGACTATGGCGTCGGCGAGATCGGCCACTGCCGCCAGCTCGACGGACCCGGAGAGCCGCACCAGGTCCACCGGCACGCCCCGCCGCGCGAACGCCCGGGCGGTGAGACGCGGGTACTTGGTCGCGACGCGCAGCGACCGTCCCATCTCGGCGCCGCTCTCTCCCGAGCGCCAACCGCGTGCCACCGCGGAGTCCCTCGGCGCGGCCAAGCACAGGCGGCAGGTCCCGAATCCCAGGTCGACCGGCACCAGGAGGTCGGCGCCGGACTCGAGCACGTGGTCGAGCCCGCACACGCCCACGTCGGCGGCGCCGCGTTCGACGTAGAGCGGCACGTCGGGATCCTTCAGGAGCAGGAACCGGGCCTGCGCTCCGCGGGCCGGCACGATCAGCTTGCGGGTCGTGGCGAAGTCCTCCTCCGGGGACAGCCCCGCGCGCGCGAACCGCTCCAAGGCCGCCTGCAGGGTGCGCCCCTTCGGCAGCGCGACCGTGATCATGCGGGCCTCGCCAGCGGCACGAGCGCATCGAGGTCGAGGGAGAAGCCGACCGCCGGACGCGGATCCCCGAAGCGGCCCAGCAGCGTGTCGTAGCGGCCGCCGCCGCCGACCGCGCGGGGCGCGCCCGCGGCGTAGAGGTTGAAGACGAGCCCGGTGTAGTAGCCGAGCCCGCGTACCTCGCCGAGGTCCACCTCCAGCTCCGCCCCCAGCTCCCGCGCCTGCAAGCGATCGAGCGCGGCCACAAGCCGCTGCAGCGCAGAGGATGCATCGTCCCCTGGAGCGAGCTGCTGCGCGCGCGAGAGCAGGGCGGTCGCTTCCGCCTGCGGCCGGGGAGGCTGGGCGAGCATGAGCAACGCGTCGCGCGCTCTTCCCGGGGGGACCTCCCGCGTGCACAGGAGGGTCAGGCCGGGCAGATCCTTGCGATCGATCGCATCGGTCAGCGCGCGCGCGAGCCTGGGCGAGGCGCCGGCGGCGGCGATCAGCGCGGAGAAGTATCCGACGGCCCCGACCGCGATGCGCGCGGCGCCCGCCGGGATGCCGAGGGCGAGCAGCGAGGCCGCCGCCAGCGCCAGCATCTCGGCATCCGCTTCCGGTCCGGCTTCACCGACCAGCTCGCAGCCGGCCTGCAGGCGCTCGCGCGGGACGCCCGAGTCGGCCGCGGACTCGCGGACCACGCTGCCGCGATAATAGAGGCGCAGCGGCGAGATCCCGGACAGCCGCGTCGCGGCGATGCGCGCCACCTGCGCGGTGAAGTCGGCGCGCAGGGCGAGGAGGTGGCCGTGCCGATCGACCGCGCGCAGCGCGTCCGCGCCGCCTCCCGCGGTGTCGCCGAACACCTCGGCCGACTCGATGGACGGCGGGATCACCTCCGCGAATCCGTGCTCCTCGAAGACGCGGGCGAGCGCCGCCTCGCAGCGCCGCAGGCGGCGCGCGGCCTCGAAGAGGAGGTCCTGCGTACCCTGCGGCGGGACGGCTCGTGCAGGCGCTTCGCGCGCGTCTTTCGACCATGCGTCCAAAGGGTCCATTGTGCGCGGGGGAGGCGCGGCGGGCAACTGGGTTGCGCGATATGGTGCGCCGCCGTGTATCGCCTGCTGCGCCCGATCCTCTTCCTGCTCCCCGCCGAGGCGGCGCACGCGCTGGCGGGCGGACTGCTCTGGCTCTGGTCGCGCGCCGGGCGGCGGCCGCGCGCGCGCGAGGCGCTTGCGCAGACCTTGTGGGGTCTTCGTTTCCCCAACCCGGTCGGGCTCGCGGCCGGGATGGACAAGGGCCAGGTGCTGGTGCCCGCCTGGTTCCGGCTCGGCTTCGGTTTCGTCGAAGTGGGGACCGTCACCCCGCGGCCGCAGCCGGGCAATCCGCGGCCACGGCTGTTCCGGGTGCCGGAGCACGGCGCGATCGTCAACCGCATGGGCTTCAACAACCCGGGTGCGCGCCGCGTGGCGCGGCGGCTCTCGAGCCTCCCGCGCCAGCCCGGCCCGGTCGGCGTGAACCTCGGCCGCAACAAGGACACGCCCAACGAGCGCGCGGCCGAGGATTACCTGGCCGCCTTCCAGGCGCTGGCGCCGCATGCGGACTACGCGGCGATCAACGTCTCCAGCCCGAACACGCCCGGGTTGCGCGAGCTGCAGGCCGCGGGCGAGCTGCGGGCCCTGGTGGAGGCGGTGGCCCGGGCGCGAGACGAGCTCCACCGATCGACCGGGCGCCGCGTGCCGCTCCTGGTAAAGGTGTCGCCGGACGAGCCGCCCGAGCGCCTCGACGCCCTCGCGGACGCGGCGCTCGCCGGCGGCGCCGACGGGCTCATCGCGACCAACACCACGCTCTCGCGGGAGGGCGTCGCAGGACACCCGCGCGCGACCGAGGCGGGCGGCCTCTCCGGTCCGCCCCTTCGGGAGAGCGCCGAACGCGCCTGTGCCCGCCTCTACCTGCGCGTGGGCGGCCGCGCGCCGATCGTCGGCGTGGGCGGCATCGCCACCGCCGAGGACGCCTACCGCCGCATTCGCGCGGGCGCGAGCCTTTTGCAAGTCTACACAGCGTTGATCTATCGAGGGCCCTCCGTTGCACGCGACATCCAGGACGGGCTGGCGCGCCTGCTGGAGCGCGACGGCCTCACCCTCGACCGGGCCGTCGGCATCGATGCAAAGCGACACGCAGCGGGAGACCGGCTGCCGGTACGGGCACCTTCCGGGACCTGGCGGCGTTAGACCGCGATCCGGTCGGGCTCGACCTGGAGGTCCTGCGTCCTTTGCTCGAGCGGGCCGGAGGCCAGGCGGAACGCCGCCATGACGGCGAGGCCGAGCAGGAAACCGATGAGGATGTCCAGGATGTAGTGGTGGTTGAGGTAGACCGCGCTCAAGCACACGAGGAAGAGGTAGACGGCCGCGAGGACGCGGAAGCGCGGCAGATGCCAGCCGTAGAGGAGCGCCAGCATCGGATAGACGACGTGCAGGCTGGGGATGGCGCCGAACACGTCCGCGCTCTTGCCGTAGAAACTGGCCATCACGGCGAACCCGACCAGCTGGTCGAACCGCTCGGCGCCGGCGGCCGAGGCGCGCACGCTGAGATCGGCGGTGAACCCATGGGCTGCGACGTACCAGGGCGGGGCGGCCGGGTAGATGTAGTACAGGCTGAATCCGATCACGTTGGAGACGAAGAACACCCAGGTGAAGCGCACTGCCCGCCGTTCGTGACCGTGGAAGAGCAGGTAGATGGCGAGCACCACGGATTCGCCGATGAAGAGGAAGGGCGTGTAGGACAGGCCGCAGACGAAATCGAGCACGCGGCTGGTGTGCAGCTGGAACCATTCGTTCGGCGTGACCGTCCCGGCCGCGGTGCGGATGCCGAACAGCTTGAGGTCGAAGTTGTACGGCTCGTGCAGGTGGATGACCGGCGAGCGGATGGCGTCCTCGTACCAGCGCATCGAGTCGTAGACGAGCCCGTAGAGCACGAAGGGCATCGCCACGCGCGCCAGGCGGCGCGAGTCGTCGCTCCAGAGCGAGAGCCCCAGGAAGAGCCCGACGGCGATGAAGTGCTCCGGCCCGGGGCCGCCGAGCGCGGTGACCAGAGCGAGGTACGCCGCGCACAGGGCGGGCACGCCCACCGAGAAGAAGCGGGGTGCGCGGCGCAGCTGCTCGATGCGCTCGCGCATCGACAGCAACCTCATAGACCCTGTGCCTCCCGCCGCGGACGGTCGGTCTGCACCAGCGGGTCCACCAGAGGCACCTCCTGGGGCAGGGCCTCCCGCACGGCGCGACGCCGGTCGCGCCAGGCGAGCACCGCGGGCAGCGCGAAGAGCGCCGCCGACAGGCAGGTCAGCTCGCCGATCACCGCGGTGAGCCCGAAGGATTGGATGGCCATGCTGTCGGCCGTGACCAGGGTGGCGTAGCCGATGATGGTGGTCGCCGAGCAGAGCGTGACCGCTCCGCCCGAGGCGGTGAGCGATTCCAGGACATCCGAGGACTGGCGGTAGCGCTGGTAGAAGTTCACGGCATAATCGACGCCGATCCCGAAGGTGATCGGCAAGACGGCGAAGTTGACGAAGTTGAGCCGCAAGCCCAGCGCGCCGAGGGCGCCGAACATCCACAGCACCCCGAGGCAGAGCGAGGACACCACCCAGGCGGAGTCGCGGATCGACCGCATCACCAGGATGGTCAGCGCCGCCACCGCGAGGAAGCTGAGCGCCGCGGCGAAACCGCCCTCCTTGGTGACGGAATCCACGATGTCGCTGGTCAGCACGATCTGGCCCGCGATCAGCGCCTTCGGATCGGCCTTCAGCGCGGTCCCCCGGACGAGCTTCGCGTGCGCCATCTGCGCCTTTCCGTGGCGCGCGTCGGTGGACAGCGTGGGGAAGACCAGCACCAGGCGCCCGGACTTCCCGTCCTTCTCGTGGAAGGGCAGCTTCAGCCGCTGCGGCACGTCGGCCAGCGTGATCGGCCGGAGCTGCGTCCGCTCGCGCAGACGCAAGAGGGTCGGCCGCAGGTCCTCCGGCAAGGCGCGCGCGATGCGGTCGTCGACCAGCCCCGGCGTCCCCGGGCGCGGAGCGACCAGGCGGAAGATGTCGCGCAGCAGCTCGATCTTGCGAGGCTGTTCGTCGGGCACCAGCTTCTGCAGCGTCGAGACGGAATCGATGGTGCCGTCGGGACCCTGGCGCTGGCGCGCGTCCTCGAGGGCGGCGGCGACCGCCTGCGCCTTGTCGGGCGAATCCGTCAGCACCACGGTCGGGGTCTGGTACGACTGCAGCACGGCGTCGACGTGCGAGTCCCAGTACGCGGCTCCGTCGGTGAGCGACTTGCGGCTGCCCAGCTGGCGGAAGTCGTACTGGATCGGCTGCTGCACGAAGCGCCACGTGCCCCACAGGGCCGCGGCGACGATCGCGATGGAGGCGGCCATCACCCAGCCGGTGTGCCGCGTGAGCGCCGTCGCGTACGGGCCCGCCACGCAGCCGGTCAACCGGGAGCGCTTCTTCTCCCGCAGCGGTCGGATCCGCTCGGCGATGACGATCAGCGGCGGCATCAGCAGATACGTGGTCACCCAGCACAGCAGCATCCCGGCGGTGCCGATGAAGCCGAACTGGTTGAACCCGCGAAAGCTCACCGCGCCCAGCGAGCCGTAGCTGGCCGCCGCTGCCGCGCTCGCCGCGAACGTCGCCACCCACGTAGTCTTCAGCGCGATGGGCAGCGCCAGCCTCATCTCGCTGCCGCGCCGGCGTTCCTCGAAGTAGCGCGCCAGCAGGATGATGCCGGCGTTGATGCCGTTCCCGACGATGATGCTGCCCAGGAAAGCGGTGTTCGGGTTCAGGTAGTGGATGATCCACCGCGAGACCGCGAAGGTCGCGGCCACCCCGGTGAAGAGCGGCAGGATGAGCAGCGGGATGGAGCGCCAGCTCCGGTAGTAGAGCACCAGCACGGCGGCGACGGCGGTCAACACCAGGATGCTGGAGACGAGCAGGTCGCGGACGAGGTTTTCCTGGTTCTCGATCACGGAGCGGACGTCGCCGCCGTACCCCACCCGGATGCTCGGGTGGAAACTGCGCGGATCGAGAGCGTCGACGGCGCCGCTCACCGCCGCGAACAGGCGCTGGTCGTTGTGGAGGCTGGTGGCCGCGTTGGGCGGATAGACCTGCACCACCAGCGTCTGCCCGCCCTCGCCGGCCAGGTACCCGTCGATGAAGTGGTCGAGGCGGCCGAAGGCCGATCGAACGCGCATGATGGAGTCCTCCAGCGCGGGATCGGCGTCCGGCTTGGCCGCCTCCTCGTCGAGCTCGACCAGCAGCGGATTCGCCGCTCGCTTGGCGGCGGCGATCCGGTCGCGCAGCACGCTCCGGACCTCTTCCAGGTCCTTGAGGTCGGCGTACAACGCGCCGTGCGCGTCGAAGAACGCCTTCTCCTCGTCGATGCGCCAGAAGATCCGCGCGACCAGGTCGGGAGGCAGCTTCGACAAGCGCGCCGCCAGCGCATCGACGAACCGCTCACCGGCCTTGAGGTCGTCGGTGCGGATCACCACCGACAGCGAGGCGAGGCTGCCGATGCGGCGCTCCAGCTCCTCCAGCGCCACCGCGGAGGGCGCCCCCTGCGGCAACAGCTCGCGGAGGTCGGTGCGCAGGTCGCCGTAGAGGCGCACCGCGAAGGGCAGGGTGCCGGCGAACACCACGGCCCCGATGGCCACGAGCAGCCACGGGCGCAGGATGGCGAGCGCGGCGAAGCGCTCCCACAGCCGGTCCCCTCGCCGCCGGGATGGAATGGGCTGCACGCGGTCCAAGATGGTCCCTGTTACCCCGCCCCGTGGCGTGCCGCCACAATCGAGATCGCCTCGCGGAGCAGCGCCAGCCCGGCCAGGCCGACTTCCTTCTCGATCGTCAGCGCGGGCTGCAGGCGGATCGCGTGCGTGTAGCTCATCGCGAGCAGGCCTCGCCGCAGCCCTTCCTGGAAGACCTCCTCGCAGATCTTCCGCGGCAGCGGCTCCTTGGTGGCGCGGTCGGCCACCAGCTCGACGCCCAGGAACAGGCCCTCGCCGCGCACGTCGCCGACCCAGCGCAGGCGCTCGGGCCAGGTGCGCAGCTCGGCGAGCATCGCGGCTCCCACGGTACGTACGTTCGCCAGGACGTTCTCGCGTTGCAGCGTCCGGACCGAAGCGAGCGCGGCGGCCGCCGCGAGCGGGTTTCCCCCGTAGCTCGACGAGGAGCCGCTCGGGTTCGCCCACGGCCGGGCCTGCGCCAGATCGTGCTTGGCCACCACGCCGCTGATCGGGAACCCGGAGCCGAACCCCTTGCCCAGCGTGATCACGTCGGGCGTGACGCCGCTCCGCTCGCAGGCGAACCAGCGGCCGGTGCGCCCGAACCCCGTGATCATCTCGTCCGAGATGAACACCGCGCCGGATTCGCGGGCGATCTCCTGCGCGCGCTGCAGGAACTCGGGAGGCGGGATCACGTTCCCGGCGGTGCCTTGCATGGGTTCCACGATCACGGCCGCCACCTGGCCGGTGCTCTGGTGCCGGAGCTGCTCGCCCGCCAGGTCCGCGCAGGCGATCCCGCACGAGGGGTACGTCAGCTTGAGCGGGCACCGGTAGCAGTTCGCGTACGGCAGCACATGCCCCGGAGGGGTCGGGCCGTAAGTGCGCTGGTTGCCGGAACCGTTCACGGCCAGGGTGCCCATCGTCTTCCCGTGGAAGCCGCCCCAGAACCCGACCACCTCGTGCTTGCCGGTCGCGTTCTTCGCCAGCCGGAAGGCGCTCTCGACCGCTTCGGCCCCGCTCGAGTAGAGCTGCACGCGGTCGAGGCCGGCGGGCGTGAGCTTCGCCACTTCCTCGATCAGCTCGGCCCGCGGGGCGGTGGTGAAGCTGCCCACCGTCGCCTTTTCGATCTGCGCGTGCAGCGCTTCCTTGTAGGCCGGGTGGCAGTGCCCCAGCGCGTTCACCCCGATGCCGCCGATCAGGTCGACGTAGCGGTTGCCGTCCACGTCTTCCACCACCGATCCCTGCGCGCGCTCGACGGCGATTCCGCTCATCAACGCGAATCCTTGCAGCCCCGGCGCGAGGTGCTGCTGCTCCTTGGCAACGAGCTCCCGGCTCTTCGGGCCGGGAACCGGGGTCTCGATGTGGGGCGCGGTGAGCTTCACGCCGACCTCTCCTTTAGGAAGCCCGGCCAGGGGCTTCGATTCTCGACTCTCATCCGCAATGCGCGGGCACCTCTACACTGCCATGTCCATGTCAGCAACGTGCCACGGCCCGCCAGAATTGCGCCCCCCAATATGGCCGGCTCTGGGACACTCTTTACTGCGGACCGGCGCCGGGGGCCCGGGGGCGACGCTGGCGCTGCGGACCCACCCCCGGGCCCCGCCGCCGGTCCTTACAGAGGCTAGAACTGCGCGACCGTGGAGGGTGGGTTCGCGTAGGCGAACTCGGAGAGGGCGGTGCCGCCGCGGTGATCGGCGGGCGCGCCCGGCCGGTCGATGCGCAGGTCGTACCGGTTCTCGTACGTGTACGTCATCGGGGCCGCCATGATGCTGACCAGGAAGCGGGAGAGCGGGCTCATCTCGCCGAGCACGTCCTCCTTGTAGAGGAGCCGACGCGCGTCGATGGTGACCGTCACCTTCTCGCCCAGCGCGCCCTTGGCCGACGCGACCACCCGCTGGGGGACGTCGTACTCGAAGCGCCCGCCCGCCTCGCGCCGCGGCCGCTGGAAGGACAGCTTCACCTCGCTCGACCGCACCTCGGTCTGCCCGTTCCGGCTGGTGTAGAGCCAGCCCTGCGGCGCGACCCGCGATCCCTCGGGTGGGACGAGCACCGCGAGCGCCATGGTGGCGCCGTCCGCGTCGTCGAACGCCTCCATCCGGTACCAGAGCGAGGCGGACTTGTACGCGGGCACCGTGCTGTAGGAGGTGTCCGCGTAGCAGAAGCCGCGCACGCGCCGGCCGCCGCGGTCCGCGCTCCAAACCGTCCCGTCGAACTTGCTGCGCAGCGCGAAGATCGTCTGGTCGAACACCGCCCGGCCGCCCGCGTCGAAGGTGACGCGGCCGCCGCCGGGCCGCACCGCCTGCGTCTCGGGCAGCACGGTCGCGTCGATCACCAGCTTCTTCCCGGCGAAATGCACGTGGTGGCTGGCGTCGGGCCCCATGGTGAGGCTGTGCGCGCCCATCTCGATGGCGCCCTCGGGCAGGACGCGCCACTGGCCCGACTCGAACGCCTCCGCGTCCTCGATGGTCTTGCCATTGGGTCCCACCAGCACCGCCCGGGCTGCCGCCCCGCCATGTCCCTCCAGGCCGGCGTTGCTGACCAGGAACTGCACCCGTGCGAAGGAGCCGTCCTCGCCCTGGAAGAGGAACGAGTAGCTCTCCGAATAGAACGCCTCCGGCAGCAGCTTGGGCAGGTAGCTGGTCTGGGTGACTTTTGCCTTGTCGTCCGCCTGGGTGGAGAAGCCGTGCACGGCCTCTTCGGCGAACGGCATGCCGTAGGCGACGAAGAGCACCGCCACTGCCGCGGTGCCGGAGGCCAGCGCGCCGATCAGCGCCAGGCCGGGTCGGGAGCGGTGCGCCCCGTGGCGGAAGACGAAGTAGCGGTGCAGCGGCAGGTTCCATCCCACGCCCACCAGCACGCCCACCAGCGCGGCGGCGACCAACGGGTTCCAGCGCAGGCCATCGGTCAGCAGCACCACGCCGAGGGTGTTGAGCAAAAGCGAGGTGAGCGAGATCGCGGCGTAGCGGGGCGCCTCGTGCCAGACCGAGTCGCCCTGGGTGCGGAACGTCCACAGCTTGTTGACCGTGAAGTTGGTGATCGCGCCGAGCAGCGCGCCCAAGGCGCGCGAGGTCCCGGTGTAGACGCCGGCCAGCTCGACCAGCACGGTGAAGGTGCCGTAGTCGACCAGGGTGGCGATCACGGAGGCGACCCAGGCGCGACCGACCCAGCCGTTGAGTGGATCGGCGCCCTGCGCCGGCGGCGGAGGAGCGGCCTCGCGCTTGCGCAGCTCCTGGTGGATGTAGGCGAACCGGCGCAGCGCGGTGACGTTCGCGGCCACCGCCACCAGCACCAGCGTGCCGAGCAGCAGGTGGTACACGGGCCGGACGGCACCGGGCTCCAGCACCCGCGCGAGCAGCGGAGCGAACATGCCGGCGATGCCGATGTACATCGCGCGTTCGCCCCGGTTCATGGCGCCCATGCGCGCGTCGATCCCGCTGATCTCGCCCTTGGCGCGCGCGTAGGAGACGAGCAGCGCGCCGCCCATCGATATGAGCGCCAGCCAGAAGCCGAGCGGATAGGTCCGGTAATACGCCGCGATTCCGGCGAAGGTGGCGATCTCCGCGTACCGGTCCACCGCGGCGTCGATCAGCTCGCCCGCGTCGGACGCCGTCCCGCGCGTGCGCGCCACCATCCCGTCCAGCGCGTCGAGGATGGCGCAGAGGATCACCAGGCCGCCGCCCACGGCGGGCCGCCCGACCGCGAACGCCGCCGCTCCGGCGACGCTGCATCCCAGCGAAGCCGCGGTCAGCTGGTTCGGGGTCACGCCCAGGGCCAGCGCGCCGCGCTCGAGCGGAGAGAAGCACCAGTAGCCGAACTCGATCAGGAAGCGGCCCAGGAAGAAGCTCCCCGGCTCCTTGCTGGCACGCTCATGCTCGAAGCGCCCCAGCATGGCCACACGGATCCCGTAGGCGGCGAGCAGGACGGCGGCGCAGGCGGCGAAGAAAAGGACCAGCGTCAGCCTCCGGACGAGTCCCCGGCGCGGGGTGCTGTCGGCGAACGGACAAAGTTAATCACTGCAAGCACTTCCCGGGCGCCGACCGCCCGTCCAGCGGCCAAGCGCGCCGCCCCGAAGTATCGGATTTGCGCCAGTTTTGCAACATCGCCTCCACACGGACCCGTCGCGGTGCGATGCGCTCACACACCGTCAGGGAGGCAGGACGAGCAGGACCAGGGGCAGGCCGCGCCCATACGTCCCGATGACGTCCTCGAGCGGCTCGCCGTGGAGCGCCAGCATCGCCTCGGGCCCGCCGTCGAGGTTCACCGCGTCGATGGCGCCGAGCGTCTCCGCCAGCCAGCGGGCCACGTCCCGGCGCACCGCGGGCCATTGCGACGCGAAGAAGAGGATGCGCCCGTCGCGGAGCTGACCGATCGCCGCCGTCCGGCTCGACTCGGCGCAGTAATGGGGCCCCGCGCACGTCGGCGCACCGCCGCGCACCAGCGCGGGGAAGCTCTTCAGCGCCTCGCTCCACTGGTCCGCGCGGAAGCCGGGCGGCGCGAAAAACCGCGGGGCGCGCGCAGCGGCCGCCACCGTGCTTTGCGCGACGGGCTTCGCCTCTCGCTGGCGGGCGCCGAACCAGAGCGCGTCCTGTCGCAGGCAGCCGGCGCCCTTCACCCTTCGCCCGTCCTGCACGATCTCGCAGGTGGGCCGGACCTCGCCACCGTCCGCCGAGTAGAAGGACCCGTTCGCGATGGCGATGGCGCCCGGATAACGCTGCCGCCACTGCGCCAGGGTGGGCTTCTGCGCGTCGAATCGCACCGCGAAGGTGGCCAGGCCGGGGTCGACGAGCAGTACCTTGGCAGCCCAGTTCGCGTCGCCGCCCAGGTCGGCCGCGGTGGCAGTCTCCACGCCCGGCGCGACCTCGCGCCAGGGGGCCTGGAGCGGCGCGGCGATCGACCACAGGAGCGACAACGCCGCGAGCGTCATCCCATCCGCTTCTTGCGCCGGGGCTCGCGCCGGCGCTGCGTCGAGGGGAACACGTCGTGCGAGGCCACCGCCGCCTGCGCCTCGGGCGCCGCTGCCCGGCGCGCCAGGGCCATGAACCGCTCCTGGCTGCGCAGCGGTGTGGCCGAGGTGCCGTGGGTGCCCGGCTGCACCCTCTCGTACTGCCCGTCCGCGCGCAGGATCCGCGCCTTGACGTTGTCCGCGAGCGAGGTGCCGAGCACCTCGTCGAGGATGCGCTCCTTCAGCCCCGCGTCCTCCACCGGGAACGCGATCTCCACCCGGCGCACGAAGTTCCGCAGCATCCAGTCGGCGCTGGAGAGGTACACCTCGCGCTTGCCGCCCGCCTCGAAGTACCAGACGCGCGAGTGCTCGAGGAACCGATCGACGACGCTGACCACCTTGATGCGCTCCGACACGCCGGGAATCCCCGGCCGCAGGACGCAGATGCCGCGCACGACCAGGTCGATCTGCACGCCCGCTTGCGAGGCGCGGTACAGCGCCTTCACCACGTCGGGCTCCTGGAGCGAGTTCATCTTGGCGACGATCCGTCCCCGGCCGGTCTCCTTCGCGATCTGCGCCTCGCGCTCGATCAGCTCCAGGACCGCCGATTTGAGTCCGAGCGGCGCCACCCGGAACTTCTTCCAGGAGGCCGGCTTGGAATAGCCGGTCAATAGATTGAACAGCGACGTCGCGTCCGCGCCGAAGTCGTCTCGCGCAGTGAAGAGGGAGAGGTCCTCGTAGATGCGCGCCGTCACCGGGTTGTAGTTGCCCGTCCCCAGGTGCACGTACCGGCGCAGCCCGCCCGCCTCGCGGCGCACCACCAGGGCCACCTTGGAGTGGGTCTTGTACCCGATCAGCCCGTAGACGACGTGGACGCCCGCCTGCTCCAGCGCGCGGGCCCAGAGGATGTTCGCCTCCTCGTCCATGCGCGCCTTGAGCTCGACCAGCGCGGTGACCTGCTTCCCGTTCTCCGCCGCCCGCTGCAGCGCGCGGACCAGGGGGGAGTCCTTCCCGGTGCGGTACAGCGTCATCTTGATGGCCAGCACCGACGGGTCGTCGGCCGCCGCCTCGATCAGGCCCACCACCGGATCGAACGACTCGTACGGATGGTGCAAGAGGACGTCCCGCTCGCGGATCAACCGGAACAGGTCGCGCTCCGCGTCGCCGAGCTGCGGCGGGACCACCGGCGTGAAAGGCTCGTCGTGCAGCTCCTTCTGCTCCATGCGGCCGAGGAGCGGAAGGAGATCCGGAATGTTCAGCGGTCCTTCCGGACGGTAGACGTCGGGCGCGCCGAGCTTCAGCGCGCGCACCAGGTAGTCGACCATCTGCTGCTCGGCGCCGGCGGCGATCTCGAGCCGCACCGCGCTGCCCCGGTCGCGCCGGCGGACCTCCCGCTCGATGGTGACGAGCAGGTCCTCCGCCTCTTCCTCGTCGATGCTCAGGTCCCAGTTGCGGGTCACGCGGAAGGGCCAGCACCCGTCGATGGGCATGCCGGGGAAGAGCTGGGCCACGCACCGGGCGATGACGTCATCGAGCAGCACGAAGCTGCGGCCGTGGTCGGGGATCTCGACCAGGCGAGGCAGCACGCTGGGGACCGGGACTACGCCGTAACGGAGCCGCGTTCCCGGGGCGGCGGGCCCGAAGCGGACCGCCAGGTTCAGCGACTTGTTGCGTAGATGGGGGAAGGGATGGCCGGGGTCGAGCGCGATGGGCGTGAGGACGGGGAACACCTCGCGCCAGAAGTACTCGTTCACGAACGACGACGCCCCCGCCGAGAGCTGCTGGGGACCCAGGAGGCGGACGCCGGCGCGCTCCAGGTTGGGCAGCACGTCGGCGAGCAGCGCCCGGTACTGCCGCGCGACCATCTCGTGGGCGCGCACGCTGATGGCCTGCAACTGCTCTCCCGGCGAGAGCGCGTCCGGTCCCGACTCTTCGACGTGCCCTGAGAGCTGCGACTTGAGTCCGGCGACCCGGATCATGAAGAACTCGTCCAGGTTGCTGCTGGTGATGGCCAGGAACTTCAGCCGTTCCAGCGCGGGGACCTGCGGATCGCAGGCCTCCTCCAGGACCCGCTCGTTGAAGGCGAGCCAGGACAGCTCCCGGTTGATGAACCACCGCGCGTCCGAGAGCGACTGGATCGGCGCGACCGGCTCGGGCGGCGGCACCACCGAGAGCGCCGCCGGCAGCGCCGGACGCGGCTGTTCCGAGGCGGGCGGAATGCCTGCCAGAGACGATGTAGGTGCGCCGTCCATGTCCGGACTGTACATGCCCACTCCGACTCTGGCGAGCGACAACCTTGACACAACGCCGCATCGCGTTACATGGTGTCGGTCACGCAGTGCGTCACGGGAGGCTTGGCAATGTTCACGTCGGAGCAGGTGAAGCAGGCGTTCGGCACGGCCCAGGCGAAGGCGTCGGCGAAGGCGAAGGAGTTCGAGGCGGAGGCCCGCAAGGTCCTCGAGGCCCTCGGCGACCGCGCCCAGGCCGAGCTGAAGGTCTTGATCTCGGCTGCCAAGAGCGACACGCGAGACCGCATCGCGGACCTCGGCGCTGAGCTGGAGAAGCTGGGCCGCAAGGTCCAGGAGCTCGCCCGTAGCCCGGTGCCGCCCAAGGATGCCGCCGCGGAGTCGGGGCCCAACGGCGCGCAACCCCCCATCAACTAGGCCTGTAAAGTAGCGGTACTACAGGGGCGGAGGGCTGCGCACAGCGGTCCTTGTCTACCTTCACGGACAACCGCTAGCTTGCCTGTGTGCTCGGGGCGCTCCGCCCCGGGTCTTCCCGCGGGGTGCAGAATGGGCAACTTGCGCGCGGCCGTTCAGGATTCGCTGTTCGGGTCCCCTCGGGAGAACCCGATCGGATGATCGGCCGCCCCCGCGTCCGGACAACGCTGCTCGTCTGCCTGGGCCTGGTCCTGGCCGGCGCCGCGGCGGACGTGTGGGTGCTGGAACGACCCACGGTCAGCGCGGACCGCCAGCTCAGGGACCAGCCCGCGAACAGCATGACGCAGCCGCAGCTGGAGGCGCTGCTGGTGCGCGTCGCGCCCTCGCTCCCGGCCGACATCCGAGTCAAGCTCGCCGAGGCGGTCCTCGCCGAGTCGGCGCGCGCCGGGTACGATCCCCTCTTCATCCTGGCCCTGGTCAGCGTGGAGAGCCGGTTCCGCCTCAAGGTGGCCAGCGAGCGCGGGGCCTACGGGCTGGTCCAGCTCAAGCCCAGCACGTTCGCCTGGATCAGTGCGCGGGAGCCCGACCTGGGCGGCGAGGACCTCGACGTGGCCGACGACCCGGTCGTCGACGTGCGTCTGGCGATCCGGTACTTCCGCTGGATCGAGCGCCGCTTCCGCACCCGGGACGAGGCGCTGATGGCCTACAACGCCGGCCCCAAGCGCATCAAGCAATACCGCGGGCGGTTGAAGGACATCCCGGACACCTACAAGGAGTACCCGCGCCGCATCAAGCGGGAGCACGCGCGGTTCGTCCGGCTGGTGGGTGGGCAGTCCGATACGCCCGATTCCGAGGTCCTGCTGGCTCGCGTGCAGCGCTGATGCCGTCTTCCTCCCGCGGGAGGACCTGGGTCGGGTAGACTGCCGCGCCCATGTCGACCGCGTACGTCCTGAAGATCGCGGAGCCCGAGGCGAGGCGCGCGGAGATCTCCCTCGAGGCGGACACCCGCGGCGCGCCGTCCATGGAAGCGCGGCTGCCGGTCTGGACGCCGGGCAGCTACCTGGTGCGCGAGCACCAGCGGCACGTCGACGGGCTGCGCGCGGTGGACCAGGACGGCCGACCGCTCGCGGTCGAGAAGGTGGACAAGCATACCTGGCGGGTGGCCTCCGCCGGAGCGCGGCGGGTCCGGGTCGAGTACCGGCTGGCGTGCTTCGAATTGACCGTGCGCACCAACCACGTCGACCCGACGCACGCCTTCCTCAATCCGGCGGCGGCGTGTGCCTTCTTCGTCGGGCGCGAAGGCGAGCCGTGCACGGTGCGGACCGAGGCGCCGGCCGAGTGGCGGACCTGGGTGGCGCTCCCGCAGCGCGAGGGGGCCTGGCACGCGGAGGACTACGACGAGCTGGCGGACAGCCCGTTCGAGATGGGACCGCTCACCTCGCACGTGGCGCACTCGTTCACCGTGCAGGGCGTCCCGCACGAGCTCGTGGTGTGGGGCCGCGGCGACTTCGACGGGCGGCGAGTGGTCCCGGACCTCGGGAAGATCGGCGAGGCGCTCGCCGCCGTCTTCGGAGGGCTCCCGTTCAAGGACCGCTATCTCCTCCTCGTGCACCTGAACGACAAGGGTCGCGGCGGTCTGGAGCACCGGCGCTCGGCCGCGCTGCTCGTGCCGCGCTTCGCGTTCGTGCAGAAGAGCGCCTACGAAGATTTCCTGCTGCTCGTCGCGCACGAGTACTTCCACCTCTGGAACGTGAAGCGCGTGCGGCCGGCGGCGTTCACGCCGTACGACTGGACGCGCGAGAACCATACGCGCCTGCTGTGGGCGATGGAGGGCCTCACCAGCACGTACGAGGTGCTCGCGCTGCGCCGGGCGGGCCTGATCACGCCGCACCGGTTCCTGGAGATCTGGGGCGAGCGGCTGACCACGTTGCAGCGCACGCCCGGCAGACTGCGGACGCCGCTCGCGCAAGCCTCCTACGACGCCTGGATCAAGCACTACCGGCCGGACGAGAGCACCGCGAACACGGCGGTCTCCTACTACCTCAAAGGGAGCGTCGTCGGGTTCCTGCTGGACCTCGAGCTGCGGCGGCGCAGCGGCGGCAAGCGATCGCTGGACGATCTGGCGCGTCTCCTCTTCGAGCGCCACGGCCGCCCGCCGGGCTTGCCGGAGGACGGCGTGGAGAAGGCTGCCGTGGACCTCGTCCCCGGCCTGGAGCGGTGGTTCGACCACGCCCTCCGCACCGCCGACGAGCTGCACCTGGACGAGGCGCTCGGAGGAGTCGGCCTGCGCGCGGTGGTCCGCCCGGCGGCGGGGCCCGAGGACAAGGGCGGCGCGGAGCAGGGCGGCAAGGAGGCCTCGCAGAACGGCGCGGCGCGCTCCTGGTTCGGTGCGCAGGCAAAGGAGCGGGGCGGGGTGCTCGACGTCCAGTCGGTGGTCGAGGGTTCGCCCGCGCAGCAGGCCGGCATCGGAGCGGGGGACGAGATCGTCGCGCTGGACGGCTTCCGCACCGACCTGAAGCAACGGCTGGCCCGGGCCGCTCCGGGCCAGCAGGTCCGGCTCACCCTGTTCCGGATGGACGAGCTGCTAGACGTGCGCGTCCAGCTTGCCCCGGCCCCCCGCGACACGGTGGTGCTCACCCCCGACCCCCGCGCCTCCGACCAGCAAACCCGCCTCCGAACCTCCTGGCTCGGCTCCCCCTGGCCCGACCAACCGGCCACATGACGGGCCAAAGGAACGCACCACGGAGCACACGGAGGTCACTAAAAGCGTCTCACGCAGAGCTCGCAGAGTTCGCGGAGAAACAAAACAATTTTTGCTCTGCGGTCTCCGCGTGCTCTGCGTGAAACGTTTTTCGTGCTCCGTGCGCTCCATGGTGCAATCGGTTTGCCGCTGCAATTGCTTTGTCCCGACGTGCCGGATAGATCGCCGGGCGTGCGGGTCACCGAGATCTTCGAGAGCATCCAGGGGGAATCGACCCACGCGGGAAAGCCCTGCGTGTTCGTCCGGTTCACCGGCTGCGACCTGCGATGCCAGTACTGCGACACCGCCTACGCGTTCCATGGCGGCACCGACATGACCCGGGCCGAGATCCTGGAGCGGGTCGCCGGACACTCCGCCCGATTCGTCTGCCTCACCGGCGGCGAGCCCTCGCTGCAGAAGGAGCTGCCGCAGCTGGCGCAGGAGCTGCTCGATCGCGGCTACGAGGTGTCGCTCGAGACGCACGGGCAGAGGCCGCTCGACCGCCTCCCGCCCGGGGTGAAGAAGATCGTCGACCTGAAGACGCCCGGGTCGCGCGAGCCGCACACCGACTTCCGCGAGCTCGAGCGGCTTGTGCCCGGCGACGAGCTGAAGGTGGTGGTCTGCGACGAGGACGACTTCCGCTGGGCGGTGCGCGTGATCGACCAGCTCGGGCTGTGGACGCGCGTGCCGGTGCTGTTCTCGCCCAGCTTCGGCCAGGTGGCCCCGCGGGACCTCGCCCGCTGGCTGTTGGAGAGCGGGCGGCCCGCGCGGCTGCAGCTCCAGCTGCACAAGCTGATCTGGGGCGCCGAGGCCCGCGGTGTGTGAACGGGAGCGCCGGTGAAGCGGCCCTGCTACGTGGTGGACGCGTTCTCCGCGCACCCGCTCGCCGGCAATCCGGCAGGGGTCGTTCTCGACGCGCGCGACCTCGCCACGGCGGAGCTGCAGCGCATCGCCGAGGAGCTCAAGCACGCCGAGACCGCTTTCCCGCTGCCCGCGCGTGAGCCCCAGGCTGCCTTCCACCTGCGCTGGTTCACCCCCTTCTCCGAGGTGCGCTTCTGCGGGCACGCGACGCTCGCGGCGCTGCACGTGCTGGTCGAGGAGGCGCAGCGCATCCGCGTCCCCGCCCATGGCGTCACCCGCGTCTCGTTCACCTGCAAGGCAGGGCTGCTCAGGGGTGAACTGTCGCGTCAGGACGGCAGGCTGCGCGCCCTCTTCGAGACGCCGCCGGCCCGATTCGAGCAGCAGCTGGTCGACGGCGCGCTGCTCGCGGCGCTGAACCTCGTCCCGGAGATGCTCGATCCGAAGCTCTTGCCGCACCGCGCGCTCTCCGAGGAGGGAAACCTCTACTTGTGCCTGCGCGACCGGGGGGCGCTGGCCCGGGTACGCGGCGACCCAGGCGCGTTGCCTGCCCTCGCCGAGCGGCTCGGGGTGGTGGGATTCGTCCCGTTCGCGCTGGCGCCCAAGCCCGGGGTGGATGCCGCGCTGCGCGCCATCTTCGCCGACCACGGCGTGTCCGAGGATCCGGTCACGGGCAGCGCCTCCGGGCACCTCGCGCTGCTCCTGCAGCAGCTCGTGCCCGCCGAGCTCCCGCGCAACCTGGTCTTCACCCAGGGCGACGAGCTGGGCCGCCCCGGCCGGATCGACATCGAGCTCCGCCCCGGATCGAATCCCTCCGACCTCCGCGCCTGGATCACCGGCCCCGCCACCGTCATCCTCCGCGGCGAACTGGACCTCTGATGA